>NZ_JADEYP010000020.1 GCF_020295405.1 Sphingobacterium bovistauri
CTTTTGGAACAATGATATCGTACAATCCTGAATAGGAACTGAAATGTATTTTTTGTTGGGTAGAAAGCATCCTGATGTCCGTTAAAACCTACTTTAAGATACGAAAAAAGGAGCAGAAAACTGTTGTTTTCCACTCCTTTTTTTAGCCCAATCTAAAAGGGGACTTTTTCAGTGCCCTCGATTTTTCATAAAGCCTTTTTTTAATAATAATGAATTATATTATCTTACTGGTGTGAAAACCCAGTTGTCATCATATTTAAATGAACCATTTGCCCCTGTAGTATAGTAGCCTTTACCACCAATAGAGTAAGCTGCACCACTTTCTCTTGCATTTTGTGGTAGAGATTGGTGTTTACTGTCCCATTTTTTAGTTGCTGGATCATATTTCCATACAGTATTCAAAGCAGCAGCCTTTTTACCACCTACTACGTATCCATAGTTGCCAATAGAAAATGCTGAAGCAGATTCACGAGTCAAATCATATGAATTATCTGTATCTCTTAATGGTGTTTCTTCAGTCCAATTTGTTCCATCAAAAGAATAGAAATCCTCAGGATACTGGTTGTTATCAAATCCTCCACCTACATAAGCTTTATTACCAATTACGAAAGCAAAAGCATTTCTTCTTTTTTGCTTGAATTCTGATCCTACTGAAGTCCATTTATCAGTATTTGGATCATATTTGTAAAAATCTTTTAGTGTTTTTTGTGTTTTAGTAGCACCTAAACCAACATAAGCATTTCCACCTAATGTGAAAGCTACCGCGCCATAACGAGCTTCAGCAGTCTCAGGTAATGAAGCGATTTGAGACCATGTATTAGTTGAAGGATTGTATTTGTAGAAGTCTTTTAATACTTCAGAACCATCAAACCCTAATCCAACATAACCATTTTGACCAATTGAGAAACCTACAGCTCCTGTTCTTGCGCTGCCTTTGAAATCAGCGATACGTGTCCATACATTGTTTTCAAAAGTCCAAGCATCATTAGTCATCTCATTAGTTGAAAAAATACCTGTAGCTAAAAATCCTTTGTTTTCAATTTGGAATGATGCAGCGCCACTTCTTGGATCGCCGTCAAAAGCAGAGGCTCTTACCCATTCTGTAGGACCGTTGTCCGTCGTAGTGTCGTTATCTTCGTCTTTTTTACAAGAATTAAATGCAGAAAGTGTAAAAGCGCAGGCTAAAACTACACATAGCCAATTTTTCTTATTCATAAATTATTTAAATTTAGTATATACAATGTTTAATTTAATCTTTGGTTTTCCATTTTCATTCGCAATTTTAGCTGTGTTTACAGTGCTAAAAATGCTAGGTGCAATAGTTGAAATTAACAAATCGGTATCGATATACCTATTCGTATTAATATTTTTTATGTAATCTATTAAGTTAAAAACATATTTACCATTACCAACAATATCTGTTCCCGACATGTAAGAAGCTTGTTGTATTGTAGTACTCATTGGTGTAGGGATATAGTTGATTGGTAAGCCATTTTTATTCGTTACCATTAACATTAATCCCGATGGAGCTGCATTATTGCCATAATTTAGCGACTCTGTTTCTATAATTAATTCCGCTTTGTTAATACTGATGTTTGTTGCTGACATGAATTCACTTAGCGCGGGGATTTTTATTTTAGTCGCTATTCCAGTACCTGATTGAATATATGCTTTGTTGTCTGTTTGAGAAAAAGACAATTCTCTATTATTTTGATTGAGAGCAGCGAAAGATGTCCCAGCCCTGTTATACTCAATGTTGTTGTATGAAAAATTACTTAATGCACTTGACATAACTTTTTTGCCAGTAACTCTAAAGCCGTTAGGACCGACATAAGAGTAATTGATGTTAATCTGAACGGTATCTTTAAGACCTAATACGACAGTATTATTGTCATCAGGAACAATAGCAATTCCTTTTAAATATGTTAAGAAAGCATTCGCATTACTCACATTAAAATCATTAGAATTTATCTTGTCGAAGATATCTCGGCCAAAATTATCATTCAATTTAATATTAATTGAATCGATAGAGTTAACATTAGGTTTGAAGGTTACAGTCCCTAAAGCACTAGTATCGTAATTGAATTTTTGATTGCTGAAAACTGTCGGCCCTGTAACATAAACTGGAGCATTGTAGCTGTCAATTGCTGTTAATAGGTTTGTAGTGACAATTTCTTGAGTGACCTTATGTATTTTTAAAGTTTGAGTTTGAGTAGTATCTCCAAAATAATATCTTGCTGCATTAGGTCTTAAGACTACATTTACAGAATCAAAAATCGCGTCTTGTGGAATATTGTCTGTGTACGAGTCTAATAATACTTTTAAATAAGATGAAGACTTGATTGTGCCTAGATCTGGAGTTTGTACCTTACCCACTAAAACTGCTTTAGTACCTAATGAAGGCAGGTAATTTAATTGGTAAGTGGATGTATTAACAGAAAATGAGTCAATGAAAGTGACTGCGATGTCTTCGTCAATATGATCTAAAGATATACTTGTGTCTTTATTACAGCTTGTGAATAAGGATAGTACATATATGATAGAAAAAATGTGTATATATTTAAAACGTAAAATTTGACTCATATTTATTAGTTGACATGCAAATGTAAGTAATACCTATTGTTAAATGTGTTATAATATGTTAAATATCTATAGCCAATAGATACGAGGTGCAAATCTAATAATTTATTTTGTTTTAGTGCTGTATTACAGCTAGAAAATGCATCAAGTATAAAGACGTGATAACTGTGTTATACGCTACAATAATTGTGATCATAAATGTTTATCATCAGCTTATAAAAATTTAAATCAATTATATTTTCTAACTTCAAAGTATGAAAGCATTAATTATTGTAGATGTACAAAATGATTTTCTTCCAGGAGGGGCATTGGAAGTGACTCACGGGGATGAAGTTATAGATGTAATTAATCGACTGCAATCGAAGTATGAAATTGTAGTCGCTACACAAGATTGGCATACTGCTAATCATAAAAGTTTTGCTTCGATGCACGTGGAACATAATGTATTCGACGTAATTGATTTGAATGGTTATCCACAAACATTATGGCCAAATCATTGTGTTCAGGGAAGTGTTGGGGCTGAATTTTCATCTTTATTAAATACCGATGCAATCCAAGCTGTTTTTAGGAAAGGAATGGATCGTAATGTAGACAGTTATAGTGGTTTTTTTGATAACAATAAATCGCGAAAGACAGGATTACATGGTTTTTTTCAAGATAAAAGTGTCAATGAGGTCCATATTTGTGGATTGGCAGCTGATTTCTGCGTGTATTTTACGGCAATGGATGCTTTGGAGCTTGGCTACAAAACTGCTATTATTTCTAAGGCTACAAAAGCTATAGATAAGGATACATATATGAAGAAAAAGGAAGTTTTCTTACAAAAGGGAGGACTTTTTATTTAAAAATATTTGTAGTTCCGAATTTTCTGAGATTATAAGTGAATGACAATAAAAAGTATCTATTCAATGTATTAGATGTTACATCTGAAATATTATTCTCGGTGACACGACGACTAATATTTTTTGCACTATTTAATAAATCAAATCCTTTCAACGTTATTTCTGCATTACTCTTCTTGAATAGCTTTTTGCCAATAGATGCATTCCACAAGAAAGTTTCGACATCCGGATAGTCCATTATTCCACCATTATTAATCCACATAAAATTTGAAGATATAACTATATTCTTAAATGGTTCAATAGTTGTATTGTTACTGAGTCTATGATTAATGACATGGTATCTTGCAGTTTGTGTCATAATGTTTGACGTTTGTCTTCCGTCTATGTGGTATGAAATTCCAATAACATATCTTTTAGAAAATTTGGAGTTTACCCCAATACTTTGACCATATCCAAATGTTTTATTGTTAATTGGTGAATTATTTATTTTAGCTAATTCATTGTTTAAATATAATCTTGAGTTTAGATTAAGATTGATTTTTAATTTTTCAATAGGTAGCCCATAACTGTTGTTCAGTCGAAATGAATAAGCACCATCTGCATTAATAGGAACGATATATTGACCTCCTGCTCCTAATCTTATGTCATCAAATAAATATATACTTGTATCTGTTTGTAGTATGCTATTAATTATTCTATTCTGTATATAGTCAAAATTAATATTAGTGGTTAGTGATTTACCTGTTTTTTTGTTGATATCCTTGTATTGTAGTCTTAGCGTGTGTGCATACTCTTGATTCAGATTTGGATTACCGTTGGTAATGCGTAGTTCATTTTGGTTATTGATAAAATCTTGTAATTGATTTATAGTTGGAGTATTCGTACTTGTATTATAATTAAATTCAATTTCTTTAGTCTGTTTGAATTTGTAGCGTGCAGCTAAATCTGGTAAAAAACTATTGAAATTAGATACAGTCTCTAGGTGTATGGGCACTATTCTATCGTTGTGTCTTATTCCATGCTGGTATTGTAATCCCATTTGAAAGCGAATTGAATCCTTGATTGCAAAAATATAAGATAGGCCAGCGCTGTGGTAATCAAAATCATTTCTAAACTCATTAGAAAGACGATCGCGAATTTCTCCTGTTTGCCCTGTTTCGGCTAGAAATTCGTAGGTTTCTCTTTTTGAGTATGAAGCATTATTTCTAAAGTTATACTGTGCTTGTAGCCTACTAAATTTGGATATTGTTTCGGTGAATGACAATCTAGCATTTACCCCAGAACCATGGCCGTTTGATAGACTAGTATTATTGTTGGTGTCGATTCTGTTCAATAATGCGTCTTTATAGTATTCTGTCACAGCTAAATTCAATCCATAGGCATCATTAGTGTTTTTGTTTCCAGTAGCTGACAGGGAGATCGTTCTACCTGGTTTTTTTAGTTTTAGCATATAAGTCAATGATCCTCCGAAACTGAGGTTGCTGTTGTCTCCATTTGTAGAACGCTCTGATTTATTTATGGGTAGTTCATTTGTATTAATCGTATTAAAATCAGTGGAGCTAGTTCTTTCGCCAGTAGTATATTGTAGATTTGGCGAGAAATCAAGCCTTTGTATAGAGTCAATTTGCCACTTGACACGTCCTCCAAATACATGTTTTGTACTGTTCACATCCGTAAATTGATTTTGTGTTCTGAATTGATTCGACTGTCTTTCGGATAAGTACTGAATATTGGAAAGTGAATTCGATGCTGTAGTGGATGAATTAAAATTATAATCTGAGCTCAATTCTAATTTTGCTTTAGGATAGGTATTACTAAAAGTAAGGGCGGCAGCGTATGTGTCAGACAAGCCTCGGTCTGTGTTATTATTGCCGCGTCTATTACCACCTCGGCCTTGTTCGGCAAAATTTGTTTCGTTGATATTATTTGCTAGTATATTGATAGCGTATTTTTTGTCTTGGTTGAAACTGTTTGTCGAAGAATTAATCGAAAATTTGTCACTATTTCCTTTGCTAAGAGCTGATTTGCCAAAATAACCTAATTTTTTATCTGGTTTAGTAACAATATTTATGACTTTGTTTCTTTTACCATCATCGAATCCCGAAAACCGTGCTTGCTCGGATTTTTCATCTATTAGTTGAATCTTAGCTATAATGTCAGCAGGTAAGTTTTTGAGGGCTACTTTGGGGTCAGAAGAGAAAAATTCTTTTCCATCAACGATGATTCTTGTCACTTGCTCCCCATGTGCAGTTACATTTCCATCTTCATCGATCATTACACCGGGTATCTGAGATACAATTTCGTCTGCATCAGCAAAGTCTCTAGCTACATAACGCTTAGCGTCATACTCTAATGTATCACCTTTGAGTAAAACGGCTGGTGAAGCACTAATGACAACTTCATCAATTCCAATATTTTCGGGTTGTAACACAAGTTTTACGATTTCAGTGGTTTTATTATGAATTTGAAGAGTTGAAACGTTGCTTTGAAAACCTAATGCTTGAACACTTATCTTATAATCACCAGGTTTGAGTTGGTTGAAAATAAATCCTCCAAGTTTGTCGGTGGATGACGAATATAGCGGTGTTGAATTTTGAATGTTTTGAAAAATGCGCACTGTAGCGCCTATTATCGCGGTTGAGTCTATAGTACTAAGTACTCGTCCATTGACTCTATGCTGGGCATATAAGTCTATAGAAGTTAGTAATGCTATGAAAATTAAAGCAGAATGTATAAAAGTTTTCACAGAGAAAATGGTCAATATTGCAATAATAGTTTAAAGTTAGCATACTTCAAATATATTGGCAAAATGAATATATTTGCTTGAATGTTCGTGTGTTTATGAAAAATTCCCTGATAAGTAGAAAAGAGAAGATTTTGGAAGCAGCATTAGTGCTGTTTGCCAAAAATGGTTATGCTGATACGTCAACTAAAGAAATCGCTGTAAATGCAGGTGTTTCGGAGGCTTTAATTTTTAAACATTTTGGGAATAAAGATACACTGCTTTCTCACCTTATTAAGTCTGGATATAGGAGAGTCCTGCAGCATCATCGCGGCATGATGACCTACAAAAGTGCGAAGGACTTTCTTAAAAATATGATTTTCTTACCTAGTAAGCTTGTTGCAGAGGAACCTATGTTTTGGAAATTGCAAGAAAGACTATCTCATATTCCATTTTCTAAATCTCAGCACGAGCAGTTTATGAAGCCTGTGCACCCAATCATTATTAGAGCATTCAGCGAATTGGGGTATCAAAATCCTGAAATTGAGGCGCAATATTTGTTGTTAGTTATTGACATGTTGTGGAAAAAAGAAGCGTGTGGTGAAATTGAGAACTCTATTGATCTAGCGTTATTACTAGAGCAAAAGTATCAATTACTGTAATGCGTTTTTATGCGTTTTCACCTAATTATTTTGCATAAACATTGATATGTCGAAATAATATTATATTTTCGTCTCTATACATTTAATTAAGACATTATGCTGAAACCTATTTTAGCTTTATCATTAGCTTTACTTACTTCTATTAGTTCTTTTGCACAGAAAAGACCTGATTTTGTGAATTTTATTAATAGTAATCACAAGTGGGTTGACTCTGTATTTAACTCATTAACTCCTAAAGAGCGCATAGGTCAGCTTTTTTTAGTTAGGGCACATACAAATTTGGGTCAAAAATTTGTTGATTCAGTTGGTACTGTAGTCAAAAATGAACAGTTAGGTGGATTAGTAGTTTTTCAAGGAGGTCCTGTTCGTCATATCGATATGATTAATAAATATCAAAGCGTGTCTAAGGTGCCTTTGTTGGTTACTGTAGATGGCGAGTGGGGGATTGGTATGCGTTTACCTGATTCTACTCAATCATTTCCATATCAAATGACTTTGGGCGCTTTGCAAGATAATTCGTTGTTGTACGATATGGGTAGAGATATGGCAAAAGATTTTTTGCGTATAGGTATACAATTCAATTTTGCTCCGACAGTAGATATCAACAACAATCCTAAAAACCCTGTTATTGGTTTCCGTTCCTTTGGTGATAATAAAGAAAATGTAGCGGTAAAGTCTGCTGCCTATATGAAAGGAATGATTGATGGAGGAGTTTTGGCTTCATTAAAGCATTTTCCTGGACATGGTGATACAGATGTGGATTCACATTATGACCTTCCAAAATTGAATTTTACACGCCAACGTTTGGAGGATTTAGAATTATACCCTTTTAAAGAATTGATTAAACAAGGTGCACCAGCTGTAATGGTTGGTCATATGGATATTCCAGCATTGGATAATACACCTAACTTGCCTTCTTCTATATCTAAGAAAGTCGTTACAGATTTATTAAGAAAAGATTTAGGTTTTAAGGGGTTGACTGTAACTGACGCCATGAATATGAAAGGTGTTACTAAATATTTCCCTGACGGTGAAGCAGACATCTTGGCAATAGAGGCGGGCCATGATTTATTAGAATTGTCCGAAAATAGTGCTCGTGCAATTGATTTGGTTGAAAAATCTATTAAAAGTGGTCGTTTGAAGCAAGCGGATATTGATGCTCGCGTTAAACGTATTTTAGCTGCAAAATTATGGTTAGGTTTAGATAAATATACACCAGCTAAATACGACAATGCTATAGCAGATCTTAACAGACCAGAAACGAAGTCCTTGATTCAACGTATGGCTGATGCTTCGGTTACTTTGTTAAAATCAAATCGTCGTATCCAGTCATTCGATACGAAAAAGAAAACAGTGGTCGTAAGTGTTGGGATCGATAAAGCACAAGATTTCGAAAATGCATTAGCATCTCGATTGTCTAATGTTACCAATATTTATATTTCGGGTAAGGAAACAAAAGATTTAATCGCTGATTTGGTAGAAGAAGTACGAAACCACGATCAGATCATACTAACAATTCATGACAATAGATCTCGTCCAAGACCTACATTAGATTTTTCAGAAGATGTAAAGTCCTTCATCGATAAGATAGCAGGTCGTCGCACTATTACTGTCATGTTAACTAATCCTTATGCGTTAACATCTGTCGATGTGAATCGTAGTGCATCGATTATAATGGGTTATCAAAATGAAGCTTTTATGCAAAGAGCTGCTGCTAAGGTTATTCTAAAAGATATTACTTCCAAGGGTAAATTGCCGGTAACAATTAGTAAGGCTTATTCTTTCGGTAGAGGATTGTAAGAATCAGAAATCATTGATATAAGAGCCAAGTTGAGTATCAACTTGGCTTTTTTTTGTCATTTATAATCCTAACTTTGCTTCAAATTATATCTCTAAAAATCTTTTGTGATTATGGCATCAGAGCAAATTTCAGTTTTTGATATGTTTAAAATTGGTATAGGACCATCAAGTTCGCATACATTGGGACCTTGGCGTGCTGCACAACGATTTGTTCAAAAGTTGAAAGAAGGAGATGCACTTGCTCAGGTAGAGCAAGTCAATATTTTATTATATGGTTCTCTTGCCAAAACAGGAATAGGACACGGTACAGATATTGCAATTTTATTAGGACTGAGTGGTGATGATCCAGTAACTTTTGATGTCAATCAAGTGATGCCGAAAGTAGAGCATATCAAATCATCAAATTCGCTTGTTTTAGGTGGAATAAAAGGCATAGACTTTTCTTATTCCAACCAGTTGTTGTTTCTATTTGACCAAAGTTTGCCTTTTCATCCCAATGCAGTTACTTTTCAAGCTTTTTTGAATAATGGAACTGCTGTAAGCGAAACTTATTATTCTATTGGCGGCGGATTTGTTGTTCAAGAAAATGATACAGAATCTGTTTTAAGCGAGGTAGATTTACCGTTCCCAGTAGATACCGCACAGCAGTTGATGAGCGCATGTATGCGTACAGGATTGAAGATTTCTGAGCTGGTGATGGAGAATGAATTGTCATGGCGTCCAGAAGAAGATACTAGAAATGGAATACTCAATATTTTTCGTGTAATAAAAGAATGTATCTATAAAGGCTGTCATACCGAAGGTGTGCTACCTGGGGGACTGAATGTGGAAAGGAGAGCAGCTCGTCTGAATAAACGTATGTTGAAAGATCGTAGCTACGACGATTATGATAGTTGGTTAGAAGCTATTCGTGCTGGAGGGAAAGATTTTGGTTATATTCTCGATTGTGTGAGTTGCTTTGCATTGGCAGTAAATGAGGAAAATGCTTCATTTGGTCGTGTCGTTACAGCGCCTACGAATGGTGCCGCGGGAGTTATTCCAGCAGTTCTACAATATTATGTGGCGTTCTATAATGCATATAACGACAATAAAATTGTTCAGTTTATAACTACGGCATCAGAGATAGGATCTATCTTTAAGAAAGGTGCAACGATATCTGCAGCTATGGGTGGATGTCAAGCGGAGATTGGTGTGTCGTCGGCAATGGCTGCGGGGGCTTTGACAGAATGTCTTGGTGGTTCACAAAGACAAGTATTGATGGCTGCGGAAATAGCTATGGAGCATCATCTTGGTTTAACTTGTGACCCAATTGGTGGTTTGGTACAAGTACCTTGCATTGAACGGAATACCATGGGTGCAATAAAGGCCATTACTGCGGCACAATTGGCATTGCAATCAAATCCTGATAAAGCTAAAGTTAGTCTAGATGCTGTGGTGAGCACCATGTGGGAAACGGCGCAAGATATGAATGTGAAATATAAAGAAACAGCCGATGGCGGTTTGGCAGTTAAAGTGCCGTTGAGTTTACCTGAATGTTAATAAACAGTAAAGAAGATTGTATATTTGAGATTACAAAACTAAATGAATGTCAAATCTAAATCTTCTAACTGATGAGGTATTATATCAAAAAGTAAGCTTTGATGATAATAACAAGGCATTCACAGAGCTATATAATCGCTACAAGAAACCGCTAATAGCCTATGCATTAGCGAAAGTGTCGAATAGTATAGCAGAAGATTTAATTCATGATCTTTTTGTAAGAATTTGGACAAATCGTAATACTGTACAAATAGAAAACTTTTCTTCTTATATTTTTAGAGCTTTAAGAAATAGGATAATTGATTTTATAGCTTATAATGATACTGCTCAAAAGTATGTAGACTCTTTGGAAGATTTTAGTTTACAGCAATTCTCATATTTTGCTGATTTCAAAATTCGAGAAGAGACTTTTCTTAATAAGATTGATTCTCTTTTGATCAAGTATGGCACTAAATCGCAACAGATTGTTAAACTTCGTATGCAAGGATATTCTAATCAAGAAATAGCCGAGCAATTGGGGATATCTGAAAAGACTGTAAGAAACCAATATTCTCTTTTGATGAGGTACTTGAGAGAAAAAATACCTCTTCTGCTATTTTTATCCTTTATGTCCTAATAATTTAAAAAAAGTTCGGGACAATTTCTTTTTACTTTCGTCTTGTATATATAGAGTATGAAAATGCTACTAACCGATTGTGACTTTCACAAGCGAAACCTCTTATACTTTACTTTTTAGTTAAGGTTATTATGAAATTTGATAAGGATATTTTAAAAAAATATAGCAAGGGTCTTTGTACACACGAAGAAAGGGCCTTGGTGGAAAAATGGTTTGAAGAAAATGATTTTAATACATTTTCTGATGATGAGGTGAATAATACCATATCCTCATTAGATAAAAGATTTTATAAAACTTTTCATACACCAATTCGTAATATACAACGCTGGAAATGGTTATCAGCAGTTGCAGTGTTGCTCATAGGTTTTGGAGTTTTTTTATATAATAAAGAATCACTTGACTTATCTAATACTAACCATATTGTTAAAGCGCCAACTTCTTCTAATGCCAGAATAGTATTGAATAATAATACTGAAATTTCAATTGATGATATTCAATTAGGAGATACTGTAGCTGCTGATGGATATTATATTACAAAACTTGAAGATGGTAGTTTAAAATATTTACAGCGTTCTAACTCGGATATTGTAGTTTTTAATACTTTAATAACGAAACCAGGAGGTTCAGCAAAGATAACATTATCTGATGGAACGAAATTGTGGGCTAATGCCAATTCAATAATCGAATATCCTATTACTTTTCAAGATAATTTTCGTGAGGTACGAATGACTGGAGAGGCGTATTTTGAAGTCGCTCATGTCGCTAATAATAATAATAATAATAATAAAGTACCCTTTTTTGTTAGAACAGATCAACATACCGTGCAAGTTCATGGGACTAAATTTAATGTCAATACCTACAGTAAATTCGAAGCTGCGCTGTTAGAAGGAAAGATCTCAATTGCAAAGCCATCTCGCATGGGGGAAATGGCCCTTCTAGCCGATGCGATATATATGAATACTTCCGAAATATTTGTTGATGGTATGGTCAAAAAATCAACAAACATCACTAGCAAGATAGATTGGGTAAATGGTTATTTCGATTTTACTGGATTAAGTCTTCAGGAGATTGCGGTGAAACTTTCTAATTGGTATGACGTAGATGTGAAATTTGGTAAAGGTGTTCGTGAAATTATATTCTACGGTGAAATAAACCGAACTAAATCTCTTAATCAAGTGTTGGATTTGCTTTCTGAGGTAGAGCATATTAAGTATACTATTGAGGGTAAAAATATTCTAATTGAATCTAAATAATTAAATTAATATTGCCTAAAAAATGAATTTAAAACACTCAAATTCGTTCAAAAAGCTTTTTGTCATACTGTCTTTGCTATCATTGGGTGGGCCTTTGGTTGCACAGACTATTAATCTAAGGGAGACAAATAGTTCGTTTGAACATGTTCTAAAATCAGTCAGAAATCAGACTCGATTTGATATTATAGGTGACTTATCATTAATTCGAAATGCTAAGCCTGTAACAGTTGCATTTAATGGACTATCAATTGAAAATGTTCTAACTAAGTTGTCAGAGGGACAAAATTTTGAATTGATATTAAAGGAAAAAACTATTGTTGTAAAAGGTAAATCTAGTGCAACAAATCTTCAAACTCAATCTACTAATCAAAGATATGAGCTAAGTGGGGTAATTACTGGGGCTGGAAATTCTAAATTAGGAGGAGTCACCATCCGCATATCAGGACAACAAAGGTCATTCACTACAAATAATAATGGTACATTCAAGTTTCTTGTGCAAGGGGATGAACGATTGGTTATCTCTATGTTAGGGTACAAAACATTAGAAATAGCAGTTAATAATCAGAAAGTATTAAATATAAATTTAGTTCCATTAGATAATCAAATTGAGGAAGTTGAAGTTAAGACAGGTTATACTTCGCGTAAGAAAGAATCTATGACTGGGGCATCTACGGTGATTAGTAGAAAGGAAATAGAAAAGTTTAATACAAATAATATATTTTCAATTATCCAAAGTGTTGATCCTGCATTTAAAGTAGGAGAAAATAACCTCAATGGGTCGAATCCAAATACTTTGCCTGAGATTACCATTCGAGGGACAAACTCTGTCGGAGAATATGCTGTCAATGCTCCTCTTGTTATTATAGATGGCTTTGAATCTACTATTGAGAAATTGTATGATCTTGACATCAACAGAATTGAATCTATCTCCATTTTAAAAGATGCAAGCTCGACAGTATTGTATGGTTCTCGTGGTGGTAATGGTGTGGTCGTGATCGAGACTCGATTGCCAAAGGATGGAAAATTTACCGTTACATATGAAGCTAAGCCCTCTATTACTGCAGTGGATTTGTCTGACTATAATTTAATGAACGCAGAACAAAAGTTGGCATACGAAAAGTTAGCTGGAGTATACACATCGGTCTCTACAGATCAATCATACCGTCAGCGTCAACAAGTAAATATGGATAATATTTATAATCATAGATATTTAAACATATTATCAGGTGTAGATACATATTGGTTATCTCAGCCAGTATCTACTAATTTGTCTGTAGGGCATTCAATTAGATTGGAAGGAGGAAGTAATCAGGTACGTTATAGTATTGATGGCTCCTATGTTGATTTTAAAGGTTCAATGAAAGAGTCTGGACGTCAACGTACCGGTGCTGGTTTTAATTTAGAATATCGTATTCCTCAGAAAATAACATTGCGAAATATTGCTAGCTTTCAATCTTCAAAAGCATATAACTCTCCTTATGGAAATTTTAGTCTATATGCAAAAATGAATCCTTACGAACGTATTTATGATGATAATGGAGAACTAGTTGTTGTATATAATGATGAGTTTTTAGCTCCTGCTACAGATAAATCAGTTGCGTATAATCCTTTGTATAATGCCAAGTTAGGTCATAGAGATTATACTAATAATACTGTTATTGCGAATAATATATCATTCGAATGGTACATTAATAATCATATTATTTTCAATGCTAAGGGAGTTTTAGAAAAAACGTTTGTAGACGGAGAAAATTTCAAATCTCCCAAGCATACTGATTTTATAAACACAGAAGCTTTACAGCGAGGGCGGTATGTTATTTCCGAAGGAAAGAATATGTCTTATTATGTGAATGCACAACTAACTTATGCTAGAAGCATTGGAAAACATGCTATTAATGGATCGGCAATTGCAGAATTATCTGATAGGAATGATGTGTTGAATATTCATAGTCTCACTGGTTTTGCAGATGATGAGAAAATTTCACCGAGTTATGCCACCTATTTTGATCCGGAATATAGTGTGCTTAGAAATCCAAGTCGTCTTGTAGGAACTGTTTTGACATCAAATTATACTTACGATAAAAGATATGTTCTAGATGGATCGTATCGTATGGATGGCTCTTCAAAATTTGGTGCTAATAACCGTTATTCTAATTTCTGGAGTGTAGGTTTAGGTTGGAATATGCATAATGAAAATTTCTTTAAAAGTGATTTCGTACAAATGTTAAGGCTTTTTGTCAATACAGGCACTAACGGTGCGGATAACTTTAGTGCAAATATGACCAATACAGCTTATACGTTGGCCTCAAATAATAACTATTATAATTTAATAGGATTAGAATATGTTAATGAGGGTAATGAAAATTTGAAATGGCCACAAATTCAATCTTTAAGTGCAGGAATGAATGCTAAAATATGGGATGGTATTATCAATATTACCGGATCTATTTACAAGAAAACTACGGACCAAATGATCTCACTGATTCAAGCAGCACCATCATTAGGAATCATTGGTAATAGTTACTTTGCAAATCTTGGTAAAACACAAAATATTGGCTTTGAAAGCTCAATTAACTTAAAAGCTTTTGAAAATCAAGAGAAAGGCTTTAGTTGGTATCTGGGGGCTTCTTCAGTTAGTAATAAAAGTAAATTGATGGAAATTTCTGAAGAACTCAAGGCCTTAAACGACAGGAATTTAAAACAAAATGAGGATAATACGTATAATCAATCCGTTTATTATGAGCAAGGAGAATCCCTAAATAATATCAAAGGCGTACCATCTTTAGGAATAGATCCAAATACTGGACGAGAAGTATACATGGACAGAGATGGAAATATTACATATAACTGGTCAGCTAGTAATGTCCAAATAATAGGTAATACAGAGCCTAAACTTTTCGGTACATTGAATTCAGTTTTCAATTACAGAAGATTGAGTTTACAGGCATACTTCAATTATTCATTACAAGGAGATGTATACAATCAAACCTTAGTAAATAAAATAGAAAATGTAAACCCACAACTCAACGGGGACCTTCGTATTCTTGAAGATAGATGGAAAAATGTGGGCGATTTGGTACAATTTAAAGCGATAAGTGATAGAAGTACGACTTTGCTATCTAGTCGCTTTGTACAAAGGGAAAATTATATTCGATTCAGTTCATTGAATGTCAATTATGATTTCGAAAAATCAATGCTTGATAAGTTTAATTTACAGCGTTTACGTTTAAATTTTTCAATGAATGATGTTTTTAGAATTAGTACAGTACGGATGGAAAGAGGGACAGAGTACCCATTTGCTCGTACATTCAATTTTGGTTTAATGCTTCAATACTAAGACCGTGATGAAAAAGATAATATATGTATTGGTTTTAAGTCTTATAACTATTACTTTAAATTCTTGTAGTAAGTGGTTAGATATAAAACCCGATGATCAAATATATCCTGAAGAGAAGTTTAATTCCTCAGAAGGATTTCAACAAACCCTATCAGGTATTTATAATTATATGTCTAGTCCAACGCTCTATGGTAGAGAATTAGAGTATGGATTTCTAGATATATTAGCTGGCTACTGGAATATTGGTAGTTATAATACGCATAGATATTATAATGATAATAACTATGATTATACAAATACAATTGTTAAAGATAGAATAGATTCTGTTTGGATAGGTTTGTATTCGTCTATTAGACAGGTTAATATAGTGCTGGAGAATGTAGATAATATTAAGAATGATGTAGACTACAACATAATTAAGGGAGAAGCTTTGGGCTTGAGAGGGTTTTTACATCTTGAACTTTTTAAATTGTTTGGCCCAATTGTAAAAACACAGGGTTTACAGACTATATCTATACCTTATTATACACAAGTTACTAAAGTTCCCAATCCGTTTTTAATTAGTAAAGTCTTTTTAGATCAAGTTGAAAATGATTTGCAGGCAGCTGCTATTTTATTAAAGGATGACCCTATTATTAAATTGGGACGTGCAGGAAATGGCAATGATGGAGATTTTTTTTCAAATTATAATTACTTACTCGACCGTAGAGGAGTGCGTATGAATTATTATGCTGTTAAATCTTTATTAGCACGAAAATCATTGTGGGAAGGAGATTTGCAAAGTGCGGGAGCTAGAGCGCAAGAGGTGATTTCAGAACTTGCTACAAGTAAAGCTATAACCTTAATAGAAAAGGCGAATATTGAAAATAATTATGCCAGTAAAGACAAACGCTTCTCCATAGAAAATATATTAGGTCTTTTTGTGAATAAGCATAATCTTTACACACGTAGATCTTTTGAGGTCACAAACTCAGACTTATATACTCGCTTGGCACCTCAGTACAATCAATTTTTATCCAAATTGTATACTGAGGGAACAGGAAATACAAATGATTATAGATTAAATAACTGGAATATTAGCACCGATTATTTCTCTAAGTTTAACTTAGCTGTAGAATATCCAGGAGATATTGTCACATATCCTCAGCATTATGAGGTACAATTGATTAATCTACCTGAATTATATTTTATTGTGTCTGAAGCTAATCTAACAAATAATCCAAAATTATCTGTTGAATATATTAATAAGATTCGTGCTGTGCGAAATATCCCGGAATTGTCTACTCAGGCGGATTCAAATACAGCTTTTTCATATTTGATGGATGAAATAAGGAGAGAGTATATCGGTGAAGGCATGTTGTTTACATATTATAAACGATGGAACAGCGATATCATTCGATATGATGGTAATAAGCCTGCCTCACCAGGAGTATTTGTCTTGCCTAAACCTGCTGAAGAGGATTTGTTTAATATTTCTAATTAAGATTTAATGATGAAAAATAGTATAATTCTTACCCTTATAATATTTCTTTTCAATTCATGTGAAAAGAATCAAAATATTGAGGTATATGATCAGAACGAATCGTATATACATTTTGCTGTTCCTAATACAGGAACAACTAGTCAAAGACAAGGTGAGTTGTTTGTCGATTCATTGAATTTCTCCTTTGTATTTGAGGATGTAAATTTGGAAAACAAACGAATGGCTATTCCAATTAATATAATAGGTGTCGCAAAATCTTCTGATAGATCTTATCAAGTTGAAATAGATGAAAAAAATTCAAATATTGATTTAACTAGTATAGATTTGGAAACTCCAGTTATTAAGGCAAATCACACAGTAGATAGTTTATTTGTAAATATAAAAAAGACAGATAAACTACGTGAAGGCACATTTTACTTATATCTTAATCTGAAAGATAATGAAAATTTCAAATTAGGTCATTCAAAGAATACAAGGATGAAGATAAGTATTACCAATAGATTATCACAACCTATCTGGTGGACACGATGGATTAATTTTTTTGGGCCTTATAACCAAGAAGTTTATCAAAAATGGATACAAATCTATTATTTAGGAGCTGACCCTAGTCCAGATATTTATGGTAAATTTCCAGCACCTTATTATTATTGGGACAACATGCCTCCCTCTGCCTCTGCTTCTTCTTATCCGGTTACCTTCATGTATATACGTAAGTTAAAGGAATATTTCATGGAAAATGCAGTTTATCCCAATGGAGACTTAAGTAAGCCACGTATTTATTTACCTTAATTAATTTGAGAATATGAAAAACATATTTTATATATATATTATTTTAATACTCACTATTTCTTGCGCTAGAGATAAGGGGAATTATGATTATCAAGAAGTAAATAAACTTACCATTCTTGATTCGGAAGGCAATAATTTTAGTAATAAAAGTTATGGTCTCACTTATGGTGAGCAGCTAAATATAGAACCTAAAATTACGGGATCACTACCTACTTTTAATGAAAGTCAATTAACTTTTGATTGGATAGTAGCAGGAGACACAATCAGTCATGAGCGTAAATTGTCGGTTAATAGTCAAGAAATAGGGACCGGCTCAAAGTATGGGAAATTAGTTATTACAGATTTATCCACACAAGGAAAATATTCAGCAAACTTTACAGTAAACGTTAGTGCATCTATTACTCAAGGTACTTTTCTTTTGGTTGAAGACGAATCGCAACAATCACATCTTGTGATGAAATCAATTAATGAAGGAAGCCCTTATTTAAGTTTTTCGGAATTCAATGGGTATAAGTTAGGTAAAGAGCCTATTGGACTAGAAATTGGTTATAAATCATTATCACTAACAAGCAAGTCATATCTTTCGGTATTGACAGCTACAAAACAAGGAGAAAATCCGATTATGATAACGAGTTTGGAAACATTATATCCTACACTTTTGTATACAAAAAATACGGCTATGATATCTGGTCAAACTTTAGAGCCAACTTATGTAAATATACCAAGTTCGAAAACTCAAGTTAATAATATGAGTGGATATGTAGTTGTAAATGGAAAAGTTCATCAGTTAGCTAAAGGCTTAATATCTGACGATGTATATGCTGAGGATCCTCTAGATTATAATGTGGGTAAATCAGCCGTTATTCCAAGTACGGTATTAGAAGGTTATTTTGCCTCAGTATATGATTTTAAGAATAATAAGATTCGTCTATTTGGCAATGGTACAAACAATAGAAGACTTAATTTTTTTGATAGAGAGTATGCTGAATTAATACCAGCTAATGCAACTGATGGTCATAGTTACTTAGCTTCTGCAGAGTTTTTTGTTTCGGACTGGACTTTCCAATACTTAACTCGTAAGGGTAACGATTTGTATTCTCATAATTTAAATATGTTTTTGGTATCGCCATATGCTCCTAAAAGCTTTATAACAAGCGGACCCAAGAATATTCCGAATTTAGATAAAGCTACTTGTTTTGTTTATCATAATGGAATGAAATTCTGGTATTTTGCAATAGGACGTACAATATATCGTTTTTCAAATTTAGGACTTGATGTTCAACCATATTTGACCTTGCCAGAGGATGGCACTGGAGATATTGTGAATTGGAATTTTGATATCAATGCCGCCTCAAATTTTAAAAAGATAGGAATAGCTACTTATGATCCAGCTGCAGGTGGTGCTTTAAAAGGTTCGTATTATTTGTTTGATATTGCTACAGAAAGTTTCGAAACACAAGATAAGTATGTCACTCATAAGGTTGTAGGTTTACGAGTTGCCTTATAATTCACCCGAAAAAGAGTTTACATTAAAGGCTATTATTCATTGTTTGGATAATAGCTTTTTCTTTACCTTTGCTCCCAATATGAAATACTGCTCGATTGCTTCTGGGTCTAATGGAAATTGTTATTATGTTGCCAAAGGTAATGATGCGGTACTCATTGATATTGGAATAAATACAAAGCATGTGCTTATACGAATGGAGCGATTAGGTATTGACCCGACAAGTATCAAAGCCATATTTATCACACACGAGCACACCGACCATATACGCGGACTATCGGTTTTTAGCAAGCGTTTTCAGATTCCCGTTTATATTACAAAAGGTAGTTATGAGGGATCGAAGCTGCATATGCCTGAATACCTGATTAATTTTATTCAGCCAGATGAAAGAGTCAACATTGGTGAACTAACCGTGATGGGTATTCCTAAATATCATGACGCAAAGGAGCCTTGTAGTTTTGTGGTAACGGACGGAGAAATTAATGTCGGTATTTTGACCGATCTGGGAAGAGGTTGTGACAATGTGAAGCATGTGATTCAGCATTCTGATGTGTTGCTATTGGAAAGCAATTTTGATGAGGAAATGCTACAGAAGGGACGATATTCCTATTTTCTAAAAAATAGAATACGTAGCGGTTGGGGGCATATATCCAATGCTGTCGCATTAGAATTATTACTTGAAAATCGTACTTCTCGATTAAAACACCTTATTCTAGGTCACCTTTCTGGAGAGAACAATACAGTAGAATTAGTAGAGTCGGTGTTCAGCCCGCATTGTGGAGATATTGCTTTTTCTGTGGCTACACGTGTTGAAGAAACACCAATTTATCAAATTACAAACGAAAAAGAAATCAAAGTAGCTTCAACAGATCTTTATGTTCAAACTACTTTAACGTATAGCGAAACTGTGATTTACACAAGTTCCATGTGAAAAAGTTCAGCGATATGATTTTTTAGTTTTTCTTTCACTTCATCTGTATTGAGCTTTCTGCCTAATTCTCTTTCCATTGATGTGACATCTTTGTCGTCAATTCCACAAGGAATAATATTGCCAAAATAAGCTAAATCCGCATTCACATTGAACGCAAAGCCGTGCATGGTCACCCAACGTGAAGCACGAACACCCATCGCACATATTTTACGCGCTTTGTCATTATCCGCATCCAGCCACACTCCTGTATAGCCTTCGTATCTACCGGCTGTTATATCATAATCAGCTAATGTAAGGATAATAGCCTCTTCTAATGTACGTAAATAAAGATGTATATCCGTGAAAAAATTGTCTAAATCTAAGATTGGGTAACCAACAATTTGTCCCGGCCCATGATAGGTAATATCACCACCACGGTTGATTTTATAGAATTTGGCTTCCTTCTCTTTTAATCCCTCTTCATCTAATAATAGATATTCTTGATGACCACTTTTTCCCAGTGTGTATACATGCGGATGTTCGGTGAAGATTAAATAATTCGGCGTTGGATTATTGCTGTTATTTGTACGGTTGTTACCTTTTATCGCAAGCGTATCCGCAAATATTTTTTCTTGTTTATCCCATGCTTCTTGGTAATCAACCAATCCCCAATCAATAAATTCTACTTTTTTGTTCATCTTAATGCTATAGGCTGTATGCAATAGGCTATAAGCCCTTTAGTTTTTTACTCAGATTAAATAATTACATTTTAATAATGTTGATTTCTACTGACGTTTCATCATGTATTATCTCAGATATTAAGTTTAAATCTTTAGTAAGAATCATAAAATATTCTAATTCATGAGCTGAGCCTAAACAAATTTGTAGAAATCTATCAAAATCTTTATCGCTTTGTCTACCGCATCCTTCTGCAAAATTACTTGGAATAGAATAAGCAGCTCTTTGCATTTGCGAGGTTATTCTAAATTTTTCTTCATTAGGAAAAGATTTTGTAACATCAAAAATTTTTAATGTCAATTCGTGCGACTTTTGCCAAACATCATATTTTTTGAAATCTCTCATTTCCTTTTGCTTAGAGCTTACAGCATAAAGCTTACTGCCTTTAATTAATACAATAAATTATTATAAGGGTAGCGTGCATTATGAAGCTCTGAAATCACTTCGTAAAGCTTTTCTTTGAACTCCTCAATGTTGGTTTTATTAGTTGCTGATAAGAAAATAGCAGGATCGGAATTTTTTGCCATCCACGAATTTTTGAAGTCGTCTAAAGTGACTTTAATTTCTTCTCCATCCTCATCCACTTCAACAGCTGGTTTGAATGCATCAATTTTATTGAAAACTGTAATTGTTGGCTTATCTAAAGCATTGATATCTTTCAATGTTTCATTCACAGCGATAATGTGGTCTTCAAAATTTGGATGAGAAATATCAACAACATGAATCAATACATCCGCCTCACGTACTTCATCCAATGTTGATTTAAATGATTCTACTAAATGATGTGGTAATTTGCGAATAAAACCTACCGTGTCCGAAAGTAGAAATGGTAGATTCTCAATCACGACTTTTCTTACGGTTGTATCTAGTGTTGCGAAAAGCTTGTTTTCAATATAGACCTCTGCCTTAGATATCATATTCAAAATAGTAGATTTACCAACATTGGTATAACCGACTAATGCTACGCGAATCATATCACCACGATTTTTGCGTTGAGTAGCATTTTGCTTATCAATTGTCTTTAATTTTTCTTTTAATAAAGAAATTTTATCTAAAATGATACGTCTATCTGTTTCAATCTGCGATTCACCAGGGCCGCGCATACCAATACCACCACGTTGTCGCTCTAAATGGGTCCACATACGTGTCAATCTTGGGTATAAATATTGCAATTGAGCTAACTCGACCTGTGTTTTGGCTTGAGCTGTTTGTGCATGACTAGCAAAAATATCTAATATTAGGCTTGAACGGTCCAAAATTTTACGTTTCAACTCGCGTTCAATATTTCGGATTTGCGAAGGTGAAAGCTCATCATCAAAAATCACCATATCAATTTCTTCCGCTTCAGCGTATTCTCGTATTTCGTCCAACTTACCCGTTCCTACAAATGTTGCATGCTCTGGTTTTTGAAGTTTTTGAGTGAAAATTTTCACAGTTTCTGCACCAGCCGTTTGCACCAAAAATTCTAGTTCTGTTAAATAGTCTTGTGCCATTTGGTCCGATACACTAGGTGTTATAACCGATACCAATATTGCAGTTTCTTTCTCTGGAGCTGTATCTACTAATTTAAATCTTCTTGCCATAAGTTGTAATAAGGTTTATTGTGTACAGAATTAATCAATTTTGACTACGCACAATTAACAAACAAAGATAGTTTTTTAGAAAACAAATAATACTATTGTATTTCTGTTCTAAGTGTTTGAAGCATATATTTACTAACAAATTATTCCGTAATATGTTTATCAGAATTCGATAATAGAGACATGGTTAAACGCAAATCATCCGATGCAGGTAATTCAAAAGTCTCTAAATGGAAATATTTTATGGCCGCAAAAATATGATCAAATAGATCGGCCATTACACCTTCAAAAAATAACCATTCTGTTCCTTGTGTGAATGCGTATATTTCTAATGGGAGCCCATGCTCTGTAGGCTCTAAGTGACGAACCATCAATGGATATTCTTTATGAATATTCTTATTGTTATTTAAGTATGCCTCAATGTATGCTCTAAATAGTCCAATATTGGTCATTCTTCTCCCATTTACTTTAATCGTTTCATCAACTTGATGGGTTAGATTATAATCTGCAATTTCTTGTTCGCGATGTGCGATGAAATTTTTGAGTAAATGTATCTTCTTAAGCTCCTCTATTTCATTATTTGTGAGATATCGTATAGAGGAAATCTTTATATAGATAGCTCGTTTGATGCGTCTTCCTCCAGATTGCTGCATGCCACGATAGTTTTTGAATGAATCACTCAATAAGGCGTGTGTGGGTAGGGTCACAATTGTTTTGTCAAAATTTTGGACTTTAACATTGTTTAGGTTTATTTGAATTACACTTCCATCTGCACCATATTTCTGCATTTCAATCCAATCCCCAACTCTTACAGAATCATTTGCTGAAACTTGTATACTTGCAACAAAACCAAGGATAGTATCTTTAAAAACTAACATTAATATTGCAGAGGCGGCACCTAATGAGACTAGAAAAGACCAAGGCGAATTCCCTGTTATGATCGAAAATGAAACTGTAAAGACAACAAAAATCAGAAAAATCTGAATCACTTGTAGGTAACTATCAAGAGGCTTGTCAAAAAAAGCTTTCGATGTTTTTAGAATATCGCGCAATGTTTTTAAAAGAGCATTGGCCAACTTATATATTGAAATGATTACAATGACACTTAAAGCTTTTATCAAGATATCTTTGAAAGAGTGAAAGCCTACAAATAGGTGAGGGACAGTTTGTTGTGCGATAAGTATCAAAACCAAATGACTTATGTCATCTAGCACCTTGTTTTCAAGTAGTTTATCATCCCATATTGTCTTTGAACTGCTTATTATTTTTGTAAATAATGTTTTAAGAACTTTTCTAAAAATAAAGTCCGTAATCAGAAGTAAAACAAGAACTATTGAAAGTAATGTGATTGTCGTAAGGATATGACCGAATCGTTCTGAACTGCCTAAGTGTCCAATTGTATTAAATGTGTTTTGGTAGAGATCATTAATTTGCTCAGAAGCAATATTCGTTAAATCTGGATTTTGCATATACAGTGCAAATATAGGCAAATCCATCCTCCTGAATTGAAATAGTAATGTCAGGAAATCTTATCCCAAGCGATGCCCGGATTTCGTTGATTCAAATATTGAACGAGCAATTGGTTTTCAGTTAGCGCAAGATTAGGGTCTTGTTTAAAAATCTCGATGACCGAATTTCGTGCTTCAGCTAATATTTTCTGGTCTTTTGCCAAATCAGCAATTTTCATATCCAACACACCTGATTGCTGTGTACCGGAGATATCTCCTGGTCCG
Organism: Sphingobacterium bovistauri; assembly: GCF_020295405.1. Lineage (GTDB taxonomy): Bacteria > Bacteroidota > Bacteroidia > Sphingobacteriales > Sphingobacteriaceae > Sphingobacterium > Sphingobacterium bovistauri. The sequence continues at coordinate 24,089 of NZ_JADEYP010000020.1, forward strand.
CGTAATTCTAAATCAACCTCAGCAATTTCAAATCCATCATTGGTACGAACCATGGTATCCAAACGAGTTCGTCCTTCTTTGCTTAATTTAGTGCCTGACATAAGAATACAAAATGATTGTTCTGCACCACGACCAACGCGACCACGTAATTGGTGTAATTGTGATAAACCAAAACGTTCGGAATTCTCAATAACCATGACCGATGCATTTGGCACATTGACGCCAACCTCAATTACAGTCGTAGCGACCATGATTTGTGTTTCACCTTTTACAAATCTTTGCATTTCAAAGTCTTTGTCTTTTACAGGCATTTTGCCATGAACAATACTGATTTTGAATTGTGGCAACGGAAATTCCTTTTGCAAGCTTTCTAACCCCGCCTCCAAATTCAATAAGTCTAGTTTTTCACTTTCTTTAATCAATGGGTACACAATATAAACCTGTCTACCTTTTGCGATTTCCTCACGCATAAAGCCAAATACACGCAATCGCTGGTTTTCAAAAAAATGAACAGTCTTGATTGGTTTGCGACCCGCTGGTAATTCATCAATAACTGAAATATCCAAGTCACCATATAATGTCATTGCGAGTGTGCGTGGAATTGGTGTTGCGGTCATCACGAGCATATGTGGTGGAATTACATTTTTGCGCCATAGCTTCGCGCGTTGCTCCACCCCAAAACGATGTTGCTCATCAATCACTACAAAACCAATATTTTTGAATTTAACTTTATCTTCGATTAAAGCGTGTGTGCCAATGAGGATGTCTAAGGTACCATCTTCAAGTTCTTGATGAATGATTCGTCTTTCTTTGGTTGAAGTAGAGCCAGTAAGTAGTTTAATATTACAGATTTCATCGCCTAATAGCTCTTTTAGCCCATTGTAATGTTGTGTAGCTAAAATCTCTGTTGGTGCCATCATACAGGCTTGATAGCCATTGTCTATCGCTATCAACATACTCATCAAAGCTACGACAGTTTTTCCAGAGCCTACATCGCCCTGTACTAAACGATTCATTTGAGCACCGGTATTGGTGTCTATTCGAATCTCCTTGACTACGCGTTTTTGGGCATTGGTCAGAGGAAAAGGTAATCTCGTATTGAAAAAAGTGTTAAATTTTTCACCTACCTTATCGAATAGGTGGCCTTTATATTTTTGCGTGTTAAGCTGTTTGTTTCGTAATAACCGAAGTTGAATAAAGAATAACTCTTCAAATTTCAGCCTTCGAATAGCAGCATTCAGGTCGTCTACATTTTGTGGGAAATGAATAGAAAGCAAAGCTTTCGGATAGGGCAATAGTTTGTGTTTGTCGACTAAATAATCGGGTAGCGTTTCCTTAAAACTTCTAAACGTAGTTTCCAAAGCTGTTTGTTGCAGCCGCTGAATGCCTTTGGTGTCCAGATTAAATTTTTTCAACTTCTCCGTTGAAGAATAAACGGGCTGCATCGTAAGATTACCTATTTTCTTCTCTTGGGAATTATACAATTCAATCTCCGGATGTGTAATGGAAATTTGCCCATTAAATTCTGTTGGTTTTCCGTAAATTATATATGCTGAACCGACTTTTAGGCTTTTCTGTAAAAAGGCTACGCTTTGAAACCAAACTAATTCCATCGAGCCAGTTTCATCCTTGAAAATACCAACAAGACGTTTTGCTCTTTTCTCTCCAACTTCTTTCAATTGAATTAATCTACCCAATACCTGAGCACCAATCAAATCGGAATGCAGTTGTCGAATCTTATGAAATTTGGTGCGGTCAATATATCGAAAAGGATAATACTGCAATAAATCCCCAATAGTGAATATTTGCAACTCTTTTTTGAGCACATCGGCTTTTTGAGGGCCTACACCTTTGAGGTATTCTATGGGAGTAATTACAGATAAATCAGCCATTGCTATGAATGGCTAAAATACAAAAAATATAAAAGTTACTTGCTTTTCGACCAGCAAGAATTATTTTGCAGATGTTGCATTGACTACTATCGGAGGATACATGATACTAAAGTGAGGTGCCCAAACAAGTTTGTCATCAATCCAAACCTCATCATTCAACAGAATTTTATCTTTGGTGATGGATTCAGGAATTTGAATGTAATTTACTTTTATAATGTTTCTGGGATTATTTCCAATTTTTACAGACGCATAATATGTATATTGTTCAGCATCATATTTCAACGGTTTAGGGAAGTTTAATTTTAGTATATACGGTGCTTGTGTAGTTATTTGAAAATTACTTTTGATATTTTTAAGAGGATTTCCTCGTTCATCCAAATATTCAATTACGAAATCAGAATACATATATGCTGCACTATTTTTAGGGTCCAATAGGTCATTATATTCCTTATCCGCTACAGATAACCCAATATATCCATCTATAAAGTCACTTGTATTAGGTTCTGAAGTTGATTTTTTGCAAGATGATACGATTAATAATAAAAAAAGCAACAATAAATTTCTCATAATTAAATACATATTTTTCTTTAAATTAATAGATAGTTTTGGTATTTAATGATTTCATAAAAAAAGCCAATCCGAAGAATGGCTTTAAACCAAAAGAGTATTATAGTAATCGGGGATTAGTTCAAATTATTAATGATAGTCACTAAGTCGGATTTTGATGTAATGCTTAGTTCACTAGCATTAAAACTAACAATTTGATTTTGCGCAATTGTTACCTTTTTAATAGCATATACTAAAGAACCATTACTTTCTGACGTGAAAATCACATGAAGATTTAAACCTACAGGTACATAACCATAATGCTCGCTAAAGAATTTTTCAAGGGAATCATATGTGTCCAGACGAGCTAATACATTTCGTTCGCCTTCGTAGGATAGGTATACTGCCGAATTTGACATGTTGTATTGTTCAGGAACTGTTACTTTAATCTGAGTTTTTGGTCTAGAGTCAACATAGAATCTATCAACATTAGTCCAGCCAAACTCTGAAGCCCATACATGGTAGGTAGCAGCTTCAGTATTAATATTGATGCCCGCATCTTTGCCTTGACCAATTGAATCTGCTTTTACCTCATTCCAAGCAAGTTCTCCATCTTCATCGATATCCCCCGACCAAAGTGTCATGTCCTCATCTATGCCTCCTGATAATGATGCTGGAATATCAACAAAAAATGGACAGCCTGAGTACAATTTTTGATTGCCCTTTGTGACTTCAAGATTGAATTGACCACCTGTAACTAATGGCAATAAGTTAAGGGCATTATTTCTGCCCATTAGAGGCTTGTTTGTTGCAGTCATATTCCCACGATCATACATTTCTACAAATGATAGTGTCACATCACCAGTTACCATGTTGTTCATATTGTCTCGTAAGCAGTTAGGCAAAATTTTAACTTTAGTACCCTTGTCTGTTTGGAAGGTAATTCCATTTTCTGCTTTAAATGATTTTGAATTTGCGAGGTCAGCTAAAGCATCTCTTCGAATTTCGTTAAATCCTGCGGCAGATGGATTGGCTAATAGCGATACATATTCTGTGTCATTTTTGCATGAGGAGAATGATAAAGTCGCACAAGCTAAAAGTGCGAATACAGTTGAGTTTAATTTCGTTTTCATACTATTGAATTTTTTTATGTTTTACAATCATTTTCAATAGTATATCAATGAACCCTTTCTTTTGTTACCTGTTAGATTGATTTTTTTGTAATAAAAAAAAGCTGCTTTGAAAATTTCCAAAGCAGCATCTCTATACTATAGTTTTTCAATTATACTTTCCAAGCAATTACTGAGATCTCGATATTTACATTTCTAGGAAGTGTTTTCACAGCTACGCACTCGCGCGCAGGTTGGTTTGTAGTAAAATATTGTGCATACACTTCATTTACTGCAGCGAAATCACCCATGTCACTCAAGAAAATACTCACTTTTACGACATCTTCAAAGCTGTAATTTGCTGCTGACAAGATTGCGTTTACATTTTTTAGTACTTGATGTGCTTCGTCTTGAATTCCCGAATTTATTAATTCCATAGTCTCAGGATTGAAAGGGACTTGTCCAGATACGTACAATGTTTTATCTGCTTTGATAGCTTGGTTGTATGGCCCAATAGCAGCAGGGGCTTTTTCAGTGTTAATAATGACTTTTTGTGACATGATTATTTGTCTATAAATATTTTATAAATTATTCCCAATAAAAACAGAATAATGGCTATCGCATTAATGATATACATTATGCGTATAGATGTAGGTTTTTTTGTTTTAGACATAATCTTTTATTCTGTGTAGGCTAAGTTACAATGCTAAGGGGGGAATTACAAATCCAAAAAGCTTTTATTATACTTGTACCTATGAAAAGCAAATTTGCACTAACGAACGGTATTATTTTCACAACAAATAATACGCTTACTCATAAATCTTTACTAGTTGATGGGATTCACATTTTGGAAATTGTTGATGAATCAGCCATCCCGAGCGATTTTGAAAGAATAGATGTTAACGGTAAGAACATTTGTCCAGGTTTGATAGATTTACAAATTTATGGTGCTGGGGGAAGTTTGTTTTCATCCGAGTTAACAACAGAGTCAATATCGAAAATTGAACAAACATTACTTCGCCAAGGATGTACATCATTTTATCTCACGCTAGCGACCAACACGTTAGATTTATTTAAAGAAGCGATAGCAATTTTTAAATCAGCTTCACCAAAAGTAGCTTTAGGCTTGCACTTGGAAGGTCCTTTTTTAAATCCAATCAAAAGAGGAGCTCATCCTGAAGAGCTTATTACACAAGCTTCTGTTGCTATTCTAGAGGATCTGTTATTTAGTCATCAGGGGGTAGTAAAAATGATGACAATAGCACCAGAGCTTATGCAACTTGAATGTATGCAATATTTGCAAAATCAAGGCGTTTTACTAAGTGCCGGACATAGTAATGCGACATTTCAACAGGCGACGGATTCGTTCGAAATGGGGGTAAAAACGGTGACACATTTATGGAATGCAATGTCCGTTTTGCACCATCGTAATGTTGGTTTACCAGGAGCTACATACAATCACGATTCAGTGCATGCCTCTATTATAGTTGATGGAATACACGTTGACTATGAAGCTGTTAAAGTCAGTAAATCTATGATGAAGAATCGTTTGTTTTTAATTACGGATGCGGTTACAGACTGTGCAGAGGGCATTTACCAACATATTCTAAACGAAGACCATTATGTTCTTCCTGACGGCACCCTCTCAGGTTCAGCTTTGACTATGCTTAAAGCGGTAGAAAATTGTGTGAATAAGGTTGGTATTCCGCTAGATGAAGCTCTAAGAATGGCAACTTTGTATCCTGCTGATTTGATTGGCCGCAATGATTTAGGACGATTAGAACAAGGTGCTTTGGCGAATATTCTTGTTTTTGATGAAAATTTTAATGTCGACTCAGTTTATTTTGAAGGTCATGCAATAAAATTAAAGAAGTAGTAAAATTTTTGCGATATCTTGACTTTTAACATATCAGATGAAGTAAAATGAAAGTATATCTGTAGTTTTGTATCCTATGAAAGTTAAAATATTTAATGTATTGGCTTTGATGAGCCTATTTTTATTGTTTGCCGTATCGTGTAAGTCTAAAAAGCAGAAAGAAAAAAGTAAACCGTTGGTTGAGGCTGCAGTGTCTAACACAGCAGCAATCCAGTCACAAGCCATTACTCCTGCTCCTAAAGCAGAAGTTAATAGTGCAGTAAAGGAAAAAGTAGAAGCTCTAAAAGAAGAAAAAGTAAAAGTAACCTTACCAGAGGTGCCACGTGAATTTCGTGCAGCTTGGGTGGCAACTGTAGCAAATATAAACTGGCCTTCAAAAAGAGATCTAACCACAGAACAACAAAAGGAAGAAGCAATTCGCTTATTGGACCTATTGAAAGATAATAATTTTAACGCAGTAATCTTTCAAGTTAGACCTTCTTCAGATGCGCTATACGACAGTAAATTCGAACCTTGGTCATATTTCTTAACAGGTGAAATAGGTAAAAGACCTGAGCCGTTTTACGATCCATTAGAATTTTGGGTAGAAGAAGCACACAAACGTGGATTGGAATTGCATGTCTGGTTGAATCCGTATCGTGCACACCATTCAAATGGTGGTGTGGTGACTTCTAAATCAATGGCAAGAACAGCCTCTGATTACGTAGTTCGTTTGAAAAATGGCATGTATTGGTTTGACCCAGCAGATCAACGTACGCAAGATCATGCATCACGCGTGGTGAATGATATCGTAAAACGTTACGATATTGATGGTGTTCACTTTGATGATTATTTTTATCCATACGCTAGTTATAATGGTGGTTCAGATTTTCCAGATAATAAAACTTGGAATATCTATAAATCAAATGGTGGAGAGTTGAATAGAGGTGATTGGAGAAGATCCCATGTCAATAATTTCATTGAACGTATTTACAAGGAGATCAAAGCTGAAAAGCCATTTGTTAAATTTGGTTTAAGTCCATTTGGTATATGGAAACCAGGTTATCCTGCTGGTGTTACTGGTTCTTCGCAATACGATGAATTGTATGCTGACGCAAAATTGTGGTTGAACAAAGGCTGGATTGATTATTTTACCCCTCAATTGTATTGGCCTATCGAGCCATCAAGACAGAGTTTTACAGCGTTGTTGAAATGGTGGGAGTCAGAAAATACTTTTGGTAGACACTTGTGGCCAGGATTGAATACCGTAGAGGTTAAAGCATCCCATAAGCCGTCTGAAATTGTCAATCAAATTAATGCGACTCGCTCTATAGTACCTAATAGTCCTGGAGTTGTACATTGGAGTATAGCGGGATTGACGAAAAGTCCAGAAATGTTATCAACTATTGCAAATGGACCTTATAGAATAAAATCTTTAGTTCCTAAATCACCATGGTTGAAAGCAAATTCTTTATTGGCACCTACATTGTTGATAACAGCAGAACAAGGAAAAGTCTTTGCAAAATGGCTGCACCAACAACCTGAGCAAGTAAGGCAATATGTCGTATATGCGAAATACGGTGATTCATGGGAATGGGAAATTTTAAATAGTGAAGTTTCTTCTAAAGAATTTGTGAATTCTAAAAATGGAAAGAAATTAAACAGCATCGCAGTCAAAGCGATAGATCGTTTAGGAAACGAAAGTGATTATGAAGCAAAAATTATCAAATAATAAAAAAAGCCAGATATAAAAATTCTGGCTTTTTTTATTATTTTTATTCAAACCCTTATTATGAATAAAAATAATGTAGACCTATGAATTATTATAAAAATGCAATTAGACTATTTTCGGTAACGTTAACAACTTTGTTTTTTATCCATTGTGGAAAATCAGAAGTACCACAAGAAATCGTAAAGGAACCAGAGCCAACTGAAGAAGAAACACCAATTACCCCTACAACACCTACACCAATTGATGTTATTGAATTAATTAAAACCAAATCATCGTTGATTAAGTCTATAATTTCGACAGATACAAAGATCTTGGCAGAAGGGATTACGACATATTCAATAAAATATGTTAACACTACTGATCGAAATATGAATATCAGTATTATCGTCGCTGATATGGGCTACAAACATGTTAGTGCTCAAGTATTAAATCCATATAATTCGTCAGATAATAAATTTCAAAACCTACCAGATATGGCGAGGGCAAATGAGGAAGTCGGAACTAAAATTTGGGCTGCTGTTAATGGAGATTATTTCTCTTGGAGTAACATGTTGACTACCGGTCCATTTATCCATGATGGCGTTATACGAAAGGGAAATCCAGTAGGAAGTAGCAGGCCTGCTTTTGGAATCACTCGTGTTGGTTTGCCTGTCTTCCTTAATCCCCCAGCTAGTCAATCTGCCGTGTTTCAATACGGAGATAATCTATTAAAACATCTAATTGGTGGCAATCAATGGTTTATTTACAACGGTAATAAAATTACGATAAATGATTCAACGGTCGAGCCTAGGACCGCTATAGGGATGCGTGAGGACAAAAAGTTAATTGCCATCACCGTAGACGGACGCCAAGCTAGCCATTCTAATGGGATGTCATTCGTACAATTGCAGAGTATTTATGAAGCTCTAGGTGCTAAGTTCGCATTTAATTTAGATGGAGGAGGCTCTACGGTTTCTGTGGCAAGAAGGGGCAACTCGGCAGAATGGGATATTTTAAATAACCCTAGTGAAGTACCTTTACGTGCTATTGCAAACGGAATAGGCTTTATTTCCACGAAATAAGCTGAACAATGTTATAAGTGAATGTATGCATGATTGTTCGTTTTTTTGCAAAAAAAACGAACAATCATGTTTTTTTTCTTTTTCTTTTCTTAATATTGTTATGTAAAGCGTAAGAAGCACCAGTTTACCTAATTTGAAAAGAAAAATTCGCTTTACCTTATCTAACAATTTATTTACGGAAATTAATTTACTCTTAAATAAATTTAGATTTTCATAGGAAATATATTTATATATGATAAAATCTATATATAAGAATTATTAAGATGGAATGATTAGTGCCGAAGCATTTAGTAGTTCTTGGAGTATTGAAAAATTATTTATAAACCTAATAATAATCTATCAAACACATGAAAAGAAGATTACTTCTCACATTTTTCGGGGTCGCTGTTTATGCATCCTGTTTGATGGCTCAGCAAAAGTCAATCTCTGGTAAGGTAATTAATCCTTCTGGCGAGGCTATGGGCAATGTCACAGTTGTAGTACAGGGATCAAATCGAACTGTAAAAACAAATTCGGACGGAACGTTTACGATTCAAGCTTCTCCTGGGGAAAAGCTCGTTTTTCGCGCTGTAGGCTCGAGTGAGTTTGTTCAAGTAGTCGGGTCACAAAATACATATTCAATTAGTCTTACTAATTCACAAGAGGAATTGCAGGAAGTTATTGTGACAGCGATGGGGATTAAACAACAGGCTCGTTCTATAAGTTTCGCTGTTCAAAATGTATCTTCTAAAGATATTTCGGAGTCAAATCAACCGAATCTTGTTAATGCTATTCAGGGTAAGGTTGCAGGGGTACAGATCACCAATTCAGGGGGTGCTCCAGGGGCATCTGCAAATATTATGATACGTGGAGGAAGCTCACTTAGTGGTAATAATCAACCCTTATTTGTCATCGATGGTATTCCGGTAGATAACACAACTCCAGTATCTCAAGGTGGTTTAAGTGCTGGATCTGCTCCTGCATCCAATAGGGGGATAGATATAAATCCTGAAGATATAGCTAGTATGACTGTATTGAAGGGGCCTGCTGCTGCTGCACTTTATGGAATAAGAGCAGCTAGTGGTGCTATTGTTATTACTACAAAAACGGGTACATCTGGCCGCGGTGGAGTATCGTATGGAAATACTTTTTCATTTGATCAAGTAAATAGGTTGCCCGAGTTACAATCTAAATTTAAGCAAGGTTTACTCGGTGCATTTGACGATAAAAGTTATCTATCATGGGGTCCAGAGTTTTCTTCAAGTGATATGATTTATGATAATTTGGGTGATTTTTTTCAATCGGGTTTTGCCCAATCACATGATCTTACTGCTAGTGGAGGTACAGAGAAGACTTCGTTTTATACTTCAGCATCTATTTTTGATCAAGGTGGTATTGCAAAAAATACAGATTTTGGCAGAAAATCATTCCGATTAAATGCTGATCATAAAGTCTTTGATAATTTAAAGATTGGTGGTAATATGAATTATGTTAATACGGACAGAACATATTTTCCACAAGGGAGTGCTAATGGTGTCATGGGGGCAATTTATTGGCCTAGAAATGTTGACATGAAAGACTATCTTACCCCTGCAGGTACTCAAAAAATACTAAGTGAAAATTCTACTGGCGCTATCGATAATCCATATTGGACGATAAATAAAAAGCCTATTACTAACAAAGTAAACCGTGTTATTGCAATTGGTGATATTTCTTATGATCCATTTTCTTGGATGAATTTGACCTACCGTTTAGGGACCGATTACTATACGGAAAACTTTCAAAGTCTTACTACTCCAACTTCGCAAACCAATATTAATGGTTATTTGGCTGAGTCGACAGCTAATAATCAAATAACTACGTCGACATTTTTAGCAAATTTCAGAAAATCTCTTTCTGATTTTAATTTCAATTTGACTTTAGGTCATAATGTGGAAGCAACATTTAGGCAGACGACAACAGCTACCGCTAGAAATTTTATTGATCCAGATTTTGTTGGTATCAATAATTCACTTGCGGCAAATCGTACTGTATCCAAATCATTAAGTCGAAGAAGAATTATTGGAGCTTTTGGTGATTTGAATATGGATTGGAAAAATATGGTCTTCTTAAACATTAGAGGTCGTAACGATTGGTCATCTACATTGCCTAAGTCTAATAATTCCTTTTTCTACCCTTCGGTCAGTGCATCTACTGTTGTCACGGATTTATTAAAGGAATTAAATGTTGTCGAGTCTACAGGAGTCTTATCTTATGCTAAGATAAGGGGGGCATGGGCTCAAGTTGGTAAAGATGCGCCTACTCACGTTTTGCAAACTACATTAGGAACTTATATTAATGATTTCACTATAAATCCTAGAGGATTTATTACTAATATTAACGATTACTATGGTAATCCTAATCTTAAGCCAGAGTTTACAAATTCGTATGAGGTAGGAGCTGATGTTCGTTTTTTCAATAATCGATTGAATTTGGATGTGACTTGGTACAAAACTAAATCAGATGATCAAATTTTGGGCACAAGAACTCCACCTTCTTCAGGTTCGTTCTTGGCTTACTTAAATGGAGGATCTATCCAGAACAAAGGATGGGAAGCTATTGTTAATATTCAGCCAATTAAAAAGCAAAACTTCTCTTGGAACTTTGATGTCAATTTTAGCACCAATAAATCGAAAGTATTAAGTTTACCTGGAAGTTTAGATAGGGTAGAATTGTCAGATGCTTGGGTGGTAGATGATGCTGCGCAGGGTGCTGCTTATCTTAATGGAAGTTTGTTTGGGATAAATGGTAGATCTTGGAAAAAGAATGATCAAGGTCAATATTTGTTAGACAATAATGGAAGACCTCAGATCTCATCTGTATTATCTCAAGTAGGTGATCGTAATCCAGATTGGATAGGTGGTATTACCAATAATTTTAAATATAAAGATTTCGGTTTGTCTTTTATGTGGGATTTCAGACAAGGTGGAGATGTATTTAATGCAACAGCGGTTACTTTAGTTAAATCTGGTTTGAGTCCTTTTACTTTAGACCGTGGTACAACTGTTATTCCTGGTATTATAGAGTCGACAGGGGTAGAAAATAATAAGGCTATTAATTTGGACCAAGATTATTATCAGACTTTGTATGCCGCTAACGCAACAAACTTTGTAGAGGATGGAAGTTGGGTTCGATTAAGATATGTGAGCTTAACATATGCTGCTCCTCAATCATTAGTTAATCAATTAAAATTAAAAAACCTACAATTTACTCTTACAGGAAGAAACTTGTTGTTGTTTAGCAATTATTCAGGCGTTGATCCTGAGGTTTCTGGTAGCGGAGCTGGTGTAGGAGGTTCAGGTTCTTTTGGTTTTGATAACCTTGGATTGCCAGCGACTCGTGGTTTTGATTTTGGTTTTAAATTTTCTTTTTAATTAGGTTATGAAAAATAGAACATTAAAAAATAGTTTGGGTCTTATTTCTCTCGGAGTTTCTTTGATATTTAATTCATGTGAGAACTATCTAGATGTAAACACAGATCCTAATAATCCAGCTAAAGTAGAGGCTGCAAGTCGTATTGCGGGTGCTATAACAACATCTAGTGGAGCTTCACAATGGCGTGGAACACGAGAATTGGCTGCTGTAATGCAGTATGGAGGCCTTCAAAGTGCTTCTTCAGGAGGTTATGCTGCAGCAAACTGGAGATTTACAGCAAGTTATTTCTTGTGGCAAAATGCATATGTAAATACGATGCCAAATTCAGTGGATTTAATTCGTTTAGGAGAGGAAGAAGGTAATCTACATTTTGTAGGTGTGGGGAAAACAATTCTAGCACTGAATTTTGGATTATTGACTAGTCAATACGGTGATATAGTTTTCGATGATTATTATGATGGGAAAAATCAAATAGCATTAACACCGAAGTTCAATACACAAAAAGAAGTCTATGAAAAAATCCAAGTATTGCTTGACGAGGCTATAGTGGCATTCGATAATACTACGAATAATAGACCTTTGAATATTAAAAATGGAGATTTATTGTATCAAGGTGATGTAAGTAAATGGAAAAAGTTTGCGTGGTCATTAAAAGCAAGGTATTATAATCATTTAAGTAAAAAGTCCAGTCTGTATAATGCTGACAAAGTAATAGAAGCATGTTCTAAAGGTTTTGATGGAGATGGCATGGATGCAGAATTCGCCTATTTGTCAGGAGGGTTGTTGGTAGATGAAAATCCATGGTCAAGCTGGGGAGGGTTTGAGAGCACGACAAATCCTAGGTATTTTGCATGGACCCAGTTTTTCGTTAATATGTTAACATCATTTCCTGTGTCTAACACATTGTACGATGATCCTCGTGTTTCTAAAATTATGAAACCCGCTGCTTCTGACGGGAAATATAGGGGCCCTGGGTCTGGAAATTTTATCACGAATGGTCAAGGAGTGCTTGCGGATGGAAGTGCTGGCGATGCTACGAAAACGTCTCCTAATGATTACGGTAGATTTAGTAAAAGTGGTTATTATACTAACACTACATCTCCATTTGGATTCATTACTTACTCTGAGGTTAAATTTATAGAAGCCGAAGCAAGACTGCGTAAGGGAGATAAATCAGGGGCAAAAGTAGCTTTTGAAGAAGGTGTTAAAGCAAATATGCGCAAGCTTGGTGTTAGTGGATCTGAAATCACGGCATATTGGGTGAGCCAAAAGGCAGATGGTTTTGATACTAAGTTCGAAGCATCATTAAACAATGGTTTATCTTACATTCTAAGACAAAAGTATATATCATTGTGTTTGAATCCGGAAACATGGAACGATATGCGTAGAATGGACTATAGCGCAGCTATTTATGGCCCTAGTTTGAAACGTCCAAAGTATCTTAATACTACTGTTTTTGATGAAAATAACCCTAATCAATGGATACAAGCTATGGTTTACGAAACGAATGAACAGACTCGTAATCCAGATGCTGTAGGGGATAATTCTGAAAAAAGTAGATTGTTGACTCCTACTTGGATAAATACTGCTGAATAATTATTGAAAAAAGGGACTTGCAAAGTCCCTTTTTAATATTTAACTTTTATGAGTAATTTAATTACGTTTCTTTTTCTGCTAATATCACTAAATCTTGTTTCTGGTCAGAGTCTAAAAGATATACGAATATGTCTTGATTCTGGTCATGGAGGTACTAGTGCTACGGATTCATTCCGGATAGGATTAAATGGAGAGAGAGAAGAGTGGATAAATTTGAGAGTAGCAAAATATTTGGAGAAGATGTTGGTGTCTGAAGGTGCTGTCGTAAAAATGACGCGTGATAGTGATGTTTTTGTTGATTTGCATGAGAGAGGTCGTATAGCGAATGAATTTGGGGCTAATATTTTTGTTTCTATTCATCATAATGCTACAGCTGATAGATCTGTTAATTATCCCGTGATCTATTTCCATGGAAGTGCATTGGAAAATGTGTCAAGCGTAAATTTTGCTCATTTACTAATTAATGAATTTCATGAACATTTATATCCTAATGAGAAATTGTATTCTATAGTTTCTGATTATTTAATATTTCCAAATCGAGGAGCCGCTGTATTAAGAGGAACCTATGGAATACCTTCTGTAATTGGAGAAGCATCATATTTTTCTAATCCCTCAGAAGAACTTCGTCTTAAAGATACTTTGTATAATTATAAAGAAGCAGTAGCATATTTTGAAGCAGTTAAGAAATTTTTTAACACGAATAAGTATGCTATATATCCTGAAAAATCACTGTCAAAAGAAATTCCTCAAATTGTGGTAAATCAGGAGGCTGGGCGTATGTCTAAGTCAGCACTTTCTTGGTCCTCTCACCTAGATTATGTAGATGAGATCATAAAATCCAGAAATGTAGAAAAGTTTGCTGTAGCTAGAGATTATGTTTGGGACATTATGAAGTTTTTTCCTGATAATTATAGAGTCCATGAAATGTATAGTAATATGTTGTATATCCTACAGGAATTAAAAGAGACTGAGGCTTATGAAATAGTAAAAAAGAGATATGAAAATTATATTTATAAGATTAATTAATTGTGTACTAATTTTAATGTTAGGTATCGAGGTGTATTCCCAAGATTTAAGAATCTATCAGACTCCTTTGGAGTGGAATAAGGAAAGAGATTCTCTTACTATAGAGTATTTAAATAAGCGCCACGGTATTCATCAAGATGATGCAACAATTGTTCCTACCATGGTTGTTGTGCATTGGACAGCAAATGATAGTTATGAAAAAACAATGGCTATTTTTAAATCACCTTTTCTGAATGGTAGACCAGAGCTCCTTAACCAAAGTAGACTGAATGTTTCTTCTCAATATATAATTGAACGAGATGGTACTATCTTTCAATTGTTACCGGATACAATATTTGCTAGACATACTATTGGTTTGAATTATTGTGCTATTGGTATTGAGAATATTGGCAGCAATTCTATGCCATTGACGAAAAAACAATTGAATGCAAACGCTAGGTTAATTAAATATTTGTCAGCAAAATATCCTATTAAATATGTTATTGGTCACCATGAATATGGTCAACTGAAAAATACTTCCTTATGGAAGGAGACTGATCTTAATTATTTTACAAATAAGATTGATCCAGGAGATAAATTTATGAAAGGATTAAGACGGAAGATTAGAAAGTTGAAATTACAAAAGCTTCCTACTAATGAATAATTTTTTCGGTGCCTGAAACAAAGCCTCCCAAGAAAATGGGAGGTTTTGTTGTGTGTAACCGATTGTGTAACTTAAAAGTTACTTATATGTGTACAATATACACCTAAAAATCTACGGAAATTAAATTTTGTTATCCCACAAATGCGAATTTGAAGTTAGTATTGGTTATGTTTTATTATTATGTTGTTTAGACAATTATCGGTTTTGTGCGCATTTGTTATTTGTTTTTGCCAAAACATGACTATTTAATTCATTAAAATTGCTTTTTTGTGCGTTTTTGTTGTATTTTTATGCGAGATAATCAAACTGTTTAAATTAAAAGAAGAGTTGCAATTAAAAATGATGGGATTTAAATCTGCACTTTTGGTAACCTTGTTATGTGTTACATTGTTTTCTTGTAATATTTGTAAGTCAACACAGAAATCAAAAGTTGTATCGAAAGAAGAAAGTGTAACTGGTGCTGGGAAGATTACTCCTGCAGCAGATCAATTGGTTAATTATTTGCCTCTATTGAAGGGTAAAAAAGTAGGGTTGATGGGTAATCAAACTACTATAGTTGGTGAGAATAAAGAGCACTTAGTAGATGTTTTATTGGCGAATGGTGTTGACCTAAGATTTGGTTTTGCACCTGAACATGGTTTTAGAGGTACAATTGAGCGTGGTGAAAAAGTTGATAACGATAAAGATGCTAAAACTGGTTTGCCATTGTATACTTTGTATGGAGGTAATGATAAACAGGATTCTATCGTGCAATCTGTTGATGTAATGATCTTTGATTTGCAAGATGTCGGCGCACGCTTTTATACATATATTACGTCATTACACAGAGTCATGGAATTGTGTGCTAAGCACAATAAAGAATTAATCGTATTGGATCGACCAAATCCATGTGGAGATCAAGTCGATGGACCAGTTCGTAAAGATGATAAATTCAAGTCAAATGTTTCATTTCACAAAATAGCTATGATCCACGGTCTAACTGTAGGTGAGTTGGCTAACATGATAAATGGAGAAAAATGGTTAGAGAATGGACTTCAATGTAAAGTAACAGTTGTTCCAGTCGAAAATTGGGACCACTCTATGATGTATGAACTTCCAATAGTTCCTTCCCCTTCTTTACCTAATCACCTTTCGGTAAGATTATATTCTTCTTTATGTCTATTCGAAGGAACAGAAATTTCTGTAGGCAGAGGTACAGATTGGCCATTTCAAGTAGTCGGTTATGACGACCCTGTGTATGGTTCATTCACATATAATCCGGGCGAGAAAGAAGGTATGGTAAAGCACGTAGAAGGTAAAGGTCAGACTATGTATGGTTTAGATTTGCGTGGTCTGAATGCTGATGATCAAAAATTTACCCTTAAATATGTTATTGATTTTTATCAAAAAATGCCTGATAAATCTAAATTCTTTACACGCGCAGCATTTTTCGATAAGTTGGCAGGTACGGACGAATTGCGCAAGCAAATAATTGCAGGCAAATCTGAAAAGGAGATACGTGCCTCTTGGTCTAAAGATCTTGATGAATATAAGCAAATGCGTAAAAAGTATTTGTTGTATAAGGATTTTTAATAATCTACTTATAATAGAAAAACACTTCTATTATCCTAAGGCTTATCTATTATCACACTAGATAGGTGAGCCTTTTTTTTACTTATGAATATTCGGTTTATTTAATTGCTATATATGAGAAACACATTACTATTCTCTATTGCATTGGGTATGGCAGTAAATGCAGAAGCTTCTTCTGTTAAATTTACAAATGCTACAAACCTACATGCTGCGACTGCCTATTATAATGGTAGGCTGGTACAAAATACTGTACAGGGTACAGTGTCGGATTCGAATGGTCCGGTTGAAGGAGTTACAGTATCTGTAATAGGTGTTCCTGGCGCCACCACCACAGATTCAAATGGTAATTTTAAAATTAATGCTGCTTTAGGCTCGACTTTGCGTTTTTCGAACATTGGCTATCTTGCACAAGATATCAAAGTTACGTCAAATACGATCAACGTTACTTTAGTATCTGAAGATAATACGTTAGATGAGGTTGTAGTAGTAGGTTATGGTTCTCAAAAACGTTCAAACGTAACTGGTGCTGTTTCTACTGTTGATATCAGTAAAACTCTTGAAAACCGTCCTGTAGTTGATGCTGGTAGAGCTTTACAAGGTGTAGTAGCTGGTTTAAATATTACGACTCCAAGTGGTGACTTAGGTGGTGATCCAACGATTCGTTTGCGTGGTGTTAGCGGTTCGTTGCAATCCTCAGGTGGTGCTTCGCCATTAATTTTGGTAGACGGAGTGGAAGTTCCTAGTTTGTCTTTAGTCGGCCCGAATGATATTGAGTCAATGTCAGTAATCAAAGATGCCTCTGCTGCTATTTATGGCTCTAGAGCAGCTTATGGCGTTATTTTGATCAAAACAAAATCAGGAAAGCGTAATTCAAAAACATCAATTTCATACGATAACAACTTTGGTTTTCAAACGCCAACTACTTCTCCTGAAATCGCATCTGGAGCTGACGGTGCTAGATTAGCATTAGCTGCATTTAAGAGATTTAATCCAAGTGCTACAGGTTTTGAAAACTTAGGTATCCGCTATGATGACTACGCTGTTGGGAAAATGGCTGAATGGCAAAGTCTTTATGGAGGTCAAGATCTTGGTACAGAAATGGTCGTAGGTAGAGACTATGAAGTAAAAGACGGTTTCTTGTATTTTCACAGAACTTGGGATGCTGAAGATATGTTTATGAAAAATTGGACTCCGCAACAAACGCATAATGTAAGCGTTAATGGCGGTTCTGATAAAGTGAACTTTAATATCGGTTTAGGATATATGAATCAAAAAGGTATCTTGAAAGTTAATCCTGACGATTATTCTCGTTACAACTTGAATATCGGAGTTAACGCAGAGATTACTAGCTGGTTGACAGGTTATGCTAAGGCATTGTACTCTACATCAGATGCTTCTAAGCCATTTAATTATAATAGTGCTGTTTATGATCCGTGGTTTTATTTGTATAGATGGCCTGCTAACTACCCTTATGGTACTATCGATGGTATAGGTATGCGTAATGCAATCAATGATGTTGAACAAGCATCAATGAATAGTAATAAATTCAATTTTGGACGTTTTACTTTTGGTGGAACAGCAAAGATCGCAGAAGGATTAACTGTGGACGCGGATTATACCTATTCGAATAACGCTAGAAGACAGCATGAGGTAGGTGGTCGAGTATATGGCTGGGATTTCTGGCAAAAAAAGGAATTCACACAAGGGTATTATTCTGCAACAAACTACGATTATACGCAGTTCATTAATTCATTCGAAGATCGTCATGTAGCAAACATGTTTGCTACATGGGTGAAAAATTATGGTAATCACAACCTGAAGGTAATGGGTGGTGTTAATGCTGAATTGGTCCAAAATGAATCACAGACAGTGAAGCGTATGAACTTATTAGACTATGATTATGGTCAAATCGGTTTAGCAAATGGAACTACGACAGGTGCTAGCTCTGCAGGTCACTGGTCTACATTAGGTTTCTTTGGTCGTGTGAATTACGATTATCAAGATAAATACCTTGTTGAGATATTAGGTCGTTATGATGGTTCTTCACGCTTTAGATCAGACAATCGTTGGGGATTCTTCCCTGCTGCTTCAGTAGGTTATGTAATCACGAAAGAGGATTATATGGACTGGTCAAGAAGCTTCTTATCATTCATGAAAATTAGAGGTTCATGGGGATCAGTAGGTAACCAAAATGTTCCTTCTTCTTTATTCTTATCTACATTCAATTCTGCTACTTCAGATTGGTTAGTGGGTAATGAAATCTTGTCTACATTGACAACTCCTTCTATTATTTCACCATTCTTAACATGGGAAACCGTTACTACTAAAGAAATTGGAGTTGATGCAGCTTTCTTTAACAATAAGTTCAATGTTACGTTCAACAGATACGTAAGAACTGTGTCTGATATGATATCAGCAGGTGTTACTTTACCATCTTCTTTTGGTTCGACTACACCGATGCGTAATTTTGGTGAAATGCAAACCAACGGTTGGGAATTGGAATTAGCTTACAATCATCAATTTGAAAATGGTCTTTCGATGAGATTATCAGGTCAATTATCTGATTTCCAAGAGAAGATTACTAGATTCTCTGGTTTAGCAAATATTTATACAGATGGTACTTCATCTAACTACGAAGGCAAAACTATAGGAGAAATCTGGGGATATGAAACAGATAGATTTTTCACATATGATGACTTCAATGAGGTTAATGGAAAATATACCTTAAAAGATGGTATTCCTAGTCAAAGCTATTACCAAAGTAACACGTTTACATATGGTCCTGGTGATGTCAAATTTAAGGATTTAAATGGTGACGGTGTGATTAGTGTAGGTGATGGTACAGTAGCAAACCCTGGTGACCGTAAAATAATAGGTAACACAAGCCCTCGTTACAACTATGGATTTAGAGCTGATTTTGCGTACAAAGCTTTCGATTTAGGTGTATTCATTCAAGGTGTTGGAGAAAGAGCAATTTGGGCAGGTGGTGATTTAGCTATTCCAAGTTGGAGATATTCTGATGCGTATTATACACATCAATTGGATTACTGGACTCCAGAAAATCAGAATGCATTTTATCCTGCTCCAGCATTTCAAAATCAATCTAATGCATCGTTCAACTTTTTACCTCAATCAAAATACTTGTTGGATATGTCGTACTTGCGTTTGAAAAACGTAACATTTGGTTATACATTACCACAGGCTGCATTGGATAAAATTAAGTTTCAAAGAGCTAGAATTTTCTTCTCGGGTGAAAACTTATTTGAGTTTGATAATTTAATAGTTCCTATTGATGCCGAAACAGATTATACGGAAAATGGTAAAAATGACAAAAACTCATTTGGACGCTCATATCCTTATCGTCGTACAGTATCATTTGGTCTTCAATTAACATTTTAATTCTAGAAAGTAATGAAAAACTTAAAATATTTAGCATTCGCGGCATTAATTTCATTTAGTTCATGTAGCAAAGATTTCTTAAGTGATGGTTTCTTAGAAAAAGATCCTCTGGATCAATTGTCAGATCCAGCATTTTGGTCTTCAGAAAATAATATTCGTACTTATACTTTTGGATTTTATAATTCATATTTTAAAGGGTATGGAAAAAATAATACTTGGGGTAATTATTTTTCAGGTCAAGGTTTGAATGATGATTTTGCTCCATTAAAACCTGTAGAATTTACCATCAATGTCCCTACTTCTGGGGGCGGTTGGTCTGGTACAGTAAGTAACTTGCCTACATCTGCATCTACTCCTTTTGGAAGAATCAGAAAAGCAAATCAATTCATTGCTTCAGTTCCTTTGGCGAATATGGCAGAAGAAGCTAAGAATCACTGGTCAGGAATTGGTCGATTCTTTAGAGCTTTAGAGTATGCAAATTTTGTAAATACATTTGGCGATGTTCCTTATATAGATAAGGTATTATCTGAATCTGATGCTGAATTGTATAGAAAAAGAGATTCTAGAACTTACGTAATGGATAAAGTTCTAGAAGATTTTCAATTCGCGGCAGCAAATGTAAGAGCTAACGATGGTACGGCGAAATTATCTGTAAACAAATATGTTGTTTTAGCGTATATGTCACGTGTTTTCTTGTTTGAAGGCACATGGTTAAAATACCATGACATCGATCAAGCTCGTGCTAAAACTTATTTGGAGGCTGCAAAATGGGCTGCTGAAGAGGTTATTAAAGCAGGTGTATATAATGTTTCTGGAGATTATAGAGCTGTATTTTCTTCTTTAGATTTGACTTCTAATGCAGAAGTTATTCTTTTCAAAAGATACGAAGCAGGTTTGTTAACGCACGCGTTAATGTCTAATAACAATTTAGAGTCACAATCAGGGATTTCTAAAAGTGCTATAGAAAGCTATTTGGCATCTGATGGTTTACCAATTGCTATTTCAGCAACTTACAAAGGAGATAAAGGAATAGAGAATGTAGTAGCCAATCGAGATGGACGTTTAAATGGTACAGTAGTTCCTGCTTTACGTCTGCAAGGTGTTGTAACTAATTATTCTTCATCAGGCTATTCTACGTTGAAATTTTTGAATGAACAATTTAAGAATGATCAAATGGGTACATCATTTGTAAATACAACTGATGCTCCAATCATTCGTTATGGTGAAGTTTTAGTTAACTATGCAGAGGCTTGTGCGGAATTAGGAATAATAACACAGGATGATTTAGACAAATCGATAAACAAACTAAGAGCTCGTGCTGGAGTCAATTTGCCAAAATTGGAAATAGTTTCAGGACAGCCTGCTGTGAATGGAAAAGTGTACGATGATCCAAATCGTGATCAATCTGTTTCTAGTTTAATCTGGGAAATTCGTCGTGAGCGTCGCTCTGAATTAATCTTTGAGGGTTTCCGATTGAATGATTTGAGAAGATGGAAAAAACTAGAATATGCCGACGCAGATAAAAATCCTTCGATTAATCTAGGTGCATATATTGATAAAACGAAATGGACTGCAGATCAATTGAAAACTATTATTTTAAATCCTGAAGGATATATCGTTCCTTCGATTGTAGGTCGTACGGTAGTTGATAAGCATTATTTGGAACCAATTCCTCTAGATCAAATTGCATTGTATAAAGCAAACGGATCTGAGCTGAATCAGAATCCAGGTTGGTAGTTTTTACTATAATTTTATTAAAAGGCAATAATCATTTGATTATTGCCTTTTGTTTTTTAGGGAGATTGTTAATGCAAACTTTAGCGTTTTTGTGAATGATTGTTTCGTTGGTTATAGATCTTTAGTTGAATAAATTGTTAAATTTTAATCGTATTCTTCTTTTTAAAGAAACAATTGACTATATTCGATAAGTGTTTTTGCGTTTTTTGATAACAATATGTAAAACCACGATTTCACCTATTTAATTAAACTCTAGATTTTGAAGTAAATAATGTCTATCTAAGATACTTCTATAAATTGTAGTTTGTGCTAATATTTATAGAGGTAAAAAGCAGTTACTAGCCGATCCTTTTCAATCCTACTTCATTTAGTTTATTTAATTAATATTTTAAGAATTATAAATCATTAAACAATTAAATAATATGCTAAATATGAGAAAATATCTACTATTCTCTATTGCATTGGGGGTGACAATTCCTGGATATTCTTTTGCTAAGAAATCCTCATTGTCAAACAACTCTGATGCTTTAATCAAAGCCTATTTTCATCTTAAGTCAATTCAAAACAGTATTTCAGGATTGGTATCTGATAACTCAGGTCCTATATCTGGTGTTACAGTGCGAGTTGTAGAGACTGGAGTTTCTGTATCTACGGATACTAATGGAAAATATTCAATAAATGCAGCAATTGGTAATACGCTGCGATTTACAAGTATTGGATATGATCCAGTTGATGTCAAAGTAGTTAATGTTGTGACAAATGTTCAGTTAAAAGTTATTGATAATTCTTTAGACGAAGTAGTTGTGACGGCTTTAGGTATTGAACGAAACAAAAAGAATTTGACGTACTCTGTACAAACTGTAACAGGAGATGATTTAAGGGCTTCTAATCAAGGAAATATATTGAATGGACTACAAGGGAAAATCGCAGGTGCTCAAATATCATCCTCAGGAGGATCTCCTGGTTTGCCGACAGAAATAATCTTGAGAGGTTCGTCATCACTTACAGGAGATAACCAACCTCTAATGATCGTAGATGGTATTCGTGTTAATAATTCTTCATCTAATGGTACTGTAAATCGTATTGCAGATATTAATCCAGAAGATATAGAAGATATTTCAATATTAAAAGGAGCTGCAGCAGCAGCATTATATGGTATTGATGCGGCTTCTGGTGCAATTGTCATTACCACAAAAAAAGGAAAAGCAGGTGTAATGCAAATAGGCGGGTCTTATAAGGCTTTTGTAGAAACCATGGGAAGACTGCCTAGTCAACAAACAATTTATACAACAGGTACAGGAGGCACATATGATGAGTCTTCAGGCTCATCCTGGGGTAGGAAATTTAGATATGATGAGACGATTTATAATAATGTTCAGCGGTTTTTTCAAACAGCCCTTACACACGATGCAAATTTGAATATAAATGGAGGATCTGAAATTCTTCAATATTATATGTCGGGAGGGTATCGGAAAGCAGGATCAATGGTGCCTAATACTTCTCAAGATAAAATTAGTTTTTTAATGAAGGGTACCGCTAAGCTTAGTTCAAAGACTAGTGTTACCGCATCAGCTAATTATGTTGAGAATGATATCCAAGAGGGTTTAGGAGGAGCTAGTGCAGGTGGTTGGATAAATAGTATCTTGACATATCCACTTCGTTATGATATCTTAGAATATCAAAAACCAAATGGAGAGCCTCTGTACTCCTATATAGAGAGTGAAGATGACGGGCGTAACGCTCGAATATCTCCTATGTGGGGAGTCATGCGTAACCCTAGGAATAATAATGTCAATCGTTTCATAGTAAATGGTAGTGTAGATTATAAAGCTACTGATTGGTTGAAACTGAATTATAGATTGGGACAAGATTGGACTTCATCAAAATACAGGACTGTTACAACTCCAGGGACTCCAGGTTCTTATTTCGAGGGCTTTGTGTCAGAATCTAACAGCAATTCTAAGTTTATTACTTCAACATTTAATGCTACAGTGCAAAAGAAGATTTTAGATGATTTCAATTTATCATTAATTCTTGGAGCTAATAGTGATTATTATGAATCTGCAGGAGTTGGGTATCAAGGAGAAGGTTTTTTAGTTCCTGATATTTTTTCACCAAATGTCATTGAAAGAGATGGGATTATCCTTTCAGAAAGCTTAAGTAGAAGGCAACGATATGCAATTTATGGAGATTTGAGCTTTTCATACAAAAACTTACTAACGATTGGTATGACAGGAAGAAATGATTGGACCTCAACACTATCTCCACAGCACAGGCAATTCTACTCGCCTTCATATTCAGGGAGTTTTACTTTTTCAGAATTAATCAGCCCTGAAGATTGGTTCGGGAAATTAAGGGTTAGTTATGCTAAAGTAGGTAAGGACGCTCCAATTTATAGGACAAACACCAATTTAAGACAAGTTGCTACTGTTGGAGGTGGATTTGTCGTGGACGCTACTGGTGGTAATCCAAATCTTCGACCAGAGCGAACATCAGAATTTGAGATTGGAACTGAACTTGGATTTTGGAATAGAAGATTGAATATTGACTTCACATATTACAAACGTGAAAGTATTGATATGATTATGACGCCTCGTGTGCCATTACCTTCGGGATACGTAATAATGACATTCAATGCGGGTTCATTATGGAATAGGGGTATTGAAGCTTCTGTAAACATAATACCAGTCAAGAATGATAACATAACTTGGAGTAGTACTTTGAATGCTTGGAAGAATACTTCCAAAATGACACAATTTGCTGGTGATATTGTGAGGTTCCCATATACAAATGCCCAATTGACTGTTGGTAAAGCAGCATCAGCCCTTGATGAGCATGTTTTAGGTATTTCTGGTACTGATTATAAGCGTACAGAGGAGGGGTATGTTGTCGTGGATGCGAATGGTTACCCTGTGATTGATGCAACTGAAAAAACGATTGGTAATAGAGAACCAGAGTTTAATATTGGTTGGCTTAATAAGATCAATTACAAAGGTTTCAACCTTTCATTTATGTGGGATTTTAGATTTGGAGGTGACATCTTGAATGCCTCACGTCAGCGTATGATGTCTACAGGTACAGGTTATGATGTAGGGCAATGGCGTGACAAAGAATTTGTTTTTAATGGAGTAGTTGCACAGGAAGATGGTAGTTATGTGAAAAATGAAAAACCTGTTGTATTAAACTATAGCTTCTTTGCAAATAATTATTACCAAGTAGGGACAAATTTTGTGGAGAAGATTAATTGGGCTCGAGTTAGATATATAACCTTAGGATATACATTACCTTCATCTTTGGCAAGTAAGTTCGGGCTGAATCGTTTAGGTTTAGAGTTCTCTGCTCAAAATCCATTCATAATAACAAACTATTCAGGAGGAGACCCTGAAGTTAATAGTGCTGGCCCAAATGCTGGTGGTGCAGGAGGGGCAAGTACAATGGGGGTAGACAATGGCGCAATACCATTACCTAGGGCATTTTCGTTTGGTTTAAATATTGGTTTATAATATAAGTCATGAAAAGATATATATATACATTTTCGATATTATTAGCGTTACTAACAATATCATCTTGTAATAAGTTGGATCTTAATTACAATCCTGTTCAACCAGTAACTGTACCGTCTAACCAAAGACTACCATCTATACAAGCAAATTTAGCATATTCATTATACTCACAAGCTAGATTCGCAGCTTATCATAGTTATTATGTAACTAGTCGTACTGGTAATAGCAATGCACAGACAGATACATGGAATTATAATAATATAAACCGTATGGGGGCTTGGAGATGGCATTATTTTGATGTTGGATCAAATATATCAGGCCCTGCAGGTATGCTCTTGAGGGCATCGGAAGACGGTGATAATAATTATACAGGTGTTGGTAAAATAATGTTAGCGTTAAGCTTTTTGTCTGCAACAGATGTTTTTGGCGATATGCCATATGAAGAAGCTTACAACGGAACATTTAATCCTAAATATGATTCTCAAGAAAGAATTTATCAAGGAGTGGAAATATTGCTAGACGAAGGGATTTTGGAATTGAAGAACGTCAGTCCACTTGCACGTAGTATGAATTCATCGGTTGATTTAATTTACGGGGGTGACTATAACAAATGGATCGCTCTAGCAGAAGGGATTCGAGCACGTATGAAATTGCATACAGCAAATTTTAAAAACGGTTATCAAGATGTTATAAATGCTGTTAATCTAGCATTAGCAAATTTTGATGACGCATTATTTAGATATCCATCAAAAAGTGATCTGAATTTTGAGAAAAACCTTTGGGGTGAAGCTAGGCCAAATCCAGAATGGCAATTCGCAGATATCCGAAATGATCTTGTTAACTCTCTACCTACAGATGTTTTTATGAAGGCTATGACAGTAGATGCAACTACAAATTCATATGATCCAAGGTTGTATAAATTGACTACACCAGGTGTAAATAGAAAATATTTGGGCGCTAAAATGTCAGAAGGTTTAAGAGATGTCTCGCTTCCTTCGGGTACGGTTTATCAAGATTTTGCAAACTTATATAATGGCTATTGGACAGCAGATAGTTCCATGTATCCTTATATGGTTAAGGAAGAACTTTATTTTATCAAAGCAGAGGCCCTGTATCACACGAATGACAAGCAAGGAGCATATAGTGCTTATAAATTAGGTGTTGAAACTAACCTTAGAAGATTAGGTGTTGAAGAAGGACAAATAATTAATTTCTTGGGATCTAATAAATTAGCGCAATCAATAGAAAAATTGACTATAGCAGATATTATGATGCAAAAGTGGGTTGCGCTATACCTTCAGGCTGAGACATGGGTGGATATCAGAAGATATGGCTATAGTAATGTGGCGTATCCTGATCTTTACTATCCAAGATATGCATTAGCAGAATGGGGAGGAAGATATATTCAACGTTTCGTATATGATCCACAGACTGAATATGTATATAATCCTAAGGAAATAGAAAGATTAGGAGCAGGGTCGAGAGATTGGGTTTTTAAACCATTATGGTGGGCAGAAAATTCTACATTAAAAAATTAAAGGAGAGCAATATGAAAAGTATTTTTAAATATATGATATTGGCTGTGTTTACCTTAGGTGTTGTTGGGTGTGATAAAAATGATCCAATTACTGAGTTGGGATCGACAAATGGGGAGTTTTCAGCTCAACTAAGTGTAAGCTACAATAATACACGGCCAGCGATTGGAGATAGTCTAATTGTGACAGCATCTACTTGGCAACGTGATGACAAGTTTGATAAAATTGTTTTTTATGAGACCATTTATGAATCATTTGGCGTAGAGATCAAATTAAAACATGGAACTTCAATTAATACTAAAGATATAGAACAGGACAATAATAAATATTCAACATTGATTATGTCTGATACTATTAAAAGTAGAGGTGAATGGGGCAAGGTCTTAGCACAGGATTTAGATAAATATTGGGTTACTGTAACAAACAATTATGTTATTCGATTACCCTATACAATACAGCGTCTTGATGGAAAATATCCAAGCGATAATTCATTAATAACTAAGATGACGACATCTGAATTTGCAATATTAAAAAGTTTGTTAGCTTATAATATAACCAAAGAAGATTATTTAGCTCTATTTCCTGGATCTCCATCTAGTCATTTTACGACTGCGGGATCATTAACAAATGTAGGGATGGATAATTTACGAAGTCAATTAACCAGTCAAAAGTTATTGGAGATTACCAATGCAGTTGTAAAGAAGGGAGCTTATACAGTAGCGCTGGTCGTAGATGTGATTACCCCAACTGGAGCCGTAACTTCTTCTACACCTAGAATATTTGAAAATACAATTTAAGAAATTATGAAAAGTTTAAAATATTTTTATTTACTGGCAATATTTCTATTTGTGTCTGGATGTAGCAAAGAAGAAATACAGAATATAGGTCAGCAGGGACAGTACCTTGCCAATTTTGACTTTCCAACAGTTAAAGTTTTTGCTCCTGGAAAAGTAGGTATTACAAATAGATCAAAGAATGCCGATAAATTTGAGTGGGAATTTAATGACGCAAAACGAGTTACTCCTCAAGGTGACACTGTAGAATATCTAACTTCAGATAAGATGGTTCCAGATTCTGCTTTCTATGAATTACCAGGCGAGTATGAAGTTAAATTAACGACATGGCAAGGAAATCAAAAGCAGGAAATTATTAAAAAGATTATTGTTGAGAAGCAAGCTCCTACTATCTTACCGCCAGACAACATTGGAGTATTTATGGAGGTTGAATTCGCAACTAAAGTATTTCAATACCCAGGAAAACCTATTACATATAATTGGGATTTTGGAAATGGAATTACTTCAAATTTAGCGAATCCAAAAGTTACATTTACGATTGAAGGAACTCAATTGGTAAAACTAACGATCAACGATGGTCAAGAAACATTATCTACTGAATTATTAATAAATGTTCAGGGTGAATTAGCTAAGACAATATATTTCACAGATGCATTCTCGAGAAGGATTTATAAGTATAAATTGACAAAACAAAGTGTTAGTCAAGTGGAATGGATTGGTGTTTCTACTGGATATAATGCATTCGGATTATCAGTAAAGGGAAGTAAATTATATCTATCTGAGGCAGGTTTAGGAACCAGATTTTCATCAGGGGATGCTGCTAAAGCAGATGGTTCATTGAAATCATATAATTTGGATGGATCTGGTGAAAATATTATCTCGAAGCCAGTTGCATCAACTTTAGATTATCGTGATGACCCTTGGATGCATACTGTAGATCAATACGGAAATATCTGGTGGACCTGTAGAAATTGGGGGGTTCGTGCATTGAATGCTTCAGCCTCGGAAGCCAGTTATCCAGCTGTCAAGTTTAATATCAATGCTACTATTGCTGGCGAAGGAGTGGCAACTTACTTTGCGTCAGACATTAAAGAAGTTGGAAATGAAATCTGGGTTTCTTATGCAGGAACGACTGGTAAAGGTATTTATAAGTTTGGATATGATGGGGCTTTTATTGGAAAGTTCACTACAGCAATTCAAAGTCATGCTATTAGGACTTTTGTAGTTGATCAAGTAAACAAACATATTTATTTTGCTACAAATAGAGCTGATGGAGGTCGAGCGGTAGGAGTTTATAGAGCAGACCTAGATGGCTCTAATATAATTGCTATTGATGCGAATTGGACTATGGGTATTGGTTCTGGAGGATTTAGTGATCAAGGAGCTGCAGGAGAATTTATTTATATAACAAATCTTGATATCGATGTGGATGAAAATGGAGATGGACATTTATATTATGGATATCGTAGCTTTTCAGATATAAGAGGAAGTGGTAACCCACCAACACTAGGCACATCAGCAGAGAACTCTGGAATTAAAGCATATAATTTAGATGGATCAGAAAGTTCTAAATTCCTATTTAAAGGATATGCTCCATATGGATTGGCAATTGATCAAGTTAAACGATAATTGTAATATGCTTCTTTTTTTATGGATAGGAGGCATATTACAATTTTAAAACAGTATTTATGAAAAGAATATTATTGTATATAACACTTTTATCAATTTTTACTTCATGTAAAAGGGAAGTGGTTTGGGTTCCAGATGGTTATGGTGCATCCAAGGTCGAAAAGCCTACAGGGCAATATGTCGCAGATTTGTCTTTTAAAAGAATTGCGTATGCGTATCATAATTCGGTCGTAGCCAATTTCGATTCAACAAAATTGAAATATATTACTCATTTACATTTTGCCTTCTTAAATCCTAAAGAGGATGGTACTTTATTAACATTAACCAATCAGGCGAATTTTGAGGCATTAAATAAGTTAGCAAAGGACAATAAGGTGAAAACTGCATTTTCTATTCAAGGAAATGAGTTGGTTTTTAGGACAATTGCCGCTAATGAACAGACTCGTAAGCAATTGGTAAAAAGTCTAGTTGAGTTTGCTGTTCGTTATGATTTGGACGGTATCGATTTGGATTGGGAATACCCTAGAGCTAATCATGGTTCGGATGTGTCTTTTGAATTATTAACACAAGAATTGTCACAAGAATTACATTCATGGCACAAATATTTAAGCATGGCGGTAACTCCTGGTATTTATGCGGGTGCGGTAAAGGATGGTGTTACAAAGGGTGCCATAGATGCCGTTGATTTTGTTAATCTGATGGCTTATGATGGACGAGGAGTAGATCCTGCTAACCTTAATCATCATTCTACTTATGTGATGGCGGAAAGAGTAATCAATATTTGGCTTAACGAAAAAGCTGTTCCAAAAGAAAAAATAGTGGTTGGAATCCCTGTTTATGGCAAAAATGTTTCGAATACGTCAATGACATATAGAGCATTACTTGCGGCAGGTGCTGATTCCGATTTAGATGAATTTACTGTTTCTGGAAGCACATATTATTTTAATGGTATACCAACCATTAAGCAAAAAACCCAATTAGCAAAACTCAAAGGTAATGGGGTGATGTTTTGGGAGTATGGTCAAGATGCGGTTGGTGATTTATCATTATTGAAAGCATCATTTGATGCTAGCAAATAGTTTGTTAAGGTTGATTTTGGCTTTGTTGACTCATTTTGACTCACTTTTGAATAATATAGGGGTATCTTTGTGTACCCTTAACATTTACGTATGAAAAGATTTTTATTAGCATTTACTTTTTGTTTGTGCATTTCAAATTTATTTGCTCAAACCTCATTCAAATTTGCACAGATTACAGATACACATATTGGTGGACATAGTGGTGAAGAGGATTTACGAAGAACAGTAGAAGATTTAAATAAACAGCAAGATATTGATTTTGTAATTCTTTCAGGTGATGTAACAGAATTTGGTTCTGAGGAAGAGTTAAAACTTGCTAAATTAGTGCTGGATGGTCTAAAATTGCCACTTTATATTGTTCCTGGAAATCATGATAGTAACTGGTCTGAGAGTGGAGCGAATTCATTTCGTAAAGTTTTTGGAGGTGAAACTTTCTTTTTTGAGCATAAAGGCTACCAATTCATAGGAACTACTTCGGGGCCTAATATGCGTATGAGTCCTGGGCAGATTCCTCGTGAAAATATCGTTTGGCTGGATTCGGTATTCAAGGCTAATCCAAATAGAGAAATTCCATTGATTTCTATAAATCATTACCCATTAGATTCATCATTGAATAATTGGTACGAATTGGTTGATAGATTGCAAGCTAGAAATATTCAGTTTGCATTATGTGGGCATGGACATGCAAATAAATTGTATGATTGGGATGGAATACCAGGTGTAATGGTACGATCTAATCTACGTGCAAAATCAAATGTAGGAGGTTATAACATTATTACATTAACAAAAGACTCTGTTTTCTTTCAAGAGCGTAATCCTGGTATATCGACAAAAGATGCTTGGCTGAAATTACCTCTTCAAAAGTTAGCTTTTAATGGACACTATAAGCGCCCTGATTTTAGCTTGAATAATTCTACAAGAGTAAAAGTTGCTTGGGAATATGTAAATGACGGTGATTTAGGTGCTGGTATTAGTTCGGATGGAAAATTAGCTTTTACAGCAAATACGATCGGTGAGTTATTCGCTTTGGATATTAATTCAGGTAAGCGTCGATGGGTGTTTCAAACCAAAGGAAAAGTGTATTCAACGCCAGCTGTTTCTAAAGGTATCGTAGTGGTGGGTTCATCAGATAATTATATTTATGCTGTTGACAGTAAAACAGGAAAAGAACTGTGGAAAGTAGAGGCTAATAAGGCAGTCTTAGGTTCACCAACTATTTATAAAGGTAATGTATACATTGGAGCTTCAGATGGTGTTTTTAGATGTGTAAATCTTAAAACAGGTAAGATGGTTTGGACATTTGATCAAGTGAAAAATTATGTTTCTACACTACCTACGATTGCAGATGGGAAAGTAATATTCGGCTCTTGGGGCAATGGGTTTTATGCTTTAGATGTCAATACCGGGAAATTAGTGTGGGAATGGAATAATGGACATGCAAATAGAATGTTTTCAGCAGCAGCATGCTACCCTGTAGTCGCAAATAATCGTGTTTTCATCGTTGCTCCAGATCGATTTATGACTGCTTTGGATTTGAAAACTGGAAAGGTCATTTGGAGAGAGAAGAAGGATGATGTTCGTGTACGCGAATCTATGGGCTTATCGTACGATAAGAAAACTGTGTATGCGAAAACGATGGATGGCGAATTAATAGGTGTGCCAGTAACAGCAAACCAAATGGATGTTGCGTGGAAGTCTAAACTAAAATTGCCCTATGAGCTAACTCCTTCTGCAATATATAGCAATAAAGGTTTAGTTATTGTGCCTAATAATTCAGGATTAGTGTCTGCGGTCCATCCAAAATCTGGAGATGTTGTTTGGCAATATAAAATTTCTAACGGCATGGTGAATCCAACTTTAGTGACTGAACAATATATCATAGCAAGTACAATGGATGGTAAAATAGTTAAGTTATATTATTAATCTCAAAAACTTGGAAAAAGTATTAGCCTTACTACTACAAATGTTTGTACTGTATTATGGTTATGCACATTAGCAATTATGCATTAGACAAGGTGTTTCTTAGCCTGGTCAATATCTGTTGTAATCTCTTGGAGAGATAGAAGCCGATTATTGCTGTCTAAGTAAGAATTGATTTTAGATTTGAGGAGGAAAGTGGAAGGATTAAATCATATTGGAGTACAACACGGATAATTTTTCATATCTCTATTTGAATGGTATAATAAAAAAATTGTAGATTGGTCATCTGAAAGAGGATATCCAATGTATAATTTTGCCCTAGGCTTAAGAACGCTAGCTTATTAGACCTATCATGCATGGGGTTAGATATATGTCTTTAGCAAATTTGGACCAATTATTTGAATACGAGAAGAGGACAATTAGACGGGTTTACTATTTTAATATGCATCGGTACGGATATTAGACGTACCGATAAATTCTATTTTCAAGCTGGAAGAAATTATCTCTAGGTTAGAAGCTGAAAAATATAATTTTGTTCCGCTTGATAAATTATGGTTGCGTTTTTTTGCGTGTTTTGTAAAAAAGTCGCATATTTACGATGTTATAACATGAATTTAGATTTCGATATAGATGGTTAATACAACAGAGAAGGATTCGAATTATCAAGATTTGGACAAAATGACTGTCCTTGAGTTGCTTACGAATATTAATAAAGAAGATAAAACAGTGCCTGACGCTGTTGAACGTGCCATACCTCAAATACAAGCTTTGGTAAAAGTTGCGGTAGAGGGTATGAAAAAGGGAGGACGGATCTTTTATATAGGTGCTGGTACAAGCGGACGTTTAGGGGTTTTGGATGCGTCAGAATGTCCCCCGACATACGGTGTTCCATTTGATTGGGTTATTGGTCTTATTGCTGGTGGCGATACTGCTATTCGCAAGGCTGTAGAATTTGCAGAGGATGATATGCAACAAGCTTGGAAGGATTTAGATGAATATGTGATAACTGAAAATGATATTATTATTGGTATCGCAGCATCAGGTACTACTCCTTATGTGATTGGTGGATTGAATGAAGCAAATTCACGTGGTATAACGACAGGCTGTGTTGTTTGTAATGGTGGCTCTCCAATTGCTGCAATTGCTAAATATCCAGTTGAGGCTATTGTAGGTCCTGAGTTTGTGACAGGATCAACACGTATGAAGTCTGGAACAGCACAAAAATTAGTGTTGAATATGATCAGTACTGCAGTGATGATTCAATTAGGGAGAGTGAAAGGAAATAAGATGGTGGATATGCAATTGTCTAATCACAAATTGGTAGGACGTGGTGTGCGTATGGTGATGACGGAGACAGGTGCAGAAGAAACATTGGCAGCTGAGCTATTAGAGAAATTCGGAAATGTAAGACAAGCGATCGAAGCATTTAATCAAAAACAATACTAAACATAAAGACTACATATGTCACCTATTATATTATTATCATTTTTAGTCATTTACTTCGCCGTATTGTTGGGAGTATCGTATTTTACTTCTAAAGGTTCGGCTGATAATTCCACTTTTTTTGTCGCTAATCGTAACTCGAAGTGGTATATGGTGGCTTTTGGGATGATTGGAACAGCCTTGTCTGGTGTTACTTTTATATCTGTTCCGGGAGCTGTCGGAGCTTCTAACTTTAGTTATTTCCAATTTGTACTAGGTAATGCTGTAGGTTTTATAATTATAGCTTATGTGCTATTGCCTCTATATTATCGTATGAATTTAACCTCCATTTATACCTATTTGGAGGAAAGATTTGGTCATTTAACGTATAAAACAGGCGCGGCTATTTTCTTGATCTCCAGAACAATTGGGTCTGCCTTTAGATTGTATTTGGTTGCGATTGTATTACAACATTTTATTTTTGATGCTTGGAATATTCCTTTCGTTATTACTGTTACGATTTGTTTGCTTTTGATTTGGTTATATACAAATAAAGGTGGTTTGAAAACTATCATCGTTACAGATACATTACAAACTACATTCTTAATTACAGCGGTAATTTTGTCTATATATTTCATGGCAAAAGGCTTAGATTTTGATATAGTTGAGACATTTGAAGCTGTAAAGGAAAGTAGTTATTCTCAAATATTCTTTTGGGAAGATTTTGTTGGTAGTAAAGCTAATTTTTGGAAGCAATTCTTAGGTGGTGTGTTTATCACAATTGCTATGACAGGTTTGGATCAAGATTTGATGCAAAAGAACTTGTCGATGAAAACTATTAAAGAGGCACAAACGAATATGATTACTTTCACCTCAATATTCGTTGTTATCAATATTTTCTTCTTAGCGGTAGGGGCTTTGTTGTATATCTATGCCGAGAGAAATGGAATTGATGTCTCGACTTTAGCAACACGCGATTACCTATATCCAGAAATCGCATTAAATCACTTAGCTATCGTTCCAGCGATAGTATTTATGATGGGATTAACAGCTGCTACTTTTGCAACTACAGATTCAGCACTGACAGCCTTGACTACGTCATATTGTATAGATTTCTTGAATTTTAATAAAAAGGAAAATCCAAATGACCCTGCCTTGGTAAGACAACGTAATTATGTGCATTTCGGTTTTTCAGTATTGATGTTGGTTGTGATATTAATTTTTAAATTAATTAATGATGACTCGGTAGTGAATGCAATCTTTACTGCTGCTAGTTACACATATGGTCCATTATTAGGATTGTTTATATTCGGATTGTTTACGAAACGAGCAGTCAACGACAAGTTGGTGCCATATATTTGTGTGATATCACCATTGATATTATTCTTGTTAAATACTTATGTAATATCCGTATATACTAATTATGTAATTGGATTGGATTTGATTATTCATAATGCTTTAATTACCGTTATATTATTGATGATTACTTCCCCAGGAAGAGCATCAGAGAAGTCATTATCGCATTAATAACTATCATTTTTTTTAATAGCAAAGGGTTTTCAGTTTAATATGAAAACCCTTTGCTATTTTATGGGAATGACATTTCCTTAAATGATTATTTCAAGACAAAGTACTAGAATACTTGCATTTAAAAATGTCTTAATATATGTTTAAATTGGATTACATTTGTCAAGATGTTAAAAGAGTTAATTGAGCTATAATAACATCTTATTTTATTTATTTTTGCGAGTATATATATTTTGATCATTAGATGAGTAGTAATTTTTTGCGTAGCTTTTTAAGTATTGTTTTTGCATTTGCTCTGATTTTTTCGGTTCAAGCTCAGGTCGATGATGAATTTAGTTCTGCATTAGATTCAGCTCGAGCAAAGGAGGATAATAAGAAAGATTCAGTAGTTTTTTCGGCTAAATATGTTCGATTTGCTACATTAAATATGTTGAAGTATGCGACCTATACACAACAAATCGATACGAGCCATCATAATTTTCAATATTACAATCAACAAAATCTTCCTTGGAATCCAAGTATTAACCTTGGTTCATACGGATTGGCTACACGAGATTTATTATTCCAACCTAGTAAGACAATTGGTTTTCAGCCAGGATTTCACGCTTTAGAACGGTATTTACTTACTTCAGATTCAGTTCGGTATTATAGAGCTCGTGCTCGGTATTCTGAGTTGTATGCTGTAGGTTTCTTTTTTGCGGATCAAGTGTTCAAAGTGAAATTAGCCCAAAATATCAATCCCAATTGGAATATAGGTATAGATTATCACGCTACTAATACAGAAGGATATTTCTCTAATCAAGATTATTCTGATCGAAAGGGGACAGTTCATACCTGGTACGAATCACCAAGCAAGCGTTATAATATGCTTGCTAATGTTACATTCAATAAGCTAGATGCTACAGAAAATGGTTCGATTATCAATGACTCTTTGTTTCGTGATGATAAGGTAAGTTCTTGGTATTCAGTTATTACAAAGTTAAATAGGAAGCTTGATGCAAGACCATACAACAAATGGAATGACAATAGTTTCTTCTTACGTCAGTCTTATTATATTGGACGTATAGATACGGTGAATAATGGGGAGCCTGAGATGGAAATACATCCTACCAATGCAATAGCGCACAACACACATGTCCGTCAGCAGCGTTTTGTGTTTTATAAAAATGAAGACGATACCTACAGTGCTTTTCCGTACGGCAATTACCGCGAAGTACATGATACAACGAAGGTTACTACAATTTCAAATGAATTGACATACGCTTTCTATTTACGTCCAAAATCCTTACTCAAAAACGAGGCGAAATTGAATGTAGGCTTTCAAAATGATTTAATTTGGTATGCAGATAGCATCTCCACAGATTTTTATCAAAATTCTTCCGTAAAAGGAGATTTAAGTTATAAGTTTTCAGATAGGATAGATTTTAATGTAGGCGTGAATCAAATAGTAGTTGGTCATAATTTTGGCGATTATTTGTATGAAGCAAAAGCTGATATTTTGATTGGAGAAAACGTGGGTAAAATATCTCTAGGAGCTTATTCACAAAATAAATCTCCTGAAATGGTATTTAGCCGTATGAACTATACGTATCATCAATGGAACAATGATTTAGAAAAGACGAAAACGCAGAATCTTTCATTTGTATATAGCAATCCTAGAGTACGATTCAAGGGGCGCTTGGAGTATTTTCTTATAGACAATCATACATATTTCAAAGAGATTGATAATCCCAACGATGATGCGCGATTTGATAGAGTGATAGAGGCTGCACAATACGGAAAACTAAATCTTTTAAAAGCTACAGTTGAACAAAATTTCAAATTCGGTAAA
The DNA here is from genome assembly GCF_020295405.1 of Sphingobacterium bovistauri. Taxonomy (GTDB): domain Bacteria; phylum Bacteroidota; class Bacteroidia; order Sphingobacteriales; family Sphingobacteriaceae; genus Sphingobacterium; species Sphingobacterium bovistauri. Next base: position 60,890 of record NZ_JADEYP010000020.1, read on the forward strand.
TTTCATCTTGATAATCGCGTAGTTTACCAAAAATCTGATGCAATGGATGTAATTGCTACTCCAGAGTTATATACGTGGCATAGTATCTATTATGATTCTAGATGGTATGATGTTTTGAATATACGTATAGGTGCAGATGTTCGTTTCAATACGCCATTTGTCACGCCTTCATATTCTATTAGTACAGGTCAGTTCTATAATACCAATACAAGTTTAGAATTTTCAACCTATCCGATTGTAGATTTTTGGGCCACAATGAATATCAAACGAGTGAATTTGTTTATCAGTAACAATTTTACCAACCAATATTTGTATCCTAAAGGCTATTATTCTGTACGTCGTTATCCAATGAATCCTGCAAACTTTAGGTTTGGCGCTTCTTGGAAATTTTACGATTAAAAATTATCTGTCTTTTTACTAGTAAATTACGTTTTAACATAGTAAAAAAGTTAGAAAAACATTTTGAAACTTAAAAATTAGGGCTATATTTGCACACGCAATCAGGATAAGGTTGCATTGTTCTGATAAAGAATTAAAAAAATGTTTGGAGAATTAGCTCAGCTGGTTCAGAGCATCTGCCTTACAAGCAGAGGGTCACTGGTTCGAATCCAGTATTCTCCACCAAACATTCTACGGAGAATTAGCTCAGCTGGTTCAGAGCATCTGCCTTACAAGCAGAGGGTCACTGGTTCGAATCCAGTATTCTCCACCAAACATTCTACGGAGGCTTAGCTCAGCTGGTTCAGAGCATCTGCCTTACAAGCAGAGGGTCACTGGTTCGAATCCAGTAGCCTCCACACTACAAATGAAAAGCATCAAGAAATTGATGCTTTTCTTGTTTTTAGCCAATTGATAATTATTTTTTTTTTCTTATATGTGATGATGGGTTTAATATGAAACAAATTATACTGCTATTAAAAAGACCTGAATATTTATTAGAGCTTTCAGTATTCATTCCAATTCTATTTGTTGTATTTATAGCTGGTTCTGTAGATAGTGGGCCATTTTTTGTGCCTATATTTTATGGATTATATCTATCCTTTTTGTACAAAGATAGATTAAGAAATCAATTTCTATTTTTTGTTGTCCCCATTGTTTTCTTTGTGATTTTTATTACTATAGGAGGTTTATTGCTAATATCTAAATTTATTGATTCTTCTGTATCAATAAAAAATGAAAATGTATTTCTAGTTTCATTGCTTACCTGTTTAGTTGGAGGGTGGTGTTCATGGCTAATCTTATTTACCTTGAAGTTGTTGTTTCGTGTAAGATTAAAAATAATCTATTTTATAATTTCAGCAATTCTAGTTGCTCCACCATATTTAATGGATTTATCGCCAACCCAAGAGGCGACCTCAGGGTATTTTTATCTTATTTGGAATGCAGGAATGTCAGTAGTGGTTTGTTTGATGTTTTTTGACAAAAATGTATATAGTAAAAGTAGAAAAATCTAAAATAATTGATTCCTTTTCCAAATGACCATTTACAGCTGAATAGGAGGTTGCTGATTTTATGTATAAACTAGATAATGATATAGGTAGGTTTGAAATTATTTAATTTTTGACTTTGTAAATCAATGGGCTTTGTTATGAATGTAGATAGGCGTTTGCCTCATCATTTACACAATTACAAATAATTTATATTTAGACAAAAGTATGAGGTTGTATGTACGGAATCATTTGGAAAAAAGCTGGAAGAGAAGAGTAATGATTAAAAACTTATAGATTCAACAGGTTCATGATATTCCGACATTTAGTCGGAAGTTGTCACTGTTTTAAATCGTTTTTTCACTCTAACAACAAAGCATCAATTAATTGATGCTTTGTTGTTAGAGTGAAAAAACACACAGTTTTTTTCTTATCCTGAAGTAATGTTAAAATATCTTTTAATATTAGGACTAGATTTTTATATCACTGTTTTAGCTACCACTGAATCCTCATCTTGCCAAGTACTTTTCCATTTCGAGTGTTTTCGATATCGACCATCTTGCCATGATCTTTATAAAAAATAACCTTAAGTTGATCTCCTACACGAATTTCAACGGGATTATTTACACTTTTAATAGTTCCTTCATTAAGGACGGTTAATTTACCAGCTTTGTAGTTATCCTGTATGTTTTGTGGTAGATTCAATAATGAGCCAATTGTTTCAGTTTTAGTCCCATTTTTTCTCGCAAAACTCACTAGCATATATCTTGTACCCGCTTTATCAGTTTTTCCGTCACTGCCTCTCACGTGAACGTTAAATTTGATACGATCTCCTGCTTTCGGTATAATAGTCTTACCTGGTTCAACTTTACCTGTGTATGCAAAGTTTACTGTCTGAGCCGAAGCACTAATGGATAATGCCGTAATTATACAAAGCATCATAGTTAAAAAGAATGTTTTTTTCATATTATAGATTTTAATAATTGGTTATTCTAGGATTGTATTGGATTAATCCCAAGAATTTGAGCAAAACTATGTATTATTTTTGATATTTCAAATTCGTAAATATCAAAGCTGATTTTAAAATTTATCGTCTATTAATTAAGTGCTATTTTTTCAGTGATGAACGATAAAAGTATAATTAGAGTACTGGATTTGGGCAAAGTTTTTAATCATGAATTACCTTTACAAAAAATATGTTGATAAGCGGTGATGCTATATGCGTAGTGCATGTATGCTAAATGCTGTAGCATGAATTGTTAATTAAAGTGGCAAAATTTATATCTTCCATCCCTATGGTTTGAACTGAAAATTATTCTTTAATACAGTCTCTTTGTTGTTGTTCATTTGCTAATGAATCTGGTGTTTTTTTTGAATATGATGTTGTGCTATCGATTGATATTTTTATTCCTATACCTAAATGCTAAATAAAATTTTGAATTGATATTACTTTTAAAGTAATTATTTGTAAATAACTAACTTACCTATCACAACTAACAAGAATAAATTATGCTCAAAAAACATCGTAAATCAATGGCACAAATACCTATTGGGATTTTAGGTATTTGCACCTTAAGTTGCTTTATTTCTACTCCAATTCACACTTATGCCTTTCCAAAGTACAATAATTTTCAGCAAGCTTTTATTGAGGGCAGGGTGGTTGACGCGCAAGGGAATGCTATCTCTGGTGTGACAGTTACATCAAGCTTAGGCAAGTCTACGTCTACAGGAGCGGATGGAAGTTTTAAAATTCAAGCAAATGTAGGAGAAATATTAACGTTTAAAAGTGTAGGTTATACTTCTCAAGGGGTAACTATCCAAAATGAAAAATCTAATATTATAACATTAATTGAAGATGTTGATAGTTTAGAAGAAGTTGTAGTGGTAGGATATGGTAGACAACGTAAGGGGAATATTACTGGTGCGATATCATCTGTCAATGCAGATCAATTAAAAAATATAGCACCATCAAATTTGTCAAATACCCTGGCTGGACGCGCTCCAGGTGTTAACGTTACCAATACCTCTGGAATGGCAGGGGCTTCCTCTTCATTGCGTATTCGTGGTAGTTTTGCAGAACCATTGTATGTAATAGATGGAATTGTACGAGACAAGGCAGCCTTTGATGCCTTAGAAGCGAACGAGGTTGATCAAATGTCGTTTTTGAAGGATGCAGCTACAGCCGCTGTGTATGGTACACGAGCTGGTAATGGTGTTGTTGTGGTCGTGACTAAAAAGGGAACAGCACAAGATCCTGTGTTTAATGTGCAGAGCAACTATACGATTGGTGCTCCGACACAAACATTATTAGCTGATATTACGACTGCGGCGGATGAGTTAACATATCAGAATCGCGTGTCCAAGTTTCAGTGGGAAAGAGGTAGTAAGTCAACACCTTGGGTCGCACCAAATGGTGAGCGGGAGTTTGATTATTTTAAAGATAAAGTTTATAGTGTTAATGATATGATTTGGAGGAATCCATTTAGTCATAGACAGTCTATATCTTTGACAGGAGGTGGTGATCGTATTACGTATTATAATCTATTAAGTTATAGAAAGGAAAATGGTTCTTACAAATCACTTGATCATGAAAAATTTAATTTAAGATCGAATGTAAGTGCTAAAGTAACGGATGACTTCAGTATCGATGTCAATATTGCCGCTACTCAAACCAATTCAAAGCGTTTTTATTGGCCTTTCAGCACATCTTCAGCAGATGATGATTTTGATGTGTCCGATTTTTATCGCGTTACATTCAACTGGCCCAAAATGTATCCATTCTATTTAAATGCGGATGGATCTCCAAGTTCTACTCCAACAGAGTATCCTGTTCAGACACCAATGGGGAGTTGGCAAGCGTGGAATGTAATCGATCAAGTAATGGGTAATCGATATATTGATCGTAAAGTTCGTCAAGTAAACCCGATTATGACGTTAAACTATAAATTGGACAAACTTGTTGATGGATTATCTACAAAAGTAGTGGGTAGTTATGTTGCAGATGATTACATGCGTAAACGTTTTATGACGTTCCAAAAGAACTATACTTTTACTGCATTGGATGCAAGTGGAAATAGATTTATACCTGCGGCACCAAGCGAAGATAAAATCAATATTTTCACTTTTAGCCAAGCTCAACCTTTTATGGATTACACACCAGAGCGTGAATGGGAGTATCAATTCAACTGGTTTTTGAATTACAACAAAAAATTTAATCAACATAATGTGGATGCAATGTTGGTGTATGAACAATACAAATTTGGAGGCACATATGTAAATTCTAGAGCTGAAAATCCAATCATTAGTTTGGATCAAATGTTTATGTATCCCTCAGATCGCACCATGCGTTCTACAAGTGCTAGCGAGGCTGTAGATGCGCGTCGAGCTGTGATTGGCAGGGTTAATTATAATTTTGCGGATAAATATATAGCAGAATTTTCGTTCCGATACGATGGTTCACCATTGTTTCCGAATGATAAGCGCTGGGGTTTCTTTCCGTCAATGTCTGCTGCTTGGCGCATATCCGAGGAAGATTTTTTTGCGAATGCAAAAGAAGTTTTTAATGATTTGAAACTTAGAGCTTCATTCGGTACTACAGGAAATAATCTTGACGTCAATGCCAATAAAATTGGACAGTTTAATTACTTAGAAAAATATGCTCCGTCTGGTGGGTATATTTTTGGCGATCGATACTACAATGGCATCACATACGGAGCTAATCCTACTCAGAATTTAACTTGGACTACTTCAAGAAGCTATAATCTTGGTCTTGATTTCGCTTTGTTGAGTAATAAGCTGTCAGGTAATTTGGATGTATTTAAAAGAGAAGAGACAGATATTTTGGGGGGAAGAAACCTAATCGTTCCGGATAATTATGGTCGTACGTTAGCTCCAGAAAATTACGCTGGTAGAAGTTATAAAGGCGGTGAATTTTCTCTTGGATGGAATGATCGAGCTGGTGAAGTTTCTTATGGGGTCTCTGCGAATCTTGGTTATGCAAAAGATCGTTGGAATATATATGATGAAGAGCCTGCTTATGGAGTTGGACGAGAACAAAACTTTAGGTCACGAATTGGTCTTCCAGAGAATAGGTTAGTTGGTCTTGAGGCTGTTGACCTTGTGCGTACCCAGTCACAATTGGATGAATTATTAGCCAAAGGATTTAAAACATATGGACGAGATCCATATTTAGGGATGATTCTTTATAAAGATAATAATGGAGCAAATTATTCTGGAGGTCCTGATGGTAAAATAGATGATAATGATATGGTAATGTTGTCTGATGATAATACACCTCGTATAAATTATGGTTTAGGGTTAAATGCCAGCTGGAAAGGATTGTCTGTGTCTGCATTATTACAAGGGGTGTTAGCTTATGATCGTATGATTAGTAATCAAGAGGGTGGTGGTATGCGTCAGCATGGCGGTACTTTTAGACCCTATTATCCTATTTGGGCAGGCGATGTTTGGACAGAAGAAAATCCAAATGCTGCTTATCCACGTGTAGTAGGCTCAAACTGGGCTGAATCAGGAACCAACAATTCAAGTTTCTGGATTAGAAATGGAGCTTATCTGCGATTAAGGGATTTAAATGTTTCATATGCTTTGCCTGCAAATGTGGCAAATGCAATGAAAATTAAAGGAGCTAGTGTATTTTTTAATGGAACAAATTTATTTGTCTTTTCTGAAATGACAGAATTCCATGATCCAGAACAAAAAATGTATGATTCATATCCTGTAATGAAAACGTTTACATTAGGTCTAGATGTTAAATTTTAATAGAAGTTAAGTTATGAAAAAAATATTTTATCCGATTTTAGCACTAGTATTGACAACCACATCTTGTAAGGATGTGTTGGATATAGCTGACTTAAATTCTGTGGACGAAAGCAAAGTATGGAATGATCCAAATTTAGTCAACGCTTACTTAGCTAATTTATACCCGTTGTTTGGGAACTGGAGTTCTGGTGCAGATAATAATTCCGATCAGTTAATAGGAATAAATTTTCCATTGGACGCTGTGACGGTTAATAATACCGCTTATAAAGCATGGGATTACACGACAATTCGTAAAATCAATACCGCTATTCAAAAGGTGAACCAAAGCACCGGTCTTAGTGAAGAGGTGAAAAGGGATGTACTTGGTCAGGCGCTGTTCATGCGCGCGTACGTGTATTTTAATATGGTTAAGCATCATGGAGGTGTGCCTTATATTACAGTACCACAGGATTTAGAAAAGGATGATTTGGAAACTCCTCGTAATTCAACAAAAGAATGTTTTGAATTAATAGTGAAAGATCTGGATGAAGCGGTAGGTCTCTTGCCTACTACTATTGAAAAAAGCTCTTCAAATTATGGTAAAATTGATGGTAATTTTGCAGTTGCATTTAAAGCAAAAGTGCTTCTGTATAAGGCGTCTCCACAATTTAATCCCACTAATCCCTACGGAAATGCGTATTGGGCTGAGGCTAATGTTGCAAATAAGGCTGCTTATGATCGCTTGACTGCTAATGCCTATAGCTTAACATCAGATTATTATAATATTGCGCTACAAGAAAAGGGACCTGAGGTGATTTTTACTGTAATAAATACCTATCCAAACAAAGTTGCTGGTTATGATTATGGTGTTCGTCCTGGTTCTGAAAGTAGGGGCGCAGCGAGTGCAGTTCCGGCTTGGGAATTCGTCAAATCATTTCCAATGAAAGATGGTAAAATGTATACTGACCCTACGAGCATCTACCATAAAACAGAAGCTCAATTCTTGCAATCCTACTGGGAAAACCGTGATCCACGTTTTAATAAATCTATCGTATGGAATGGTAAGATTTATGAAGTTTCTGGCAAAGCTGGAAAAAGACAATATACAAGTGTTGGTATTGCGCCAGATCTAGATAATTTTGGCCTTAATCCAAAAGCGCAAACTCCTTCTGAGAATATGAATCGTTACAGTGGATTCTTTATTTTAAAGAATTCTAAACTTTCGCTGAAGCAAACAGAAGTAGAGACTCAATATGATGTTGATTTCGTGCTGATGCGATTTGCAGAAGTTATATTGAATTATGCGGAGACGGCTAATGAAACGGGGGATTTAAATACAGCTATTGACTTGTTGAAGAAAATTCGTCAGCGTGCAGGTATTGAAGCGGGTTCAAATGGAATGTATGGCATTGTTGCTAGTACAAAGGAGCAAATGCGTGCAGCAATATTAGCTGAAAGAAATATTGAATTTTGCTTCGAGGGACATCGTTTTTGGGATTTAAGAAGATTGCGAAAATTGGATGTGTTACACAATAAAACTAAATTCGGTGTAGAGGCAATTGCTATTAATGGTGATGGATCTGAAATGGACTTAGATGATGCAGCTGCGTTGGCTAAAACCTATCAATTGAAAGAAAATCAATTTAAATACAGTTTGTTGCAAGTGCCTCGTACAGGTGTTCAAGTTAATTTATTGCCAGATACCTACTACTTTTTTCCGATTGCTCAGTCGGTAATAGATAAAAACCCTAAAATATTGCAAAATAAAGATTGGGGAGGTTCTTTTGATCCGACAAATAATTAAATAAGTATAGTATACTAAAACAAGCATCAAGAAATTGATGCTTGTTTTTTTTAATAACGTACAATCTCTTCAATCTGCTCGTTAATAAAATTTATTGTAATAGGGTCGATAAACAATCCATCGCTGTTTAGTTCGTTTTGTACATGAGCGATGTGGATTTTTAAAGGAAGAACATGCATACGCATATAATTGCATACACCTGTGAAATGATCAACGCCTCTGATGTTACCGTATTTTCCGTTCGAAACTCCAACTAAAGCCGCTTTTTTATGGTGAAACGAGGTGGGGTATGAACAAGCATCTACAAAAGACTTCAATACTCCAGGATAACTTCCATTATATTCAGGGATTATAAAAATAAACTTTCTAGCTTCTGAAACTTTGGCTTGAATGCGAGCGAAGGTGTCTGAACGCTTTCCATATAAATCTGTAAATAAGATGTCATGAGGCAGGTCTTCTAAGGAGAATATTTCCCACGGTTCGCTCCTGCGTAATAATTCTTCTTTATAATAGTTAGCTACTTTTAAAGAGTTACTACCCAGTCTATTTGTGCCTGATATAATTAAATTCATTGTGATGTTGCAACTTATAGTAATCGAATGACGATTTGTCTAATGGTAAACCATTTTTTTGTATCTTAGCATCCTGAGTAATAGTGTCAGGAAGTTTTCAAAAATAGTAAATTTAACATCATTTAAGTATTTAGTACGTATTTCAAATGTTAATTTTATAAGAGAACTACAATTGATAGTACAAAATTGTAAAGGTTCGGTATCTCATGGGAAAAATAATTGCAATAGCAAATCAAAAGGGCGGTGTAGGGAAAACAACAACTTCAATAAACCTAGCCGCAAGTTTGGCTGTCTTAGAATATAAAACATTGCTGGTGGATGCAGATCCACAAGCAAACTCCACTTCGGGTATTGGTTTTGACCCTCGTGGTATCAAAGCTAGTGTTTACGAGTGTTTAGTTAATGATTTGAATCCTCGTGATGCTATCAAAGCAACAGATACACCATATTTGGACTTGTTGCCTGCGCATATTGATTTAGTAGGAGCGGAGATTGAGATGATCAATCTGAATGAACGTGAGTACAAGATGAAAAAAATGTTGGAGGAAATTAAAGATGATTATGATTTTATCATCATTGACTGTTCACCATCATTGGGTTTGATTACAATCAATGCCCTTACGGCATCTGATTCTTTGATCATCCCTGTGCAATGTGAGTATTTCGCTTTGGAAGGTTTGGGTAAGTTGTTAAATACGATCAAAATCGTTCAAAATCGATTAAATACCAATTTAGAAATCGAAGGGATTTTACTGACGATGTATGATGTTCGTTTGCGTCTATCTAATCAAGTCGTTGAAGAGGTACGTACACACTTTACGGATTTAGTTTTCGAAACGATTATCCAACGTAATACGCGTTTGAGTGAGGCGCCAAGCTTTGGTATTTCAGTAATTATGCACGATGCTTCATGTAAAGGTGCAATCAATTATTTGAATTTGGCTCGAGAGATTTTACAAAAGAACGGATTGGTAGAACATAATAAAGAAGAAAAAGCAATCGTATAATGGCAGCATTACAACGTAAAACAGGATTAGGTAAAGGACTTGGTGCGCTATTGCAGGATGATTTGAAAGTATCTCCTAGTACTACTTCCCGTGAGATTGGAGACACAGCAGCACCTTCTGCAGGTAGTATTAATTTCATAAAAATTGATCAAATTGCGGTTAATCCTTTTCAACCACGTACCGATTTTGATGAGAATGCTTTAAAAGAGCTTTCTGAATCCATCGTATTGCAGGGATTAATTCAGCCTATTACCGTAAGACAAGTAAGTAAAAATCAATACCAACTCATCAGTGGTGAACGTCGTTTGCGCGCTTCGATGCTAGCTGGCATTACAGAAATACCTGCTTACGTACGTACAGCCAATGACCAGCAGATGTTGGAAATGGCGTTGATCGAAAATATTCAACGTGAAAATTTAAATGCGATTGAAGTTGCGTTGAGTTTTCAGCGTATGATTGAAGAGTGTAGTTTGAAGCAAGAAGAATTGGGCGATCGTGTATCGAAAAACCGTTCTACTGTAACGAATTATTTGCGTCTATTAAAGCTGCCTCCAGTAATTCAAGTTGGTATTCGTGACGGTAAAATTTCAATGGGACATGCACGTGCGCTAATAAATGTTGGTGATATTGATAAGCAATTATTCGTTTATCAAGAGATTATCGATAAGGACCTATCAGTGCGTATGGCCGAGATTTTAGTTCGTAATATTCAAGAGCAGCTGAAGCCTAAAAAAGGTAAGGGAGTAGGCAAGCAGTTGGATTTTCAATATCAAAAAATTGAAGACGATCTAGCGTCTAAATTTTCGACTCGTGTACGTTTGAATTTGAAAAATACACGTGGTAAAGGTGCTATTGAAATTCCTTTTGATTCGGAAGATGACTTAAGCCGTATATTAGAATTGTTAGATTGGTAATGTCCAAATATTTATTATTTATTCTTTTTTTACTGTTTTCGTTGGATAGCTTTTCTCAAGCTGATTCGACGAAAAAAGTTGTTTTAGATACAACCGCTTTGAATGCTATGGATAGTGTCAAGGCGACACAAGATACCGTTAAGAAGAAAGAAACGCGTGCAGAACGAAAAGCCCGTGAGAAAGCCGAAAAGGAACGTGAAAAATATTATTATAAAGATATTTTAAAAGATTCGACCAGATTAGCTATCGAGGAACTTTCTAATAATGCATGGAGAAGGTCATTGATTGCACCCGGATGGGGGCAGATTACTAATGGTGGTAAATACGTTTGGATAAAGTTGCCTATCATTTATGGAGGATTGATAGCCGGATATATGACCTTTGATTTTTGGAATTGGCATTATCAAAAATTTGTAAAGGAAGCGGCTTATCGTATGGATCACAATGGTGAATCTAACGATCCTGATTTGGAAGGTTATCAAAGTTTGGATGGTTTGATTCGTTCAAAGGATAATTATCGACGTAATCGCGATATGACCATTTTAGTTACCGTTGGATGGTGGGGCTTGAATGTCTTAGAAGCTTATGTTGACTCTATGCTTCGATTCCGATACAATATTGGTGATGATTTGGGATTCAAAATCACACCAACGATGTTGCCAACATCTAATTTGGCATATAATATGAATATTGGGCCTCAATTTACTCCAGGAGTAAAATTGACCTTTAATTTTAAATAGATAAACCTTAATTATGAAAATCGTTATATTAGGCTATGGCAAAATGGGGCAATTAATTGAAAAATTTGCACTCAAAAGAGGTCATGAAATAGCGTTAATAGTAGATGCACACAATAGAGAAGACATTACGGCAGATGACTTGAGAGATGCTGATATAGCTATCGACTTCAGTATGCCGGATGCTGCACTAGAAAATATAAGCCTTTGTTTTGAAGCTGATTTGCCTTTAGTTGTAGGTACTACAGGGTGGTATGAGCATCTACAAGAAGTAAGAGAAACATGTATTGAAGCTAATCAATCTTTATTATATGGCTCTAATTTTAGTATTGGCGTGAATATTTTCTTTCATATTAATAGATTGTTGGCTAAGGCGATTAGCCCTTATCAACAATATGATGTACAAGTAGAAGAAATTCACCACATCCACAAGTTGGATGCACCAAGCGGGACAGCGATCACTATTGCGGAGGGAATCATTGACAACAATGAAATAAAAAAATCTTGGGTAAATCAAGTGGTGGGCTCTGATGAAGAGGTGGTCAATCAGCCAAGTGAGCTATTAATTGAGAGTCTTCGTATAGAGGAGGTGCCAGGCACACATACCGTATTGTATAGTTCTGAGGTTGATCAAATAGAGTTCAAGCATACAGCACATAATCGTGATGGATTTGCTTTAGGCGCAGTTGTAGCCGCAGAGTGGTTGTATGGTAAAAAGGGTTTTTATCAAGTTACAGAAATTTTTGATTTTAACAAATAGACATTTAAAGCCTTATAGTAAAGAGGTAAAGTGTTACAAATATTAAAATATGTGGTATATTATTTTTGTCGTTTTAACAATTGTTGCTCATTATGGGCTGTTTCTATTGTTTAAAAAGGCCGGTAAACAAGGCTGGGAAGCTTTTATTCCTTTTTATAATGTATATGTGATGACACAATTAGTTGGCAGACCTACGTGGTGGCTTGCTTTACTATTGGTGCCAATTGTCAATATTTTTGTCTTTTACAGTCTGTATTTGGATTTGATGAAAGCCTTTGGCAAACAGCGTTTTTGGGAAACTGCAGCTGCGGTTATAGTTCCATTTATTGTGTTACCACTGTGGGGCAATGATGCTGCTGTAAAGTACAGAGGTCAACCTACTACGGAAGAGTTTAAAAAGAAATATCCTTATAAAAAATCTGTTGGTCGTGAATGGGCAGATGCGATTATATTTGCAACAGTCGCAGCATCATTGATTCGTGGATTTTTGATTGAAGCCTATATGATCCCAACGGGTTCGATGGAACGTAGATTGCTAGTTGGAGATTTTCTTTTCGTAAGTAAGCTAAATTATGGGCCACGTATTCCAAATACACCATTGGCTTTTCCATTTGCGCACCATACCATGCCATTGATAGGAGGTAAAGCTTATTCTGAATGGATAAAAATTGATTATAAAAGATTGCCTGGTTTTCAAAATATTGAACGGAATGATGTTGTTGTTTTTAATTACCCAATGGAGGCGGATGAACCATTCAACCGTCCTGTTGATAAACGTGAAAACTACATCAAACGCGCAGTAGGTATTCCTGGAGATGAAATTATGATGAAGGATGGTAGATTGGTTGTAAACGGTAATCAACAATATATTTCAGATGATTTACAAACATCGTATATCGTAATTGCAGAACCATTTGGGATTTCGCAAGACATATTAGTTAAAAAACGCTACGATGTGGATTTGGAAAATACAGATCCATCTCAAGGTTTTTATGTGCTTCATATCACAGAAAAAGAGGCAGAAGATGTCCGCTCTTGGTCTAACATAAAAGAAGTGAAAGAAGTGATTTATGGAACAGATAATGAGAATTACGCTTCTTTCCCTAACTATAACTGGAATGAAAGAAAATGGACATATGACAATTTTGGACCTATCAAAGTACCAGCAAAAGGATGGACTGTGAAGTTAGATCACTGGACATTACCATTGTACCAACGAGCTATCACTGTTTATGAAGGTAATACGTTAGATGTCAGTGGAAATGATATTCTTGTAAATGGCCAAAAGACTGATTCATATACATTTAAAATGGATTACTATTGGATGATGGGTGATAATCGTCATAATTCTTACGATTCACGTGGCTGGGGGTTTGTTCCAGAAGATCATATTGTCGGTAAGGCCCTGTTCACATGGTTGAGTTACGATAAAGATGGTTCGTTCCTATCAAAAATTCGTTGGAACAGAATTTTCAAAGGTATTGAGTAGTTTACGAATACTTATAAAAAAGAAAGGTCGGATCATTTGTAATCCGACCTTTCTTTTTTATAGCATTACTTAAGCTTTTAACGCTGCTAAATATCTTTTAATAGTTTCTTCTAATCCTAAATATAGGGCATCTGAAATCAAAGCATGACCAATACTTACTTCCATTAAATCTGGAATATGTTGATTGAAAAAGGCTAGATTATTTAAATCTAGATCATGCCCTGCATTTAATCCTAAGCCCACTTCGCGAGCTTTCACTGCAGCATGGAAGTAGGGTTCGATAGCTTTTTCTTTATTAAAGCCAAATTCAGCAGCGAAGCCCTCAGTATATAATTCCACACGATCAGTACCAGTCTCAGCAGCTGCTTCAACCATGTCTTCAATTGGATCTACAAAAATAGAAACTCGGATACCTTCTCCTTTGAATATTTTAACCATTTCTTGTAAATACGTTTTATTATTAATCGTATCCCAACCATGATTTGACGTTAATTGTCCTAAGGTGTCAGGAACTAACGTCACCTGTGCAGGTTTATTGGCCAATACTAAGTCAACGAATTTTTGTTCTTGACAGTTTCCTTCTATATTAAATTCGGTACTAATTTCTGCTTTTAAATCATATACATCTTGGTAACGAATATGACGTTCATCTGGGCGTGGATGTACGGTTATACCCTCTGTTCCAAAACGCTCACATGCTAATGCTGCAGACACCAAGTTAGGTACATTGCCACCTCTAGAATTACGTAATGTGGCAATTTTATTGATATTCACTGAAAGTCTAGTCATAGTTTATCGTATTATATACAAATGTAATTAAACTTTGGCACTTGTTAATTTTGAAATAGTAATCATATATCGTGAGAATTGTTGATTATATTCAAGGAAGACTAAGATATATTATCATATTTTTTTAAATTGCATATTAAATGGATGGAATAAACTTCAATATATTAGAGGGGTTTCGATTGTTAGATATCATTGATATCTTATTGGTAGCTGTAATTATATACTATATATATAGTCTTATAAAGGGTACGATAGCTGTTAATATATTAGTTGGAGTTGCTCTGTTTTACGGGATATATTTAGTGGTAAAGCAGTTAGAAATGAGGCTGCTAACAGAGATTTTTGGAGGGTTTATTTCCGTAGGTTCCATTGCGTTAATTGTCGTTTTTCAACAGGAAATACGTAGATTTTTGTTGCACATCGGTAAGAATATATCTATTCGACGTAAAAAATTCTTTCTTAGTTTTATTGGCAACAAGCGAAATACACATGAAGATCACTCGGAGCATATCAAGATTATTGTTGACGCCTGTCGCAGTATGTCCAAGGCAAAGACGGGTGCGCTACTTGTTTTTTCTCGACATTTTGATGAAGAGTATTACCAGTCTAGTGGTGAGTATATTGATGCACCATTATCCAAGCGTTTGCTAGAAAGTATTTTCTTCAAAAACAGTCCTTTACATGATGGCGCGGTTATTATTGTTGATTTTCGCGTTATGACAGCAAGTAGTGTGCTGCCTCTATCGGAGAGCGAGGATTTACCTCCTCATTTTGGCTTACGTCATCGTGCGGCTATCGGAGTTACTGAAGTTTCAGAGGCTGTAGCTATTATTGTATCCGAAGAAACAGGAGAAATATCTTTTGCCAAGGAAGGTAATATTAATATGAACTTAAGTGCAGAGGAGCTGGAATCATTACTGAAAGAGGAATTGTAGTTTATTGAACTTAATTCCTGAAATAACAATAAACTCCGAATATTGTTCCATGGTTTTAATCACATCCCGTACAAATAACAAAATGTTTTGTTAAATTTACTTTAGTATAAACATTAAATTTTGATATCATGCATTTTGAAGAAAATAATCCTTTGGATATTGTGCTGAATGATTTATTCGAACATTATCGTAAGAATGTTGCGGACGTCGATAAGATAACGAATGCGCTATTGGAAATGGGTGTAGTTAGTGTACAAGATGATATAGTGAACGATCACATTGCTTTTAGGACATTAGGAGTTCCCAATCTTGGCATAGCTTCATTTGAAAAAATTTTTCAAGCCTATGGTTATGTAAAGCGTGATTATTATTATTTCGAAGGAAAAAAACTAGATGCTTATTGGTTTTCGCCGCCGGCTGAAGGCTATCCGCGTATTTTCGTTTCCGAACTCCGTGTAAAGGAATTAAGTAAAGAAGCACAAGATATAATTTATAAATATACGTCTCCTATTACCTCAGATCCTGTAGATAGCTTGAATCTAAAAAACGGTGAAGAAGCTGCTGCTTTCTTACAAAAACCATTGTGGGCACTTCCGACATCTGAGGAATATGAAATCTTGTTGAAAGAGAGTGAGTACGCTGCTTGGGTGATTTACAACAGATATTATCTAAATCATTATACCATTAGTATTTATGAGCTGAAAGATGGGTATAATACATTGGAAGAATTTAATGACTTCTTGGTAAGTATCGGTGTCAAATTGAATAATTCTGGTGGTGTGATCAAAACTAGTGATGACAAACTGCTTCGTCAGAGTAGTACAGTTTCTGCGCTATACGATGCTAAATTTTCAGATGGAAAAACAATAGAAATCGCTGGAAGCTATGTGGAATTTGCAGAGCGCTCTGTTCTTCCTGAATTCAAGAATTTGTCAAAGGGCGAGATTACCTCAAAGCATCGTCGTGATGGTTTTGAAACAAATAATGCGGATAAGATTTTTGAAAGTACATATACAACTCAAATAAAGGGATCATAGCGTGGAAGAGCAGTTGCAGATATTAAAGGAATCGCTTTCGGGCGATCTTTTTTTCGATAATAAAATGCGTTTGCTGTACGCAACAGACGCTTCTGCTTATCGAGAATTGCCTTTGGCTGTTGCTATTCCAAAATCGGAAGAAGATATAAGCAAATTAATAGCTTTTGCTGAAAAAAATAAAACTTCCTTAATTCCTCGTGCCGCAGGGACTTCGTTGGCGGGTCAAGTGGTCGGAAATGGTATTATCGTAGATGTATCTAAACATTTTACCAAAATACTTGAAGTAAATAAGGAAGAGCAATGGGTTCGCGTGCAGCCAGGAGTGATTCGCGATGAACTCAATATGTTTTTGAAGTCTTATGGTTTGTATTTCGGGCCCGAAACATCAACAGCCAATCGGGCTATGCTTGGTGGTATGGTGGGAAATAACTCCTGCGGGTCGAATTCTTTGATATATAAAAGTACACGAGAGCACACTTTAGAGGTAGAGGGGTATTTGTCTGATGGTTCTAAAGTAACTTTCTCAGCATTGGAATTTGAAGAATTTATAGCTAAATGTGATCTGCCTACGCTGGAGGGAAAGGTATACAAACATATTCGTACTATATTAAGTGATTATAGTAATCAAACCGAAATTAGAAAAGAGTTCCCAAAGCAATCCGTAGAACGTAGAAATACGGGATATGCTATTGACTTGTTGCTCGAAACGGATCCTTTTACGGTTGGTGGTGAAAAATTTAATTTTTCTAAGCTAATCTGTGGTTCTGAAGGTACTTTGTTGTTTATAACGTCGATTAAACTGCATGTAAATTTATTATCTCAGCGACCGACGGGATTACTCTGTATTCATTTTGACTCGCTAGATGACGCTTTGCGTGCAAATCTTATTGCCCTTAATCATAAACCTTTGGTGAGCGAATTGATGGATGATTATATCCTTTCTTGTACCGAAAATAATTTGGAACAACAGCAAAATCGCTTCTTTGTAAAAGGCAATCCAAAGGCTGTTTTGATAGTCGAGTATGATGGTGAAACTGAAGAAGAAATCGCACACAAGGTCAATGCTGTAGAGGCAGATATGCGTCAATCCGGTTATGGGTATTATTTCCCTTTGATTTTAGGAGCTGACAAAAAGAAAGTTTGGGATTTGCGGAAGGCAGGTTTAGGGCTGTTGAGTAATACGCCTACAGATGCGAAACCCGTCGCTGTTATTGAAGACACAGCCGTCGCAGTAGAAGATTTACCCGCTTATATAGCTGAATTCAATCAAATATTGACGAGGTATAATTTGTATTCGGTACATTATGCACATGCAGCTACGGGTGAATTGCATTTGCGTCCGATTATTGATTTAAAGACTAGAGAAGGAAACCAATTATTTCGAGATATAGCTTTTGAAATTGCTAAACTTGTCAAAAAATATAAAGGATCGTTAAGTGGAGAGCATGGTGACGGACGATTGCGTGGTGAATTTATTGCCTATATGATTGGGGAACACAATTACCAATTGCTAAAAGAGATAAAAAACACTTGGGATCCCAATAATGTATTTAATCCTGGAAAAATTGTAGATACACCAGCGATGAATTCATTTTTGCGCTATGATCCTGAAGTTAAACCTAAAAATATATCATCCACATTTCGCTATAAAGGTCAAAATATTCTTCAGCACGTTGAGCAATGTAATGGATCAGGGGATTGCCGTAAAACGGAACTTTCTAATGGTACCATGTGTCCATCTTATATGGCTACACGTAATGAACATGATACGACGCGTGCGCGTGCTAATATTTTACGTGAATTTTTAACGAATTCTCCAAAAGAAAATCCTTTTGATCATCCTGAAATCAAGGAAGTAATGGATCTGTGTTTGAGTTGTAAAGGCTGTAAAGTTGAATGTCCATCGAGTGTCGATATGGCAAAGGTAAAAGCCGATTTTTTGCAAGCATATCATGATGCGAATGGTATTCCATTGCGTACCCGTATGGTCGGCATGGTTGATCAACTGACTTCGCTAATGGCAAATATTCCAACACTATATAATTGGGGAACATCAAATAAGTTTACCAGTAAAATAGTGAAGGATATGTTGGGATTCGATCATAGGAGAACTATTCCACAAATAGCTAAAAAATCACTTCGGAAATGGTTTATGGAACGTGAGAAGCCATTTTGGAATAATAGCGGACCAATAAAAGAGGTTTATTTCTTTTGCGACGAATTCACAAATTATAATGATGTAGAATTGGGGCAAAAAGCTATTTTGTTATTGGAAGAATTAGGTTATGAAGTGTTGATTGTAGAACATGCATTCAGCGGAAGAGCGTTGATGTCGAAAGGAATGCTACGTGATGCACGAAAATTGGCCAATAAGAATGTCCGAACTTTTTCTTCTCGCCTCACGGACGAGATTGCTTTAGTCGGTGTTGAGCCCTCAGCTATTCTTTGTTTTAGAGATGAATATGTGGATTTGGTTGATGTGGAATTGGAAACCGATGCGAAGCGGATAGCACCATTTGCTATGGTGATAGAAGAATTTTTATGGAAAGAAGTACAAAAAGGAAATATTAAGAAAGAATCCTTTGCTGATGTGCAACAAAAAATATTGCTTCATACGCACTGTCAGCAAAAAGCCTGGAAACTTCAGCAGTGTGCTGCATCCTTATTATCCTTTCCAGATGGAAATCAAGTAGAAGTTATTCCTTCAGGTTGTTGCGGTATGGCAGGAGCATTTGGATATGAGAAAGAGCATTATGATATTTCCATGCAAATAGGTGAATTGGTTCTTTTTCCAAAAGTAAGAGATAAAGAAACAGATGCTATAGTCGTTGCCACAGGAGGAAGTTGTCGCCATCAAATTCACGACGGAACGAAAGCGGTCGCGTTTCATCCTGTCGATGTACTATATGGTGCATTAAAACAGAAAAGCCATCTTACATAAGATGGCTTTTCTGTTTTAATAGAATATAAATTATTTCACAGCTTTCAACGCTTCAGTGTTTAATTTGATATATTCACCATTTTTAGCTTTTGTAGCAATTTCAATACCTTCTTGAGCTGCTTTTTTTGCTTCAGCTTTATCACCAGCTTTAGCTAAAATGCGGGATTTCCAATATTTTATATGTGGAGCACCAGTGTTTCCTTCGTCAGCTAATTTAACCCAGTCAGCGGCTTTTTTAATATCTAAATTATTGTTGAAATAGAATTGAGCTGCTTGGAAGTATGGCTTTTTCTCACCCTGCATAGCTTCATCAATGCTCGCCATAATCTCTTTAGACTGGTCTGTCTTTATAGCGAAACCAACTTCAGTGTTTTCCCAAGCCAAAGAAACGTGTGTAGAATTAGTAGTCACATCATCAAACGTAATGGTGAAAGTTTCTACTTTGTTCGCAAGTTTCTGAGGTTTTACTTTGAAACGTAAGAAATCATCTTCTTTCTTGTATTGATATGCGCCCCATTGTTTTGGATTTTTACTTAAGATAACAGTCCATTCTGTAGGATTCGGAATTGTAAAAATACCATAAGTACCTGCAGGCACAGCATTACCTTCAATAGTTACTTCTTCATCGAAAGTAATGGTTGGGATATTATTTGCTCCTGTGCGCCATACTTCATTATAAGGTACTAATTCGCCAAATATTTTACGACCTTTTGTACTCGGGCGTTGATATGACAAGATAATATTTTTGATACCCAAACCTTGGATGATTGTCGTGGTACTACTCGCTGGAGGTAGTTTTACCTGCGCTTGGCTCAATTCAGTTCCTAAGAACAACATAGCCACCGTTGCTATCGACAAAATAGTTTTTTTCATGGTGTTTGTTTTATGATTTTACAGTGAATTTACTAAATTTTTAAGGCTTTTGACCTGTGTTGGTATCAAATTACGATTAATATTTTTGTTACCGAACTTTTGAATCTCATTTTCTAACTTTTGAAGTTCTTGTGACTTGCCTTGCTTAGCTAATTTTTTACGTAATACCTTTATTTTTTCTACTGTTTGAATACCTTCTTGCAGTCTTTCAAAACGAATGCTTGTTTCATTTTCAGGATACACCAAGTAGGTATCTCCAGCTGCCCATGATCCAAACCTTGTGTCCTCTAAAGGCTTTTTATTCCAACAGTCATACGCCCATCTCAGGTATCCATCAAAACCTCGTTGTAAAGTGTTTACTGCTAAATAAACTGGCTCGTAATAGCCTGAACTTGTAAATGTATTGGGATATATCTCGGTACAACAGGTGTAAGCTGTCGTTTTGTAGCCTTTAGCTTTACGTGATTGTAAAATATCCTCCGACATGCTGTCGTAAAAAGGAATCGAGTAATCTATAATATCATCTGATAGCTCTGGGTGATAATATCCGGCGAGTGAAATTTGGAACTCAGGATCAGCTTTTTTAATAATACGAATGGCAGCCTGCATGTCCTTCATTGGTCTCTCATCCATAGCAATAGTAGTTTTGTGAAACCACTTTTTTTTCTTCAGATGTGCGGCAAAATTCTTTAAAAACGGATACCAATGATTTTCGTATACCTGTTCTTCTGGTTTTGCTTTTATGATTTCTCTTTTGTTGGTCGCTTCGTCAAAATAATAAAAGGACAAGTTCCAGGGAATCATACTGTAGCAATTGATGTAATCATGTACCCCTATGCTATGCATATACTCTACCCATTTGTCAAATAATGTATAATCATATTGCCATGAACCATCTTTCTTCTTTATCCATTGGATCATAGCGTCATATTTATCAAAAGTTTGACTATTCCATGGGTCATAAATCAAAGTAGTGGTGATGTTTTTTTGTCCTGCATTCGCTAGGCGTTGCATACTTGGCTTTATTTTTTCTAAATGTTCGTCAGAAAAAGTTTCTAGGTTATAATATCGTGCTGAAGAATATGGATTTTGCCATAAATCTAAATGAAAATCCCAGTCTGCTGACTTAGGTAGTTGAAAGTCGGAGACACGTATTGAATAGGGGATTTTGATGTTCATTGTATAAGTTGCTAATTTGATTGATGCAATGACATGACCCGAGTATAATCCTGGTTCTGCATTATTAGGAATTTTGATACTTAACCAAAGCGGTCTTACCTCTTTTGAATTGAAAGCAATAGTTTGTGTGTTCATGATTCTATCGGCAACTAATGTGGAGTCCAGTATGACATTAATTCCACAAGCTGATTTTAATTGAGAAGGATCATCACTGATAACATAGGCTATGGGGTTGAATTTTATATTGTTGTTTGAAATGATGTTTTTAGCAGATTTTAATTCCGTAAATGATAGGGAAAGTATACTGTTAGCATATTCCGGATTTTTACTCCATACCGCCAATTGTGTATTAATCGTTTCACCTTTCCATGCAGAAGTATGCCATGTGCGATTGATATCCTTGATGTTCGGTACATTATGTTTTGATAAGCTAAAATCACTATCCACAAAGCGGAAATAAATTCCTTTTCCTAATTTCCCCCATCCAGATTGGTCTGCTAAATTGCTTTTGGGGTCATTAGGTTCAATAAATTGTGCCGAGCCTGTTATAGCCAGCAGCATAAGGATCAATGTGAAAATTTTATTCATAGCTTATAATTTTACGCTGAAAGTACGAAAATAATTCTTGTTTAATAACAAAGGCTTTCATTTTGGACATGCCCCAAAAAGTTAGACACTTATTTGGGGCATTTTTATGAGAAAAAATCAGAAGTATAATTTCAATTTTAAGTTACGTTTAGTAACTATTCTTCAGCAGGGCAAAGATAGTATTGGAGGT
>NZ_JADEYP010000021.1 GCF_020295405.1 Sphingobacterium bovistauri
AACAGACCTACCAATTGAGCGCTTACAGGATGATTATCCAAATATCTTCTTTAAAAAAAGCCCGAATTCCGTTGTCATTCGAGTACCCTCACGCACCAGGTTCCAATCTCTTGTGACGATCTCTCCGGTATCCAGTACCGTCCAGCGACGACGGCGGATATGTGGCGTAACTTTCTGACCTCGAATGGGAAAGTCTGAAATTTCAGTGGAAGGCATAAACCCCTTTGACTCCAATTTGCTGTTCTCATAACTTGTCGGAGCAATATTAAGCTCATCTAAATAAATATGGAGTTGATTGTCAACTTGATCGACTTCTAAAATCTGAAAATATTCCAAAAGCCCTTCGGGCATCAATAAGGATAGTAATTTACGTTCGGCTTCTTGCAAGGGATATCTGTATTAAGGATACTAAACTAAGAAATTTTTAACACTCCCCCCATGAATTCAGATTGATCCGTTTTTTCATTTTAATATACCTTGTTCATAAAATTATTTCTTTCTAAAGTAAACTCACTTTAGGTGTACGGTTAATCTCTCAACTTAATTTGATATAATCTAAAGTTGTATATCTACTATTATACCTTGCAGATGTCACAACTATATTTCTTTAAAAAAGCTATTTATTTTAATATGTCATTATATAGTTATGTTACGTAAAAATGAAAGTGTTATAGTATTTATTAATTAGTTTTGCAGAAACAACAACTATTTTAAGGGTGACGCATCAACAGAAAACAAATATTATCAAGAAGGAGATTATAGCTTCTTATAAAAGTTTAAGAGCTAAATACCCTGTTTTAAAATATCAGAACTTTATTGGTTTTAGTATATTTATGTCTTGTCTTTTGATTAGTGCTGGACTTGGCTATATGTGGTATGTCGATATCATACCTGCTTGGGTACTGATATTGGGTAATGCGTTTTTATTTGGTGTACTACATGAATTAGAGCATGATCTAATCCATTTTATCTATTTCAAAAATAATAAGCTAGTACATAATTTGATGTTGTTGGTGATATGGTTGGTACGTCCATTAACTTTGAATCCATGGTTTAGACGTGTTTTGCATTATCATCATCACAAATTTTCAGGAACTTTACATGATGTAGAGGAACGGGGGGTGACCAATGGTGAGAAATGGAGTTTGAAGCGCCTTTTGTTTACACCAGATTTAGTTATTGGTAATGCTTTGCGTGTTATCGGTTTATTTAGTGACATGAAGCGTGAAGTGGATAATGGAAATCTGAAATTGCATACTGCAAAAAAATTGAAATTAAGTGGTGTGTTTGGTTTGATTCCTTTTACTATTCTTTCACACGTAATTCTTTATGTGTTTTTTACGGATATTTTATTGGATTTTTTACACAATAAGTATCAATTTACTTGGGTATTGCCAGAAGTAATTAAGGATGTGTTAGCTTGGAGTAAACCAATAATTTATATCGTTTTATTACCAAACTTATTACGTCAATTTTGTTTGCATTTCATCACATCAAATCTTCATTATTTTGGAGATGTGGAGCAAGGTAACGTTATTGAGCAAACACAGGTGTTGACGGTATGGTGGACATATCCGTTTCAATTGTTCTGTTTTTTCTTTGGTTGGACACATGCTATTCATCATTTTGTAGTGAACGAAACATTCTATATTCGTCATATTGCTCGTAAGAAAGCACACGAAGTGATGCGCAAAAATGGTGTTCGCTTTAATGATTTGGGAACTTTCCGTCGTGCTAATAGATATCACGAGGTTTGAAAAAAATTATAAGATACTTTTGAAAACAAAAATGCTTCCCTAATGGAAGCATTTTTTGTTAAATATATTATTCGACTCCTTCTATTAGAAGTTTGGTTTCAACAAATACTTGTCGTAGAATCTAAAGATGTGTTCTACCGCTTCTTCAGCAGTGTCCACAATACGATACAGTTTCAAATCTTCTGGTGAAATGTAGGCATTGGTCAACATTGTTTTTTCTACCCATTCTAACAATCCTCCCCAATAATCAGATCCTACTAATACGATAGGGAAACGTTCAATCTTACCCGTTTGGATCAAAGTGATCGCTTCAAATAATTCATCCATTGTGCCAAAGCCACCAGGCATCACGATATACCCCTGTGAATATTTCATGAACATAACTTTACGTACGAAGAAGTAATTAAACTCTAGTAATTTGTCACGGTCAATATACTTATTGTGAAATTGCTCAAAAGGAAGTTCTATATTTAAACCTACTGATTTACCGCCCACACCGTGTGCGCCTCGATTGGCTGCTTCCATAATACCAGGGCCACCGCCAGAGATAACACCATAGCCCTTTTCGGCAAGTAATCCTGCGATTTTAACGGTCATTTGGTAGCATTTATGGTCTTCTGGAGTTCTTGCAGAGCCGAATATAGATACACATGGGCCTATTTTAGCCAATTTTTCAAATCCATCAACAAACTCAGCCATGATCTTGAAAATCTGCCACGAGTCTTTTACTTTTATTTCTTGCCAAGTCTTATTGGCAAATGAATTTATAATTCTATTTTCTCCCGTCATATTATTTATCTATGTATATGGATAATTGCAATATAATAAATTTAGCTATTTCGAACTAGTGAATTTTTTTTCTTTTATGTGGTGAAACTTTAGTTTAGGATTTACGATCTGAATGGCCTAATTTTTTTTCTGGACAAATGGTATCTCTTACTAATTGTTTGATGACTTTTATGTCTTGGAATCCATCTTCACGTTTGCGGTCAAATATCACTTTTTCTTCAGTGCTAATCTGAAAACGTCCTGCTACTTCAGAGGGAACCAGCATGACACCAAATAGCTCTTCTTGAAATGTGGTTAACAACTCTTGTGCGATGTAGGCTGCTCGCAGAAGCCACCCACATTTGGGGCAATACTCTATTATGATACGTGGTTTCATCGCTATAATGATACAAATTTTGTTCCATATTCTGTTTCGCTTGTTATATATCTTGATGTTTTTCTGACATAAAAATACTTACATTTGTCCTATGAATTTTTCATCTAAATTATTAGAAAATGCTGTAGAGGAGTTTGGTCGTTTGCCTGGAGTAGGGAAGAAGACGGCATTGCGTTTAGTGTTGCATTTATTGAAGCAACAGGATGCAGAAGTAGCTCGTTTTACGCAGTCATTAAATCTATTAAAAGAGAAAATTCAATATTGTAAAGAATGTTATAATATCTCTGACGAGGATATTTGTGAAATATGTTTATCGGTGAAGCGCGATAAATCAACGATTTGTGTCGTGGAAGATACACGCGATGTAATGGCAATAGAGAATACAAATCAATATCAAGGAGTGTATCATGTACTTGGAGGGTTGATTTCTCCAATGGACGGAGTAGGCCCATCTGATTTGAAAATTGATGGTTTGTTACAGCGTGTACGAACTGGAGAAGTCAAGGAAATTATTTTAGCATTATCCGCCACCATGGAAGGGGATACCACAATTTTTTATTTATACCGTAAATTGAAGGAATTCAATTTGCAGGTAAGTACTATTGCTAGAGGTATTGCGTTTGGTGGTGAGCTTGAGTATGTAGATGAGATTACTTTAGGTCGTTCTATTTTGACACGTGTTCCCTATGAACGTAATGTAGGTTAATTAAACCTTCATTTTTGTTGTTATCCAATAAAATCCTATAGCAGCTATGAAGAGAGTTGTTCCTGCAATCGTCCATAGTACATTGTAACCATAATGCTCTGCAATATACGTTCCCAAATAAGGAGAGAAAATATTTGCAGCAGCAAAGGCTAGCGAGTTGAATCCCATGTAAGCACCTTGGTTGCTCAATCCAGCTCTCTTTATCGATATGGTTGCCATAAATGGGAGGGACAGCATTTCTCCAGTTGAGAGTATAAACATAGCCATATATAGCCAAACAATTCCAAAATCCAGATTCAGCATGTAATAAGACATACCTGTAATTGCCGTGCCCCAAAACATAATTTGACGAATGGATAAGCGATGTTCAACGAAATGGACTAAAACCATTTCGAATATCACAATCACAAATCCACTAAAACCTAATAATAGACCTATTTGTCCAGAATCTAAGCTGTACACATCTTTGTAAAATAGGGGTAGGGTACTTAATAATTGTAAGAAGCCCATAGAAAATAGACAGCATAGAATATTAAACACGATAAACATGCCATCGGAGTATGCATTACGTTCTTTTGTTTTTGTGCTTGTGTTTTCTTCTTTTTTTGGAGCTTCATTTTGTGCTCTATTTTTGAAAAAGTATATAAATACAATCACTGCAATAGCAGCAGCAATGGCATTACCATAGAATATCCAATTGTAAGAGATAGTCGCTAAAAAACCACCTAATGCAGGCCCGATAGAAAATCCTAAATTGACAGCCATCCTATTTAAGGAGTAAGCTCTTGTGATATTCTCTGGCTTCGCATACCGTGCTACAGATACTGAATTAGCAGGTCTAAAAATATCGGCCACCATGGTCAATACGAAGATCATAAGCGCCAAAGTCTCAAAAGTCTGAAAGTATGGAAGGATCAGGAATAAAGGGATTACAGCAATTTGGCTAACTGTTTGTACTTTGAAGCTTCCAAATCGATCAGTTAACCATCCACCAAGCCACGAGCCACATACAGAGCCTAGCCCAAAACAACCTAATACAAGTCCAATTTGTGTTTTTGAGAAGCCTAATTCAGAAGACATGTACATCCCCAAAAAGGGAATTACCATAGAGCCAGTCCTATTGATCAGCATTACCAAAGCTAACAACCAGGCTGCGGGAGATAATCCTCTGTAGGAATTTATATATATCTGAAAAAGAGACTTCAATGTTTTTTTTATATTTAAATTAATAAATTATACTAAATCTGAATTAAGCACATAATTGTTGTATGTGATTGTTTTCACTTTTGTAGCGGGATTATAGATGAAGTCTATACGGCCTAAAACAGCTCCACCGCTAGCAGCTTGATTGACCAAAGTGATTTTTCCAGCAGCGTTTTTGACCTCAGTAGGTTTTTCTAGAAAAGTATGCGTATGTCCTCCTATGATCAGATCGATACCTTGTGTGGCAGCCGCTAATCGCAAGTCAGATACTTTATCTTCTTCATACGAATAGCCTAGATGAGAAAGACAGATAACAATATCACATTTGTATTTGTCCTTTAACGTAGGTACAATTCTTTTTGCTACTGCAATAGGGTCTTCATATTGCATTCCTGCATATTGTTTTTTATCTACTAAGCCATCTAAATTTACCCCCAGTCCAAAAACACCTATTTTGACACCATCTTTCTTAAATATTTGATAATGTTTAGTTTTTCCAGCTAAAGCTGTCTGTGAGAAATCATAGTTTGACGTTAAAAATGGAAAACTAGCTTTGTCAAAATGTTTTAAAAGCCCTTCTATACCATTGTCGAATTCATGATTTCCAAAAGTTCCTGCATCATACTTAAGTTTGGACATCAATGTCAATTCAACCTCACCATCAAATAGATTAAAGTAAGGAGTGCCTTGAAAGATATCACCGGCATCAAAAAGTAACACATTCTTCTCTTCCTTGCGAATCTGATTGATTAGAGTACTTCGTCTAGCTACGCCACCTAATCCCTGAAGTCTAGATCCATCCATAGGGAATGGTTCTACGCGACTATGGACATCGTTGGTATGTAAGATGGTTATTTTTATATCTTTGATGGATTGTGCCTGAGCTAATTGTGGAAGTTGACTATAGGCTAAAGCTGTTCCAAGAATACTGAGATTTCTTAGGAAACTTCTTCTATTTAATGTTTTTAACTCTTCCATCTAATTCTGTATTAATAGTTTTTCCAGCCTTTGTTAATTTTTCAATGTAATCGATTAAACCGAAACGTACCAATATCCCGGTATCGTTTCTATGTAATGGATTACTCAATCCTACGACATAATCACCGCCATTTGCTAGATAGTCATATGTGATTATTTTGTATGTTTTTGTGCTATCTATGGATTCTTTATTTATTTTGATGTTCATTGCCTGCCCATCTTTTATTTCCAGCGTTATTCCTGCAATAGGTTGGCCGTTAGTTTTTGCTATATATTGAATCAGAGTAAGGAGATCATTACCTGAGATCTCTAGAATTGTAAAGTAATTTTCAAAAGGCATTAATTCGAAAATATTGCCAACAGTGATGTTGCCTTTTTGAAGATCTGCGCGAATACCGAATTTATTAGCGAAAGCAATTTGAGTATTTGGATCTATTGATTTACCAATTTCCAGCATGGCGTCAACAAAGAAATTACCGGCTAAGCTCTCAGCATCGATACGTGTACGTGTGAGATGGTTATCAGAATAGCCTATTACTCTATTCATTTCACTTTCAAGTTTTTGTTTGAAAGGGATGTAGTAATTTACAATTGAAGTGTCAGCTGTGATACTGTTGTCTATTTTATAATTGTGTGTTTCCTTTTGCCACACTCTCTTAGGTGTATTACAATTTGCGAAAAGCAATATTGTAAGCAATGCTGCAAATATATTTGTATAAGAACGCATAGAATAGAATATTTACTGCGAAGCTAAGAAGAATGTATGGATGTACAAATTAACTTTGTGTAAAATTTTAAAGTTTAGTATAAATCTAAAGTGTAAAAAATACGCTCTAATTTTTTGATACAAACTATAAGTCGTATTTTGGCAGCTCCATTATGGAATGAAGAGAATTCTTTTAAAAAAGCCACCTAAACAATAGGAGATAAATAATATGCCTGTAAAGATACCAGATAATTTGCCAGCGATAGAACTGTTGAAACGTGAGAATATTTTCGTAATGAGTAGTTTGCGTGCTAATGAGCAAGATATTAGACCGTTACGTGTTTTGGTGTTGAATTTAATGCCATTGAAAATTTCAACAGAAACAGATTTTATTAGGTTGTTGTCAAATAATCCTTTGCAGGTAGAAATGGAGTTTTTAAGATTAGAGACACATGTTTCTAAAAATACTCCCCAAGAGCATTTGGAACTTTTCTATAAAAATTTCGATGAGTTATCAGATCAGTTTTACGATGGTTTTATCGTGACAGGCGCTCCGGTAGAAATGCTTTCTTTTGAAGAGGTAACATATTGGGATGAATTAGTTAAGATTTTTGATTGGGCACGCGTACATGTCACATCATCTTTATATATATGTTGGGCATCTCAAGCTGCTCTGTATCATTTCTATGGTGTAGAAAAGGTGCCTTTAGATAGCAAGTTATTTGGAGTATTTAAACATTCCGCATCAGACAAGAAAAATCCGATATTTAGAGGGTTTGATGATGAGTTTTACATTCCACATAGCCGTCACACAACTATAGAACGCGAAGATGTCCTTAAAAAGGAGGGGGTGTGCATATTGTCAGAATCTCCCGATGCAGGAATCGCAATATTAAACTCAAGGGGAGGTAGAGAGTTTTATTTGACAGGTCATTCAGAATATAACCCGTATACATTACATGAAGAATATGTGCGTGATGTAGAAAAAGGTGCAGGTATTAACTTACCTAAAAATTACTATAGAAATGATGACCCCACACAAGAACCTCTTGTGCGATGGACCAGTCATGCAAACTTATTATTCAATAATTGGTTGAATTATTTTGTGTATCAAGAGACTCCATTTGATTTACGTGATTTGCCAAAAATGGGAGATATACAATCTCAAGGAGATTAATAAAAAAACGCATTGAGATATCTCAATGCGTTTTTAGTTCCTATGTCTAGGATTGAAATTAAATAGCTGCTATCTCTTGTTGCATATACTCTTTGACTCTGTGCCAAACATCTTTGAACCAATAGGTAAACTGCTCAGGGTTTGAAGCCATCCAATTTTCTAAATCAGGAGCAGCAATCCATCGGTAATTTTGGACTTCTTCTGGATTCGGAATAGGGATGTCATTATTAATACCGAATAATACACTGTCTAACTCATGTTCAATCAAATTGTTTTCTACATGAGCATGATATATAAATGAAAATATTTCTTCCAATTCAGCTGATAAGTTCATTTCGTAGATTAATCTATCTCGGGCTGCATCAAGCGTAGATTCACCTAACTGTTGATGTGAGCAACATGTGTTTGTCCAAAGATTTGCTCCATGATATTTGTGACTAGCACGTTGTTGTAATAATAATTCACCATTGTCATTGAATATGAAAATGGAAAATGCACGATGCAATGATCCTTGCTTATGTGCTTCATATTTTTCCATTGTCCCCAACTCTCTATTCTCCGTATCGACTAAGACAACTTGGTTTCTATCTCTGTTCATAAGTATTGGGATTTGTGTCTACGTTTTTTGAAAATTTTTTAAAAAAATACAGATTCCATAGAATCATTATGTATCCGTACACAGCATCTTCTATGGGAATAGTGCCGATTCGAAAGTTCATAAATTCTTCACTGTTATAGTTCACGATAGGAGACTCAAGTCCTGTTCCTGTTAGTACCCCATTGACAGGAAGAAAGCCTAACATTAGAATCGTGTAAACAAATGATACTTCACCAATCCATTCTTGTTTGTCAATGAAATGAAAGTATACTATCGATAGAATAGTTACCAATGCGGTGACAAAAGTGTATAGTCTATCCTGAAAAAGTAATGCAATTACAGCGCAGACAATTACAGTCACAAAAACTATAATATTATTGAAACCATTTGCCCAATCTAAATTGAAAAACTTTGTTAAGCAATAGTAGGTAAATACACAGCTAAAAGGTATGCAAATGAAAAATAAGCACTCTTCTAATGGAAGGTTAAATATAGAAATACCCAAAGTGTATGTTGAGTTAAACCACCATACGCCCTGTGATGTAAACCAAATGTCCCAAATAATAAATGGTATAGCTACAAGTATACTAGCCATAATAAAAGGCTGGAAATAGCGGTAAAATTTTATTCGTTTATCGAATGAAAAGATAAAACAGATAATAATGGTTAAGAAATTGATGAGTATATAGGTGAATGCTATCATGAATTCTTAAAATATAATTTGAAATACTTTATTGGAACAAATAGGAAACCAAAACATTCTCCTTCTTCTTTTTGGACATGTTTGTGGTGTTGTTTATGGGCTCTTCGAATAGCAAGTAAATAAGGGGATTGGGTTGCTCTGAATATTTTGATTCGTTGATGTATAAATATATCATGAACAAAGAAATAGGCTATTCCATATAAGGTAATTCCTAATCCTAAATAGAATCTATAGTCTAAACCATTTAAGCTGCCGAAGTAAAATAGTAAGATCGCAGGAATGGAAAATATGAAGAAAAAATAGTCGTTTTTTTCCAATTTACCTTCGTGGCTGTGGTCATGGTGATCCTTATGTAATGACCATAATAATCCATGCATCACATATTTATGAATAAACCATGTTACAGGTTCCATAAATACAAATGTTACCAGTACGATTAGGAAATTCATATTCGTGTTGCTTTTAGTTTAATTAATTTTATAATATCGCTTTGCAAGCTAGGAGCGCAGTAACTTAACTGTTTTTGTAATAATTCTTTGTCTTCGCTAAGATTGTGATTATACCCCAAAAATGAAGGGATAGAACTTTGTATAGCATAGCGTACATATCTCAATTCAACGTCTGTAGGTGACGCTTTAATAGCGTTTTCAAGAATCTTTTTACCTTTATTGAAAGAGCTAAGCTTGTTGATTGGATTCAGTTGATGGTTCGCTTTAATCATTGTATATGCTCCTAAAAATCCAAGTAGCTTTTTGTCCTTACCATGCGCCTCAAGATCTGTAATCATATCGTAGCATAATTTTTTGTTCGTGGGTGCTAATGCTAAATTCTTTCTATACAGATCTGAATCTACAGCAATTGCAATTAAGGAAGATAATACTAGGCATATTAATGTTATCCACCTCATATTCTATCTAGTTTTAGATTTAAGTAAGATTCCATCATCAAGTACATTTTCTCTGTATTTGGCACACTAGTTCTCTTGGTCAGGATATCCCGACTTGACTTTAGTTTTATCTTCTTGAATAGAGACCAGTAATATCTATATGCCAAATAAACGCCAAATTTAGAAGAATTTGGTAGCATTTTGATACCTAATAATGCTTTTTTAAATTCATTTTCTATTTCTTTCTCAATAATACTCTTGGTGTCATCATTAAATCCGACGAAGTCCAAGTTTGGAAAATAGAATCGGCCTAATGTATAATAATCCTCTTTTAAGTCACGCAAAAAGTTAATCTTTTGAAAGGCACTACCCAATTTCATAGCATAGGGCTTTAACTCCGCATATTTATTTAAGTCACCTTCCACAAATACATGTAAACACATGAGTCCAACCACTTCGGCAGAACCTAATATATATTCATCGTAATTTTCTTTAGTATAGACCACTTTGTTCAGGTCCATCGACATACTATGCAAGAACTGGTCTATTAATTCAGGATTGATTTTATATTTATGAACAGTTTCTTGGAAAGATTGTAAAATCGGATTGATTGAAATTTTTCGCTCTAGGGATTCATTCGTCTCTTTGATCAATTGCTCTAATAATACACTTTGGTCGTAGCCATGAAAACTATCAACTATTTCATCAGCTAAACGAACAAATCCGTAGATAGCATAGATTGCAGGACGTAATTTGGGGTCTAAAGCTTTAATACCTAAAGAAAATGAAGTACTGTAAGTTTGCGTAGTGCATTTGCTAATTTTGTACGCTAAATTATCATAAAGTGTTTTCATAACTTGATTAAATTTCGTTTGCAACAATTTTACCCGATATTATAGAAGGAGGAACACCTGGTCCAGGGACCGTAAGTTGTCCTGTGTAGTGTAAATTTTTTAATTTCTTATTCCGTATTGCAGGTTTTAGTATGGCGGTTTGTTTGAGCGTATTGGCCAATCCATAAGCATTTCCTCCATATGCATGATAGTCTTCCTTAAAATCTTCGACACAATAACTACGCTTATAAACTATTCTTTCTAATAGGTTATTTTCTCCAATGTGCTTTTCGAGTCTTGTGAGCATTTTGTTGAAATACACTTCCCTAATTTGCTCATTATCCTCAATGTTATTTGCAATTGGCAATAACAAGAATAAATTTTCGTGATTTTCTGGAGCAACAGTCGGGTCTGTTTTCGATGGACAGCAGACGTAAAATAATGGATTTTCAGGCCACTCTTTATTTACGTAGATATCAGCTATGTGTTCATCTAGTTCATGTTCGAAAAATAGGGTATGATGCTTTAAGTTGGGTATCTCTCCTTTTATACCTATATAAAAAATCAAACATGATGGTGCAAATGTTCTTGTTTCCCAGTATTTATCACTGTAATTTCTTTTGTTTTCAGGCAAAAGTTTTTCTGTATGATGGTAATCAATTGAGCTAATTACTTCATCAAAATTATAATGTTGTTCATCAATCCGAATAGATTTAGCAAATTCGCTTTCGGTTATGATTTCATCCACTTCAGAATTAAAATGAAAGTTTACACCCAGTTCTTCGGCTAATTTTTGCATGGATTTAATAACTTCATAAAAACCTCCCATTGGATACCAAGTCCCCAATGCATAACCTCCATAGTTCATCAAGCTATATAGGGCAGGGATGTTTGAGGGAGCCGCTCCTAAGAAAATGACTGGAAATTCCATAATCATCTTTAAACGAGTATCTGTAAAGAATTTATTTACATAGGTATCGAAGTTGCTTAATAAATCTAGTTTAGTAGCATTTTTTAATATATTAATGGATATGAATTCCGTCCAGGTATGACAGGGTTTGTGAATGAACTGCTTCATCCCAATTTCGTATTTGTGTTGGGCTGAAGTCATGAAAGAATCTAATTTTTTAGCAGCACCAGATTCTATACTTTCAAAAAGGTTTCTTAACTCTTCGTATTTTTCAGGAACGCTAATTTTGGAATCTTTAAAAATAATCTCAAATTGAGGGTTTAAAGATTTTAGCTCATAAAAATCTTTCGTTTGATGACCAAAATCACTAAAGAAGTCATCGAAAACATCTGGCATCCAATACCAACTTGGGCCCATATCAAATGTAAATCCATTTGCTTTGAATTGGCGAGCCCGTCCACCTGCAGTTTCGTGTTTCTCGTAAACATGTACTTCGTGTCCCTTCTTTGCAGCGTAACATGCGGCAGATAATCCAGAAAATCCAGCTCCTAAAATCGCAACTTTTTTATTGTGTTTTTTGGTATTATGCATACTGTATTTTAATATACTAATATTTTTTATAAAAGTATATAATTATACAATTATAAACAAGCTGTTATTTTATAATAACCAGTTTTTGGACAAAAAGTTTTTAGATCTGTGCAATAATATTGTTGAATTTATTGATTTGGATTGTTGGCTATGGTATAGCTGTCGAATGCTTCTTTGAGAAGTTGCTCTGTAGAGAGATTTTTATCATAGATTTTTTGATGAAATTTATCCATTTTACTAAGGATACGAACTAAATCTATTTTTTCTTTGTCTGATAGGTCTGCTGTTACAATTTTTGAGGCTTTGCGTATATCATCCATTTTGTAGGTTAAGTAGTTTTTGCCTACTTCAGTAAGTGCTAATATTTTACTACGTTTATCCTTTTTCGAATCTACTTGTTCAATCCATCCTGATTTGATTAATCTATTTATAATTTGGATTCCAGCAGGTTTGTCCATCTTATTGCGTTTGATCAATTCAGTCTTTCGCATTGAACCAAAAGAATTCAATGTAATGAGGTAAATAAATTCTTCTTGAGTAGAAAATTCAGACTCATGAATGGCAGATTTAGAATAACTTTTTGCATACTTACTCATATGTACAAGTAATGTGCTTATCACGCTTTCGATAGACCTACCTTTTACTTTTCCTTCCCAATCTAAATCAGAGGTATTTGTTTGGGATTTCGTATCAATGATCCATTGAGAAAATCCTTCAACATTTGCGCTGTATTGTTGACTTGAATTTGAGTTTTCGAAAGACTCTAATAAGGAAAGTATGTCTTTAACCAAATTATAATTCATGGAATATTTTGAAATCACAAAGATATATCAATTTAAATTGTTTTTACAATTTATAAAGTTTGAGCTCAAATACTTAAAAATAATTCATGTGTAATAATCAATTATGATAACCATAGATGGTTTTAAAATTGGCCCTATAGAGCATATATTCAGCTCTTCACTGTAAATAAGGGTGTTGATTTATAGAATGTTTAATACAGATATCTTCAATCGAAGCCTATACTATAAATCAGAATTAAACTTATTCTGATAGAGCATTAAGAATGTATAATGCAGTGTATATAGTTTTTTGACATAGGCATTTGCTATGACTAAGTATATAAATCATACTACTTGCAATACCTGGACAGCATTTGAATATTATAATATTTTATTAAATATGGTATAGTTTACTTGGATACAGTATTATTACTTTAATAGATGAGGTATTACTGCTGAAAGACATCGTTTATATATTTACCTTCCTGAATGGTTCCATTTGCAAATTCCATTCTACCATCTCCAGACCGTTTTCCATTTTCAAAATGTCCGATAAATTTATCTCCATCATTCCATGTATAGGTGCCTTTTCCATGAAAATTATCATTCAACCAAGAGCCTTCGTATTTATTTCCAGAACTCCAAGTTTTTGTGCCTTGACCACTTTGTGAATTATTTGACCATTCGCCTTTATAGACGTTTCCATTTGACCAATAGAACGTTCCAAAGCCATTTCTATCGTTATTAGTGAAACTTCCAACGTACTTGTCTCCTGATGAAAACACAAATGTACCTTGACCATGTTGCTCTCCATTTAACCAATAGCCATCATATGTATCTCCATTGGGCCAAGAGTAAATGCCTAATCCTGTTTGTTCTCCATTTATGTATACCCCAGAGTATTTTTCTCCATTTGTCCATTTGTGTGTTCCCTGACCATGCTGAACACCATCTTTCCATTCTCCTTTGTAACTATTTCCATTAGGCCAAGTGAATTCACCTTCACCATTTCTTTTGCTAAATTCAAATTTGCCAATATATTTACTTCCGTTTTTCCATTTAAATGATCCGTAACCATGAAAATCGTTGTCTATCCATTCACCTTCATATTCGCCGTCATATTCAGTTCCTAGATAGAATATAGCTTTTCCTTGTCCATGAGCTTTTCCATTTTTAATACTTCCCTCGTATTCAGCTGTTATTTTTGGATTGGATTTTAATTGAAACTTTATATTGTCGCTAGATTGTACAGCGACAAATGATATGGTTAATATCAATAAAATAATATACTTCATAGGTGGCTGATTATTGAGTTAATCACATTGATTTTTACATGAAATTTATTTAACTATATGAAAAACAAATTCCTTCGTAAAAGTATTAAAATAAATTCTAATTGTAGATAAAATGCTACATTTTTTTTATAAAAATTTACATAAATACATGTTGGTATTGATATTTCGTTGAATTTTCAAGGGTATTTATTCGTTATTGACAATATCTTATGAATAGCCTAAGGGGTGGTTTTTGGTTTTTGGAGGTAATATTTATCCTAATATTATATTTTATTAGTTGCGGTTGCTCGAAAAAAGTACTATTTCGAAGTAATTGAAAGGCTTGATATATGGTTAATGGAATGTGTAGATTATTACCCTGTGACTTATTTTATGGGATTAATAAGTCATTTCTAAAAAGGGAATAAATATTCCATTATTCACAGCATTAGAATAATGGAATATATGTCGGGCTTAATTTCTGTATTGTTGATGAGCAATAATTTCGTATTTGTTTTCATCAATACTACTTTTTATTAGTGCAATAGTATAGTGAATACCTGGCGCTAAGTTAATATCCTTCTCAATAAGAGTTTGATTGGACTCATCTTTAATAATAATCTTATTAAACCCTGATTGTTGAGGTA
The DNA here is from genome assembly GCF_020295405.1 of Sphingobacterium bovistauri. Classification (GTDB taxonomy): domain Bacteria; phylum Bacteroidota; class Bacteroidia; order Sphingobacteriales; family Sphingobacteriaceae; genus Sphingobacterium; species Sphingobacterium bovistauri. Next base: position 14,917 of record NZ_JADEYP010000021.1, read on the forward strand.
CAAATTTGAAGTGATTCAGATCAGCAGTAGTACCGTCAAAATTTCTATTACTAATTATTGCAGTATTACTTAGAAAAACGTTTATGTTGTGTGTGCCTTCTGCCAAATTTAAGAATCGTAACGCAGAATTAGTCGCTAAATTATTTACTAGTGAATCTACAATTAAGTGTTGGCCTGCTTTATTTCCTAGTGTTCTAAATATGATTGATGTATATAGCGATTCATCTTTTATAGTAAAAGTACTATCTATAATTATGTTGTTTTGTTTGTCAATTGTTTGTATTTTTCGGTTTCCTGGATAAAGGTAGACGAAGTTTATTGCTTTGAATAGCAGTGGATTATTCATAGTCTGTATGAAATTGTTATCTGCCTTATGGATAACAAAATCACTTCCTTCGTAAGCATTTATCATCGTAAAGAATGCTTGAGGAGGGAGGTCGTTGAGTAATTCATCCGAATCCTTCATGCAACCATTTAAAAAAAATAGACCTAAAGTTGCAAAGAGGAATAGCTTTATTGATTTCTTATTCATAGTAATTATTTAAATGCTGTTTGTTTATATAACGATGCATATTTTAAATAGCTACAATGAAATTAATAAGGGGCATATCATATTAATGATATGCCCCTTATTAATGCGCTAAAAGGCGCTTTGTGTGCTATTTGTAAACAGACTCTTTTTTGAATTTTTTGGTCAATAGAGCATATACCAATGCTCTATATTTATTTCTGTTAGATTTACCAATTTTTTCAATAACTTCTTCAATAGCTTTGTCTAATTTTGAATCATCAGCTAATCCTAATTTTCCTATTAAAAAGTTTTTCTTTAATCGATCAAGTTCAGCACTATCCGATGCGGCGATTGTTTCAGCGTCAGCATTGTAAATTGATGGACCTAATCCCTTGGCTACGCTTGCAATTAAACTTTCGTCTAAATCTAAATTTAACTTTTTTGCTTCAGCAACGTAAGTTGCAATTTTTTCTTCTAATTTGCTCATAGTAAACGTTTATATGATTTATTCCAAACAGTGTAATATTTTTAAAATAATTACTATTTAAATATACAGAATAGAAGGAAAAATTACAGCTTCATCTAGAAAATAAATATTGATTGTAGTAGTAATTCTATATAAATAGTTAACTAATTATTTTTCTTACTTAAAGATAGTAAATAGAAGTAACCGAATAGTCCAGCTAAACAAGATGCAACTAAAATGGTAAGTTTTGCTTCTTCAATATGTTGAGCGTCCGAAAAAGAAAGCATAGCTACAAAAATGGACATGGTAAATCCGATACCACCTAACAATCCAACTCCAAACATATGTTTCCATCCAGCTCCTTCAGGTAATGAAGATATTCCAGACTTGACACATAGCCAGCAAGTGAAGAGAATACCGGCTGATTTTCCTATTATTAATCCTGTGATAATGCCTAGTCCCATTGAAGATGTTAATCCACCAATCATATCAGTATTTAATACGATAGCTGTATTGACAAAAGCAAAAATTGGTATAATAATGAAATTTACTGGTTTAGCAAGTATATGCTCTAATTTTTCTAATGGAGATTGTTTATCATCTGTTGTAGTTGGTAGTGACATTGCTGTCAATACACCCGCTATAGTTGCATGTATGCCCGAGTGGTGAATGAAGTACCACATGAAAACACCAGGAATTACGTAAGCAAGTATGTTTTTAACTCCTAGTTTGTTCAGTACTATTTGAAAGGCAAAGATACCTCCTGCATATAATAAATAGGTGTAATGTAATTCGGATGAGTAGAAAATAGCGATTACGATGATGGCTAATAGATCATCTACGATCGCTAAAGCTGCTAGAAACACTTTTAAACTCGCTGGAACTCTTTTATCCAACAATGAAATGACCGCTAATGCGAAAGCAATGTCAGTAGCCATCGGGATCCCCCAGCCGTGATGTGTTTCTGTGTTGTAGTTAAAGATAGCATATATTGCAGCAGGTAACAATGCACCACCAAATGCAGCAAAAATTGGTAGCGCAGCTTTTTTTGGTGAAGCTAATTCTCCTTCGACTAATTCTCTTTTTATCTCAAGTCCAACTAGCAGAAAGAAAATGGCCATTAAGCCGTCGTCAATCCATTGTTTAATTGTGTAGTTCAGATGTATGGATTGATTTTCAAAACCAATTTTAGTTGCTAAAAATGCTAATAAACTATCGCCAGCGGGTGAATTAGCTATGATTAGCGCTAATATCACACATACAAATAATAATATTCCCCCTCCAGTGCTTGATTCGAAAAACTCTTTGAACGTACGTAGATTAATAAGTTTTGACATGATAATTTTAGATGTTTATGATGACAAATGTAATTAACTTTTATATTTAAACCATTTGATTAATTCTTTGTAACTAGCCTTCTTGCCATGCATTAATATTCCAACACGATAAATTCTGGCTGCAAACCAGGTTGTTAGAACAAAGCCTAGTATTAGTAATATAGCTGATACAATAATTTGCCAAGTTGGCACTCCAAATGGTATGCGGACTAACATAGCGATGGGGGATGTAAAGGGAATAAAGCTAAGCCAAGTCGCGACAGTTCCATGTGGATTATTGATTAATACACCGAATGATAGTGCATAAGTCAATAGTAATGGCATAGTAATCGGTAAGGTGAATTGCGAAGCTTCAGTTTCACTATCCACAGCAGACCCTACTGCAGCAAATAGAGCGCTATATATTAGGTATCCACCTAAAAAGAAAATAAAAAAACAGCCTATTATTAAAGGTAAGTTTACAGTTTGAATTAATTGAATTATCTCACTTATTGTTTCTTCAGTTATAACTGTTTCATCTTGGCTTAAGACTTCTGTGTTTTTTGATGAATTTACTTGCTGTGTATTGTTTTTAAGGAGTTGATTCGTGAAATCTTCTTTAGAAACTAGGGTGTTGGATACAATTAAAACTAATGAAATAGAAACGAAAATCCATAATGCAAATTGTGTCAATCCTACTAATCCAATTCCTATGATTTTCCCCATCATTAGTTGAAATGGTTTGACCGAGGAAATTATTACTTCTATGATTCTATTGCTTTTTTCTTCAATTATCCCTCTCATCACCTGTGAGCCATACAAGAATAATGAAATGTATATCAATACAGAAAGGACTAATGCGATGGCCATAGAGATCTCTGTATTAGATTCTATTGTGTTCCCGTTTTCTGAGATTTCTTTGGATTTTATTTTTACATCGGATTTAATCGATCGCCTTATTTCACTTGTAATACCATAAGACTCGTACTTTTTATCTTTTATAATACGATTTAGACTATCACTTATTTCAGATTCTATGGACAGATTAGGTTTGTCATTTGAGAGAAACTCTACTGTTTCGCTTTCATAAAAATCTGTTGGAATGTGTAATATGCTAGTTCTGCCATCTTCTTTATTCAACTTGCCAATTTGATGTTGCAAATCATTGCCTTCTTTAAGATAAGTTACATTTTTAGAAGAATTCAACTTATGAATGACATCTGCAGAATCATCTACTACATAAACATAGGAATGGCTCTCGTCAAAGCTTTTCTTGGTCAAAAATATTACACCAACATACATCCCAATAAAGAATAATGGTACTAAAAATGTCGTAAGTAAAAAAGATTTTTTGCGTACACGTGTTAGATATTCACGTTGAATAATGAGTCTAATTTTGTTCATGAATCGTTGCGTGTGTTTGTGTTACTTTTTCAATGAAAATATCGTGAATTGTTGGTACGATTTCTTTGACTTGATGAATTTCCACTTGTGGTATTAAAAAGTTCAGTACATCATTTAATTGAAATTTAGGATTAATCTTTATGTCGATCTGAACTTGTTCTTCTTGCGCATTCAATTTGATTAAATCATAATATGGATTATCATGATTTAATATTGAACCCTTGCTTACAAAGTCAATGCAATAAGATTGATTTTTATATAGCTTTTTTATGTCTTTGACAGATCCATCTAATATTTTTTTTGATTTATTTATTAGCGCTATATTGTCACAAAGTTCCTCTACTGTCTCCATTCTATGTGTAGAATAGATGATTGTTGCACCATTTTTATTTAATTCTAATATTTCGTCTTGAATTATTTGTGCATTAACTGGGTCAAATCCAGAGAAAGGTTCATCTAGTATAATCAGTTTAGGATCATGTAGTATAGTCGCTATGAACTGAACTTTTTGTTGCATACCTTTACTCAGATCTTCAACCTTCTTATCCCACCAAGAGGTGATGTCGAGCTTTTCAAACCAGTGATTTAGTCGCTGTTTGGCTTCTGATTTATTCAGGCCTTTTAATTGTGCTAAATAAATCATCTGCTCACCAACTTTCATTTTTTTATACAGACCTCTTTCTTCTGGAAGATATCCAATCTGTTCAATATGTTTGGGAGACAACAACTCGTTGTTAAAATATATTTCTCCAGCATCGGGTGCTGTTATTTGATTGATGATGCGTATTAAGGATGTTTTACCCGCACCATTTGGTCCTAAGAGTCCAAATATTTTTCCTTCAGGAATGTCAATAGATACATCATCTAAAGCCCTGTGATTGGCATATTGTTTTACAATGTTTCTTAATGAGAGCATATTCAAAATAAGTAACCACTAAAATAGGAATAATTAACCGATGTTTAATGGCGAAGTCAGGCAGCGTTTATATTTCTTAAAATTAATTCTACCTTTGCTTTATGTTAGTAAAATCCGCAGAATTCGTTTGTAGCAATACACAAGTCGAAAAGTTGCCAGCACAAGATTTGCCAGAATATGCTTTTATCGGTAGGTCTAACGTGGGTAAATCCTCATTAATCAATGCGTTGACAGGTAAAAAGAATTTAGCTAAAACATCTCAGAGACCAGGTAAAACACAATTAATAAACCATTTTATTATTAATGATAATTGGTATTTAGTGGATTTACCAGGGTATGGCTATGCACAAACTTCAAAAAAAAATAGAGAAGAATGGGGGAAGTTTATAAGGTATTATCTAACACGCAGAGAAAATCTACAATGTATTTTTGTGCTCATTGATTCAAGATTAGAGCCTCAAAAAATCGATTTGGATTTTTGTTGTTGGTTGGGGGAAAAAGGTCTTCCATTTATGCTTATTTTCACCAAGGGTGATAAGCAATCGACTGTGAAGTCAGATCAAAATATGGCTAAATTCAAACGTGCTTTATTGAAGTATTTTGAAGAAGTTCCCCAACGTTTTTTGACATCTTCAGAAGAAAAAGTAGGGTTGGATCCTATTTTGCAGACTATTGATGAAATAAATTCTGGATTTGAGCCGCCAATTATTGAAGAAGAAATATGAAAAAATATATGTCTTTAGTGCTTTTTGCACATAGCATATTCGCTCTACCTTTTGCATTCATTGGTTTTTTTTTAGCCATTAGTACAACTGATTTTGAATTTAAATGGTCTTTATTAGGCTTAATGTTATTGTGCATGGTGACAGCACGAAATGCAGCAATGGCTTTTAATAGATATTTGGATCGTGATATAGATGCTCTGAATACGCGGACTGCGGTACGCGATATTCCTGCTGGTCGAATTAGTCCAAGACAAGCTTTAATGTTTACCATAATAAATTGTGTTGTGTTTATTATTGCAACATATTTTATCAATCCTATGTGCTTGGCTTTGTCACCGATAGCACTATTTGTGGTGTTGTTTTATTCCTATATGAAACGGATTTCACCACTTTGTCATCTGGTTTTAGGATTAGGGTTGGGGTTGGCTCCAGTTGGAGCATATATGGTCGTAACTGGACAATTCGGTTTAGTACCTGTACTTTATGGCTTAGCCGTTTTGACTTGGGTCAGTGGTTTTGATATAATATACGCATTGCAAGATGAAGGATTTGATAGAGCAAATGGATTAAATTCTATTCCTGCAAATTTTGGAAGTGTTAAGGCACTGAGGATATCAGAAGTTCTTCATGTTCTATCTTTTATATTAGTTGTACTACCTGTTTTTTTTATTGAAGTAGGAATATTGTATTATATTGGTGTTGTGTGCTATGCTGCCTTATTAATATATCAGCATCGGATAGTGAGCCCAAATGATTTGTCTCGTGTAGATAGAGCATTCATGACTACAAATGGGATAGCATCTGTGGTATTTGCTGTGTTTTATTTATTAGATGTGGTTAGTGGGCATTGGATTTTTTAACATAATTATTTGGTTAATTGACAAAAAATATTGTCATTCCATTTTGAAATAATAATATTTGCAGAAATCTTAAGATATTAAATGGCTAAAAATTTATTAATTGTAGAGTCGCCTGCAAAGGCAAAAACGATAGAGGGTTATCTTGGAAGTGACTTCTTGGTGAAGTCAAGTTATGGGCATATTCGTGATTTGGTGAAAACTGATGATGCAATTGATACCGATAATAAGTTTGAACAAAAATATGAGGTTCCGGCTGATAAGAAGGCTGTAGTCAGTGAATTAAAGAAATTAGCAAAAGCTGCAGAGATGGTTTGGTTAGCGTCCGATGAGGACCGTGAAGGGGAAGCTATTTCTTGGCATTTATATGATACTTTAGGATTGAAAGAAAACAATACTAAACGTATTGTTTTTCACGAAATCACAAAACCAGCGATTCTTAAAGCCATAGAGTCGCCTCGTAAGATTGATTATAATTTGGTATATGCGCAACAAGCGCGTCGCGTGTTAGATAGATTGGTAGGTTTTGAATTATCACCCGTGTTGTGGCGTAAAGTGAAACCTTCTTTGTCGGCAGGACGTGTACAATCCGTAGCTGTTCGTCTTATCGTAGAGCGTGAACGCGATATCAATAAATTTAATGCAGAAGCTTCATTTAAGATTGTTGCGATTTTTAATACGGGCAAAGGGAAGGAATCATTCAAGGCGGAATTGCCACATCGTTTTGCGCAAAAAGAAGAAGCCGACAAGTTCTTGAATGATTGTATCAATGCGGCTTATTCTGTAACGAGCTTAGAAAAGAAGCCTGCAAAACGCAATCCTTCAGCACCGTTTACGACTTCTACTTTGCAACAAGAAGCAAGTAGAAAATTAGGTTTTTCAGTAGCTCGTACTATGCAAGTTGCACAACGATTGTACGAAGCTGGACATATCACCTATATGCGTACCGACTCGGTAAACTTATCAGATACCGCGATCAGAGGTGCACAAGATGAGATATTAAAAGCTTATGGTGAAAAATACCATAAACAAAGACAATATAAAACGAAGTCTAGTGGTGCTCAAGAAGCGCACGAGGCTATTCGTCCTACCTATTTTGCGAATCATTCTATTTCCGCAGAGCCTTCAGAAGTTCGTCTTTATGAACTAATTTGGAAACGTGCTATTGCGTCGCAAATGAGTGAAGCTGAGTTTGAGAAGACTGTTGCAAAAATATCAGTGTCAACGCGTAATGAAGAGCTTACTGCTACTGGCGAAGTCATGAAATTTGATGGTTTCTTGAAAGTATATATGGAGTCTGTTGACGAAGAAAATGATAACTCATTGGATGAAGATTCAGATAATGCGTTGTTGCCAGCTTTAGAGGTGGGTCAGGTATTAAACCTGAATGAAATGACTGCTACTGAGCGTTTTTCAAGACCTCCAGCACGTTTTACAGAAGCTTCTTTAGTGAAGAAGTTGGAAGAACTAGGTATTGGCCGTCCTTCGACATATGCACCTACTATTTCTACTATTCAAAACCGTGGATATGTGGTGAAAGAAGATAGAGATGGAAAGCCAAGAGACTACAAAGTTTTAACATTATCGTCTGGAATAGTTACTGAAGTTAAAAAGACTGAAATAACTGGTGTAGAGCGTAGTAAGATGTTTCCTACTGACATCGGCGTCTTGGTTAATGATTTTCTAGTAGAGCATTTTAAAGGTATTGTTGACTTCAATTTTACTGCGAAAGTCGAACGTGAGTTTGATGAAATCGCACAGGGGAATAAGGAGTGGACAGATATGTTAGAAAGCTTTTATAGACCATTTCACGAAGAGGTTGAAGATACATTAGAAAACGCAGATCGTGCTACACATGAGCGTGAATTGGGAGTGGATCCTGTTTCAGGTAAGCCTGTTACAGTACGTGTAGGTCGTTTTGGCCCTTTAGTACAAATTGGAGCACAGGATGATGAGGAAAAACCTCAATTTGCTTCTTTGCGAAAAGGTCAAATGATTGAAACAATAACTTTTGAGGAAGCAATGGAATTATTCAAACTTCCTAAAAAAGTAGGTGAATTTGAAGAGAAAGAGATGACTGTTGCAATTGGTCGTTTCGGACCATACATTCGTCACAATTCGGCATTTTATTCTTTACCAAAAGGTTTAGACCCTTTGGATGTTACAGTTGATCAAGCGGTAGAGATAATCAAGGAAAAGCGCCAGAAAGATATAGAAAAAGTAATTCGTGTATTCGAGGAAAATCCTGAAGCTCAGATTGAGAAAGGACGTTGGGGACCTTTTGTACGCTTTGGTAAGCAGAATCTGAAAATCCCTAAGGGAATTGAAGTAGACGTAATTACATATGAAGATGTGCTTAAATGGGCTGCTGAAGATCCTAAAGCACCTAAAGTCAAAGCAACAAAAACTTCAGCGAAAGCTAAAACAGCTACAAAAAAGACAGCAGCTAAGAAAGCAACAACAAAAGCAGTGGCGAAAAAGAAATAGGGATGAAGAAGGATTTGCCGATTAATATAGTTGAAGATATATCCATAGCGGTTGTTTTGGAGAATTCTACTCCTGATTCAAAAAGCTGGACGGTATATTTAATTAATGAAAAGAATGTCGATTTAACCAATGTAATAGTGTCTTCACGTGGATATGGTGAAAAAGATGGGCGGGAAGTGAAAACTTCGACTTTACGTCACTTTTTAGGCGATATTTCAGCTAAGAGTTCAGTACAAATTGAAATTATTGATACGCAAGTTTTCGGATTGACTAATGAATATTGGTTGAGCTATTATGTTGATAATACAATATTTGATAAAAAATATATTTTCTTTCCAGAAAGTATTGTTGATGAGAATTTATCCAAAGTTCCATTAGTTAATAAGCCAGGTGTAATCATAGGAGGAAATAATTAGAACATGGTGAGGGAGAATTTTATAATTGCAATTGACGGCTTTTCCTCTTGTGGTAAAAGCACAGTAGCAAAATCGATAGCGAAAAAACTAAACTTTGTTTTTGTGGACAGTGGTGCGATGTATAGAGCCGTAACACTATATTTCTTGCGTAATAAAATTAGCTTTACAGATTCTGAAGCAATTAATTCAGCTTTGGAAAATATTCATATTGATTTTATTCCAAATACAGAGAAAACACAAATCTTGTTGAATGGCGAAGATATTTCAGATGAAATTCGTCAGATGGAGGTTTCGGAAAAGGTGAGTGAAGTGAGTGCAATTAAGGAGGTGCGTAGAGCAATGGTGGCACAGCAACAACAGTTGGGGGCACGACGTGATATTGTCATGGACGGACGTGATATTGGGACTACGGTTTTTCCAGATGCAGATTTGAAATTGTTTATGACAGCCGATCCAATGGTTCGTGCAAATCGTCGTTATACTGAGTTGATGGCGAAGGGTGAGCGAGTGACGTTGGAAGAAATTATTGAAAACTTAGCTCATCGAGATAATATTGATAGTACACGAGAAGAAAGTCCTTTGCGTCAAGCTGAAGATGCTATTGTGCTTGATAATTCGAATCTAACACAACAACAACAGCTAGATTTTGTATTGAATCTGTACAATCAACGCAAATAGCGTTATTGAATCAAAAATATTACTTATTTTAAAAGACTTTTGTTTATTGAGGCAAAAGTCTTTTTTTATTTTAGCTAATTATAAATTTATATCATGAACCGCAAAGATTTTATCCGACGAACATCTACATTATTAGCTTCGACTTTGGTGGTGCCGGCTTTAGCATCTACTTCTAAAGATCGATTTGTGTCTTCACCTACAATCAAACTTAAGAAGGGAATTAGCTATTATATGATTAAGGATGATTTGTCTGTGCTTGATAAATTCAAATTGGTAAAAGATCTGGGTTTTCATGGAATAGAAATAAATTCCCCGGCCGTATTAAATACCAAAGAATTATTGGGTGCGCGGGATGCAACAGGAATAGAAATCTTAGGAACGGTAAATAAGGATCACTGGTCCCAACCTCTTTCTAGTCCAGATGAGCAAATCCGTAAAGGAATTATTGATTCTGTAGCTAAATCATTAGAAGAGACGAAACGATTAGGCGGAGGGACAGTGTTGGTTGTGCCTGCCGTTGTCAATGCTTCTGTTTCTTACGAATCGGCTTACATGAGAGCGCTTGAAAGCATCCGTCAACTTATTCCGTATGCAGAGAAATATCAAGTTAAAATAGCTTTGGAGAACGTTTGGAATAATTTTATTTTGAGTCCTGTGGAGGCTAAAAGATTTATAGATGAAATCAATCACCCATTAGTAGGTTGGTACTTTGATGTTGGCAATGTTTTGCGTTATGGATGGCCAGAACATTGGATTGAGGCTTTAGATCATCGTATATTTAACGTACATATCAAAGAATTTAGTCGCAAAGTGATGAATGAGCAAGGCTTAGGCAAAGGTTTTGGTGTACCACTTACTGAAGGAGATATTGATTGGAAAGTAGTGATGGAAGCTTTGAAAAAAGTGAATTATTCTGGCGAATGGCTTGTGTTGGAGTTGGGAAATGGTGATAGAGCGCAGCTACAAGATTTTTCTACACGCTTGGATAAGATTATTTCCTTTAATAAGTAGATAAAAATATTTGAAATAAAATCTAAATTATACTTTTATTGGGACTCTAATTGTAAAGTGGAGCGAAATATTTTTTCTTAATTTATAAACTCTTTCGTAAATTTCAGTTGCGTTGTGAATGGGTATGTATTGATCAATTTGTAAAACTCTAGTTTAATATTAATTGATTTATCATTTTTCATATAAAACGGCTTTATTCTTTTTTTACTATAAACTTAAATAATATATACAATGAGCTTATTTGATAAATTGCGAAATGAATTTGTTGATATAATTGAATGGATAGATGATTCTCAAGATATCATTGTTTGGAAATTCCCAAGATATCAAAATGAAATAAAAATGGGAGCACAGTTGACTGTACGCGAAGGTCAAGCTGCTATTTTTTTGAATGAGGGCACTATTGCTGATGTTTTCATGGCTGGTCGGTATGAGCTTTCTACACAGAATATGCCTATCATGACTACGTTGCGTGGCTGGAAATATGGATTCAATAGCCCATTCAAAGCAGATGTATTTTTTGTAAGTTTACGTCAATTCACAAATCAAAAGTGGGGGACCAGAAATCCAATTATGTTGCGTGACGCAGAATTTGGCCCTATACGTTTACGTGCTTTTGGAAATTATGCATTCAGTATCAAAGAGCCTGTAGTGTTTTTAAAAGAAATAGCGGCTACTAATCCTGATTTTTCAGTTGATCAGATCAATGAGCAATTGAGAAATTTAGCCGTTTCTCGTGGGATGGATGCAATTGCCGAATCTAAAATTCCGGTACTTGACTTGGCTTCCAATTACGACGAAGTGTCTCAAATAATACAAGGTAAGATAACACCCGAGTTTAACGAAATAGGGTTAAACTTAAATAAGTTTTTAATTGAGAACATCTCTTTACCAGAAGAGGTGGAGAAGATGTTAGATAAACGAAGTGGAATGGGAATTGTAGGGGATTTAGGTGCTTTTGCTCAATTTCAAGCTGCTAATTCCATGGAGAAAGCTGCAGAAAATCCTAATGGAGGAGGAATAATGGGCGCGGGAATGGGTGCTGGTCTAGGTATGGGTATGATGGGACAGATGGGGAATGTTTTTCAAGAACGTAAATTTGAGGGAAACCAGCAGCAACAAGGGATAACTAATCTACCGCCTCCATTGCCTAATCAGGATCAGAAAAGCTATTTCTATGTAGCGCAGGGGCAACAACAGGGGCCTGTGTCGTATGAGCAAGTTAAGTCTTTAGTAAATACTGGCTCTATTCAGAAAGATACTTTGGTGTGGTTTGCTGGTTTGGAGGCTTGGGAGAAAGCAAGTGACAACCAAGATGTCAGTGCATTGTTTGCGAATACACCACCACCTATCCCAGGGGTTTAATTCAGTAGGCTATATGTCTTTTGAAAATAAAACGACTGAGGTTAAGAAGAATCTGAGATGTGCTGAGTGTGGTGCTCCAATGCATTATTTGCCTGGCACATCTTCGCTATTGTGTTCATATTGTGGGACAAAAAATGAAATTCCTCAGTTAGACCAGATTGAGCTGACAGTTGATTTATCACCAATTCCAATTCAAGAGTATACAGATTCTATTTCCAATAAAAGCGAAAGCCTAAATCAATTAGCAGAAGTAGCTAGCTGTACAAACTGTGGAGCGACTACAACAATGGATGCGCATATTGTATCGACAAACTGCCCATTTTGTGCTTCACCTTTGGTCATTGATCATCATATGGAGCATGTCCTACGGCCAAATGCTATTTTACCCTTTGGAATCGATTATAAACAAGCATTATCAAACTTAAAAAAGTGGGGCGACACATTGTGGTTTGCGCCTAATGACCTTAAGCATGTGCTTAATGCCCATTCTGTTAGTGGGTTAAAAGGTATATATATTCCATATTGGAGTTACAATACGTACGCCGTATCTGCCTACGATGGTGAACGTGGAGAGTATTATTATGTGTCGCGTACAGTACGTGATAGTGATGGTAAGACAAGAACTGTTCAGGATCGTAAGACGAGATGGTACGATGTTTCAGGTAGCGTTTCAGGACAGTTAGATAATATTTTGATCAGTGCATCTACATCACTATCACAAGAAAATTCAAATAAAGTAAATTCATGGAATTTGGATAAGTTAGTACCTTTTGATGAGCGATATTTGAGTGGTTTTTTAGCACAGACTTTTCAACTAGATCATCAAAAGGGTTTCGACCTTGCAAAGACTGTAATCGATCAAGAAGTTAGTTCTTGGATTTATCAAGATATAGGCGGTGATGAACAACGTATAAATGACTACAATATTCAATTAAGTGACATTACTTTACGTTATATTCTTTTGCCATTATATATGTCCTCCTATAAATACAAAGGCAAAACATATAATATACTCATAAATGCATTTTCGGGTCGTGTGTATGGTGATCGACCTTATAGCTTCTGGAAGATATTTTTCTTAGTATCAGCTATATTAATTGTTTTGGGATTCTATTTTGCATTTACAAGTTAGATCACGCTGTGGGTTTTGTCAATGTGAAAATTTGGCTTGGTTATTGTAACCTATATATCAAATGAATAAAGGAAAGGTAAAATATGATAAAAAAAGAAAAGAAAACAATCTTAGACAGAAATCCTTACATGTATTATGTTACTAATTGGGGATTTGTAGAACAACCAAACAAAACAAATAAAAAAGAAAATCAGAAACGTTAACAGTAGAGTTAACTTTCTGATGAAAGAAAAAAAATGATGTGCTTTTCGAAACGAAAGCATTTTTTCGTTTATAGACCTTCCTAAAATTAAATTCTTCTTTTCTCTTAACAATTTTTAACTCCTGTCAAATTAAACGTTTTGATGGTTCGAATATCTATTATGGTATAAGTTTTAAAAAGAAAGGAGAAAAAATGAAAAAGTTTCTATCATTAGCTATAGTATTATCGGGAATTGGACTTGGTGCTTTTGCACAAGAAGGTGTAAAAAGACATACTAGCGAAAAAAAATCATATGTACGTAAGGAATATGTTCATAAAGATATGGTGAAGTTATCACCTGAACAAATTGCTGAAAAACGTACTGAAATGTTTGATAAGCAATTGAACTTGACTTCTAAACAACGCAAAGAAGTCTATAAATTACAGTTAGATCAAGCGAAGTATTTAAAAAGGAAACAGGAAATAAAGAAAAAAGAGCGGGAATTGGCTCATAAAGAAAGAGACGAACATCGTAAAAAATTTGAAAAGCTACTTACTGCAGAGCAAAAAAAGCTATTAAAGGACAAAATGGCTAAACGTTCTGATGTTGATTTTAAGAAAGGAAAAGAGGGAGAGGGACGTAAAGATTTTCATAGAGGGGAATCAAAACGTAGATTAGATCGAAAAGTTGGGTAAGACCCATAGAAGATCAATGTAGTGATATTGAAAATGACAAAAGCAACTTATTGGTTGCTTTTGTTTTTTATTTTAAGATAGTCTAGACATCTTACTATATGTTGTGAAAATTTTTTTATTAAAATAGAGTCAAACTTTGCAGTTTGAGTCTGATATCAGATTAATCTTCAATCTGAATGTGGTCATCGCCATCGTAAAGCCATTCTTCGGTGCCGATTAATGCTTCTAAACATGTAATTTCTAAATCTTTAATCATATTCTGTTATTTTATATTTCAAATATAGAATACAATTGTTAGTGTTGTATTAGTTTGGTGTTAAATTTAAGTTAAGTGGGTTTAGCTTAATATACGTCCATCAAGGTAGAACCAGCAGTTTTGTGTACGCTTGAAAGTTGATTGTTCATGATGAACTTTAACATCTAAATTTACGTCTAGATAGTGAGCTTTAAATTCAACTGTGGTGTCTGTAGATTTTAGGACTTCCAAGTGCATCCATTTATTTTCTTTCGCCCAATTTTCAATATCTTTTTTACTTTGAAATCTTCTCGTATTCGGATGAAAGGTGTCGTAAATGAATTCAATATTTAATTTAACAAAAGCGCAGTACCTAGAACGCATAAGTTCTTCTGCAGAATTAGCATTTTTCGGATTAGCATGAATGCTATTACAACACTCTATATAGCTTTTACTACTACCGCAGGGGCAATTTTCTTGTTGAGACATTGTCATAATATTTAGTGCAAACATACATTTTCTCAATTAAAATAAGGATTAAATGAATTATTGGATTTATAATAAAAATGTGACAAACTATTTTGCTAATTATAACGTTGTTGTATATAATTAGAGAATAAATATGAGTGCATTAAAAAATGAAATAATTGGATCATGGAAGTTGTTGTCATATATTGAGGTTCCTGTCGGTGGAGAAGAATATTTATTCCCATTAGGGAATAATCCAAAGGGTCTTTTAATTTATAGTCCAGATGGGTGTATGTCTGTGCAGATATCTGTAAAAGATCCAATACGATACGATTCGGATGATCGATTTTCAGTTGATGATAATAAAATTGCGACTCGTGTAAAGGGATATATTGCTTTTGCGGGTAAATATACTACAGATAATTTTTTGTCTCAAGTAACCTATCATATTGAAACTTCATTAAATCCGAATTGGGAAGGGGCTAAGCAGGTACGTAAACTTGATTTTGAAGGGGATGTCCTTTATCAGAAATCTGTTGAACCAATTCCTTCTGATGGGCAAATGGTTCATGCATATATGACTTGGCAAAGAGTTTCAAAGCTATTGGAAGACGATGAAAAAATAGGAGATCGGGTAGAGGAGTCGTATTAAAGAAGAAAGGGTTAGTTTATTATAAACTAACCCTTTCTTCTTTTATTTTGTAGTGATGAATTTATTCTCACCTTCGACTTTAATATCGATTAAATCTTTCTGACGTAGACTTTTGGTTGTGGTGTCCCACTTTTTCCCAGATAGACCTGATTTGTCTTTTGCTTCTGTTAGAGATTGTTTTTCTTCAGATAGAATTGCTAATACAATTTTCTCATCTTCAGAAAGCTCTACTACAGGCTCTGTTTTTTCAGGGCGCATTTGAGGGAAGAATAACACCTCTTGTATAGAAGCATTGTTCGTTAAGAACATAATTAATCTATCCATACCAATGCCTAGACCAGAAGTAGGGGGCATACCATATTCTAAAGCTCTCAAGAAATCTTGATCGATGAACATTGCTTCATCATCACCTTTTTCCGAAAGTTTTAATTGATCTTCGAAACGTTCACGTTGATCTATAGGATCATTCAACTCTGAATATGCATTTGCAATTTCTTTTCCGCATACCATTAATTCAAAGCGCTCAGTCAATTCTGGATTGTCTCTGTGTTTTTTTGTCAATGGAGACATTTCAACTGGGTAATCTGTGATGAATGTAGGTTGAATGAAGTTACCTTCACATTTCTCACCAAAAATTTCATCTATTAATTTGCCTTTGCCCATCGTATCATTCACGTCGATACCCATTCCTTTGGCTGCTACACGTATTTCATCTTCTGATTTGCCAGTGATATCAAATCCTGTAAATTGTTTGATTGCATCAGCCATCGTTACACGTGGGTAAGGTGCTTTGAAATCAATTTCATGTTGACCAAAAGTAGCTTTTGAGGTACCATTTACTTCTGTAGCGCAGTGCTCTAGTAAGCGTTCTGTGAAATCCATCATCCAATTGTAGTCTTTGTAAGCTACATAGATTTCCATGGCTGTAAATTCTGGATTGTGTGTACGATCCATACCTTCGTTACGGAAGTTTTTGGAAAATTCGTAAACACCGTCGAAACCACCTACGATCAAACGTTTTAAATATAATTCGTTTGCGATACGTAAATATAATGGAATGTCTAAAGCGTTGTGATGGGTGATAAAAGGACGTGCTGTAGCACCACCAGGTATCGCTTGTAATACAGGAGTCTCAACTTCCATATAGCCTGCTTCATTAAAGAAATTACGCATTGCAGTAAATAACTTCGTACGTTTTACGAAGATTTCACGATTTTGTGCATTGACAATCAAATCTACATAACGCATTCTGTAGCGTTGCTCTGGATCTGTAAATGCATCAAAAGTTTTTCCTTCCGCTTCTTTTACAATAGGCAGTGGACGTAATGATTTTGTTAAAACAGTAAGTTTTTCTGTATGAATAGAGATTTCACCCGTCTGAGTTGTAAAAACATACCCCTCAATACCTACAATATCACCTATATCTAATAATTTCTTGAATACTGTATTATAAAAAGTTTTGTCTTCTGCTGGACACAAGTCATCACGTTTGACATAAGCTTGAATACGACCTGTTGAATCCTGTAGCTCAATAAATGAAGCATTACCCATGATTCTACGGCTCATAATACGCCCTGCTATACGGATGCTTTTATAATTGATTTTATCTCTTTCGTAGTTTTCTAGTATATCGGCTGCACTGACATTTACCTTGTATTCATCAGCTGGATAAGGGTTTATACCTAGATCGATGATGCCTTGTAGGTTTTGTCTACGTTGTAGTTCCTGTTCGGATAGTGAAATACTCATGTTTTTATCAATTTTCAAATAATGAGCAAAAGTAAGAAAAAGTGAAGATAAAATTGATTTTATATATTATTATATGCTGAAATAATGTAATTTTGTATTCAATTCGGAATTCATAGTTAGAGTCAATAAAAATAACGAAGTGTTGATAAATATTATTTTGGAATTCATTTTAAAATAAGTTATCTTTGCACCTCAAATGTTAGCATATATAGTAATCATAAGATAAAATGAAAAAAGATTTACATCCATCAAACTACAGATTAGTTGTATTCAAAGATATGTCAAATGACTATGCTTTCTTAACTAAATCATGCGTAGATACAAAAGAGACAATTACTTGGGAAGATGGTAACGAATATCCAGTTGTGAAATTAGAGATTTCACACACTTCACACCCTTTCTATACTGGTAAAATGAAATTGGTTGATACTGCAGGTCGTATCGATAAATTCCGTAGCCGTTACAACAAGAAATAATTATAATTTAACGATTATATATTCAAAAATCCCGATATGTATTTATCGGGATTTTTGTATTTTTAACCCATGAGTATTTCCCTTGTTTTATACGATCGATTTGAGGGTAGAAACGATTTATTGCCATTGGTAGCAACTCGTCCTATTGGTAACTTACGTTTAGGTGCGTTTACATTAGATCAAAAGTGGGGATTTATATTCGATACGGTTTCGTCTTATTTGACAGAAGAATATCTTTCCAAAAAATTCCCTTTAAAGACAGTTTCAGAAAAAGTTTTAGTAATTAATGCAGCGGCTTTACCAAATAAAAATTTGGTAAAGAAATTGAAGAACCTTAGCCTAAATGAGAGATTAATAGACTCTAATGGTGATTGGATTGCTTTTGTTTCAACTGTAAATTCTAGTGAAGAGATCATTCAGCTGTTGGAAAGTGATGAATTTGATAATATTGTTTTTGAAGAGGAATACAGTAGGTTAAAGTATCTAGAAGATATTTTTACATATAATGCTACGCAAATTGAATTTGATGTAGAACTGTTGAATGGTTTGGACTATGAATCAATTTCTTCTGGAGTCTATTCTGCAGCATCTGCGGTCATTTGTGAAAATGTTACTTTGGACTCTACTAAAGGATCTATACTTATATTTGATGATGCCATCATAGAGTCTGGAAGTGTAATTCATGGTCCAGCTGTGATAGGCAAACAATCTCGTGTAAAATCTGGGACTGTAATATATTCAAATGTGACGGTTGGTGACAAGACTACAGTAGGTGGTGAGTTGAATAATACGGTGATTTGGGGTAATTCGGCAAAAGGACATTATGGTTATTTGGGGTGTGCAGTAATTGGAGAAGGTTGTAATCTGGGAGCGGGGACTTCCAATTCCAATTTGAAAAATGACTGGAATTCAGTGAAACTTTACTCTTACCAATACAATAATTTTCGAAATACGGGGTTATTAAAATGTGGAGTCTTTATTGGTGATCATAGCATGATTGCGATTTCTTCAAAAATTAATACTGGGACAGTTATTGGTATAGGTTCACAGATTGCGATGTCGAATTTTATTCCGAAATTTGTGCCTGATTATTCGTGGTTGTCCGACAGTAAGTTCGATAGCTATGATATCGTTAAGTTTTTGGATATGATGAGACGTAAATCGGATGTAAAAAAGGAAAGCTTTACAGCGGATGATATAGCCATATTAGAATATATATATAAGAAAACAACAGGTTTAAGAAATTATTAATCAACCTTAAATAAATTAAATATGCGTAAGAAAATCGTTGCAGGAAACTGGAAAATGAACTTGAATTATGAAGAAGGTGTAAGTCTTTTTTCGGAGATTGTTAACATGGTAAAAGATGAGGTCGTAGGAACACAAGAAGTAATTGTTTGTTCACCTTTTATTCATTTACCTACTGTAGCTAAATTGTCAGAAAATGTTAAAAATGTAAATATTGGATCACAAAATATTCATCAAGCTGAGTCGGGAGCATTTACAGGAGAGATTTCAGCTTCTCAAGTGAAGTCTGTCGGTGTTGAGTATGTTATCTTGGGACACTCGGAGCGTAGAGCATATTTTGCGGAGTCAGATGCTTTGTTAGCAGAAAAAACTAATGCAGCATTAAAACACGATTTAAAGCCTATTTTTTGCATTGGAGAAACTAAAGAAGAACGCGAGTCGGGTAAGTTTTTTGATGTTATCAAAACGCAATTAACCAATGGTGTTTTTCACTTAAGTAAAGAAGAGTTTGCTAAAGTTGTATTAGCTTATGAGCCAGTATGGGCTATTGGTACAGGTTTGACTGCTAGTCCAGAGCAAGCGCAAGAGGTACATGCTTTCATTCGTGAGACTGTTGAAAATCAGTATGATGCAGAAATTGCAGAAAACACAACTATTCTGTATGGTGGTAGCTGTAATCCATCTAATGCATCTACATTATTCTCGCAGAAAGATATCGATGGTGGATTGATCGGTGGAGCTTCTTTGAAATCAAGAGATTTCTTAGATATTGTTAAAGTTTTTAATGCATAATAATGAAATATACTGCGGTTAACTTTGTGAGTACGGATATTCAAGATTGGCAGAAGGACTTGTTAATAGCTGAATTAGCCGACATCGGCTTTGATACCTTTGAAGACGCTGAAAATGGATTCTCGGGATATATCCCTAGTTCTAATTTGGATTTGCAAGCTTTAGAGACGCTGCTGTTAGGTAAAGTTGTTGATTATCATCTTGATTATACTGTTGCGGATATTAAAGAGGAGAATTGGAATGCCTTATGGGAAAGCAATTTCAATCCCATTATTGTCGATGGTATGTGCTATGTTCGTGCTACTTTTCACGAAAGTAAACCAGAGTATAACTATGAGATTATTATAGATCCAAAGATGTCGTTTGGAACGGGACACCATCAAACGACGTCTATGATGCTGTCTTATATCTTGGAAAATGAATTCAAAGATAAGAAAGTGTTGGATATGGGTTGTGGTACAGGTATTTTAGCAATCTTTGCATCTAAGAAAGACGCTAACACTGTGTTAGCTGTTGATTATGACGATATTTGTGTAGAGAGTGTAAAAGAGAATTCAGAGCTTAATAATATTGAAAATATAGAAGCTATGTTAGGTTCAAAAGAGGTGATAGCTGACAAAAAATTCAATACAATTTTAGCTAATATTAATAGAAATATTTTATTAGATCAGTTGTCTACTTATGCAGCTTGTTTAGAGCAAAAGGGAGAGTTGTATATCAGTGGGTTTTATGAAATTGAGGATCTTCCAATTTTAAAAGCTGCTTGTGCTAATAACGACCTAACTTTCGTTAGCCACAAAACATTGGATAAATGGTGTGCTGCTAAATTTGTTAAGGAATAGCATATGCGTATTCACTTTATAGCAATAGGTGGAAGTGTTATGCATAATCTTGCAATTAGTTTAGCAAGATTGGGGCATCAAATTACGGGGTCTGATGATCAGATCGTTGAGCCTTCTAAGTCAAACCTTTTGGAAGCAGGGTTATACCCTAAAGAAATTGGTTGGAATACGGATAAAATTTCAGAAGATTTGGATGCTATAATTTTGGGTAAACATGCGGAAGCTGATAATCCAGAGTTACTAAAGGCTCAAGAATTAGGCGTCAAAATATATTCTTTTCCCGAGTTTATATACGAACAGTCTATAAATAAAATTAGGGTCGTCATAGCTGGTACATTTGGTAAGACAACGATAGTAAGCATGATCATGCATGTGCTTAAAAGGTTAGGTAGGGATTTTGATTATGTAGTTGGTGCGCAATTAGAAGGCTTTAATTCATTGATTAAGTTAACTTCCCAAGCTCCGATTATCTTAATAGAAGGGGATGAGTACTATGCATCGTCTATTGATGATCATTCAAAATTTCATTATTATCATCCAAATATTGCCTTGATAAGTAATGTACATTGGGATAGTTATAAAATGGAGGTTCCAGAAGATGTATATTTTCAGCAATTTGAAGATTTTATAGATACTATTGTTCCAAAAGGGACATTAGTCTACAACAAGGAGGATGCTGATGTTTTAAAAATCGTCGGAGAGACCAAAGATTGTAAGATAAATAGGCATGGATACAAAATGCCTACTTATACTATTAATAAAGGAATTACCTATTTGGAGGTAGGAGAAGAGCAAATTCCTTTAAAGGTAATTGGTAAGCAAAACCTTTCAAATATTGCTGGTGCCTATACTGTATGTGAATGGTTAGGTATCAAAAGGTCTGATTTTTATGAACATATACGAGATTTCAAAAGTTCCATTCGTTATTTAGAGTTCTTAAAGAGTAATGGTGAATCTGTTGTTTATCAGGATTTTGCGCATACTGCTTCTAAGCTTTTAACAAGTATTCATGCGGTAAAGGAGCAATTTGAGAATTATAAATTGTTAACTGTGATCGAATTAAATGCATACGATATATTGAATGAAGATAAACTGGAGTTGTATCGAGGGAGTATGGATGAGTCTGATGAGTCTGTGATTTTTTTTAATAAAAATAGTATTAAGGAAAAAAATATAATTCTAAGTAATATTATAGAAAGGTTGTTTTCGACATTTAGTCATAGAAAAATGACTGTAGTGACAGATTTGGATGAGTTGTATTCTTTCTTGGAAGATTTTGATTCACAAGGTTTTAATATGTTGTTTATGAGCTCTGATAGTAATGCTCGGGTAAATGTGTTAACTTTTGCAGATAAATTTTTGTCTTATTAAATCAAAAAAAAGCAATAAAATTTTTTTAATCTACTATTTTTTTTTTAAATTGCACGTTAATTAATAAAACATTTACCAAATGAATACTTTAGGGAAAAAAATTAGATTACTAAGACACCAAAAGGGGTGGAGTCAAGAAGATGTAGCAAAGAGATTAGATATTTCTATTCCAGCATTTTCTAAAATTGAAACAGGAATTACAGATGTTAATCTTTCGAGATTAAATCAAATTGCTAAGCTTTTCAATTTATCATTAGTTCAATTGTTATCTACATCAGATGCAAATGAAGAAAAAGAAAAATTTGAAGAGATTAATGAATTGAATCAAAAATTACAAGTTCGTGAATCAGAGGTTATCGACTTACAAAAGAAAGTAATCGATCTGTACGAGCAGCTACACAAGAAATAAAATGATAAGGGCAATTTGTAAAAATTGCCCTTATTTTTTGCTAGACTAGTAATCGTTTCTATATACTAGAAATCTTCATCTTCGTCATCAAAGTCATCGTACCCTCCAATAGAATCGATTTCGACATTAAAGTCATCATCATCGAAATCATCTTCATCATCTTCAGGACCGTTAAAATTGATTAAATTTTCATCAATTTCTAACTTTTCGATAGTTTCGTTCATCATAGCACTTCTTACTTTCAATTGATTATTATAACGTAAAAATATACAACAAAACCTAAACTAAAAATTTTTTTTCAAAAATATCTATTTGATAATCAGCTTTTTATTTTTCAAAAAAAAGTAGATTAATGGAAAATTATTCTATGATTTCTCCTATACTATTTTCCTCATTGATGATATCCTTCAGTTGAGGTAAGTCCTTTACAGAGTTTATTCCAAAATGATTCATAAACGTATCGCTTGTTGCGTATAATAATGGTTTACCAATACTATCTGCTTTTCCAATTATTTTAATCAAATCTTTCTCTAATAATCGCTGGATGGAATAGTCACAGTTTACACCGCGGATCTGCTCTACCTCAAGTTTAGTGATGGGTTGTCTGTAGGCGATAATAGCTAGGGTCTCTAATCCTGATTGACTAAGTTTCTTTTTGTCACGATGTGCTTGAAGTTGGTTGATAACATCGTGATAAGATTCTTTTGTCAAAAAAAGATATTTATTATTGAATGTTTTTAAAGAGAAGACTTGGTCTTCATTTTCATATTTTAATTTTATTTGATCAAGCAACTTAAGTACTTCATCCTTATTAATGGTGATCATTAAGCCTTCTTGAAGGATATGCTTAATGTCATTTGCAGATAAGCCATCTTCAGATGCGAAGAGTAAAGCTTCAATATTTAGAAGAATATCTTTCACTTAGTAATTTATTACTTGTTCAACCATAGACTCTGGTAATTCTCTAAATTCGTATTTCTGTGTACGAAGTTGGGGTTCAAATCCTGCCTCCATTATAGCGTCTTGAATAGATTTTGAAGTAAAACGATGTGGTGCGCCTGCTGCTGAAACTACATTTTCTTCAATCATGATGGAACCAAAATCATTTGCGCCACTATGTAAGCACAATTGTGCTACAGATTTACCTACGGTAAGCCATGATGCTTGAATATTTTTGATATTTGGCAACATGATACGGCTTAATGCTATCATACGAATATATTCGTCCCCTGTTACATTATTTGATATACCACGTAGGCGTTTTAATAGTGTGCCATCATCTTGAAATGGCCAAGGAATAAAAGCAACAAATCCGTGATTTCCTTCTGGCTTTTCAGCTTGAACTTCTCTAATCCATACTAAATGTTCGAAACGCTCTTCGATTGTCTCAATGTGTCCAAACATCATTGTAGCCGAAGTAGGAAGATTGATTTTATGCGCCGCACGCATTACGTCCAACCATTCTTGACCTCCACATTTACCTTTTGATATTAATCGTCTTACACGATCATTCAAAATTTCAGCACCTGCACCAGGAAGAGAGTCTAATCCAGCTTCTTTGAGTTTTGTCAGTACCTCTAGATGAGATAATCCTTCTAATTTGGAAACGTGAGCTATCTCAGGTGGGCCTAACGAATGCAGTTTCAAAGAAGGGTACAGTTCTTTCAATTGACGAAATAAATTTGCATAAAACTCGAGGCCTAAATCTGGGTGATGACCACCTTGCAATAAGAGTTGATCTCCTCCATATTTGAAAGTTTCTTCTATCTTTTGTTTATAAGTTTCAATGTCTGTGATATAGCTGTCTTCGTGCCCAGGTCTTCGGAAGAAATTGCAAAATTTACAGTTGGCTATACATACATTTGTAGTGTTAACATTTCTGTCAATTTGCCAAGTAACTTTTCCGTGTGGAACTTGAATTCTTCGCAGTTCATTGGCTACGTATGCTAACTCCGTTGTAGAAGCATTTTGATATAAAAATATACCCTCTTCTTTGGTTAGAAACTCAAAGTTTAATGCTCTTTCTAATAAATTATCTACATTCATTACTAGCAAAGATACTGATGATTTTTATGAAGTAAAAGCAATAATGTTCTTATAATATTAACTTGTTTTTATCTGGTGAAAGCGTAATATATTACGTAAAACCAACCTAAGATGCCATGTAAAATTGACCAAAGTATAGATTGGTTTCGATCCCATGATGCTACAACGGTTATAGCTGCTCCAAGTCCAATCCTATTATTTTTAACAGTGTTAGTTACTTGGGTAACTGTTTCAGAATCTTTTGCAAAACATAAAGTTGTCAACGCTATTAAAAAAGATAGTACTGTTTTTTTATCTTTTAATGAGTTAGTACTAACAAAAAAGAGGTTTTCATTGAAAACCTCTTTAAATATAGTTAATATATTAATTTATATAGTTCTACCTGGGTAAACTTGTAATGCTTTATCTAAACAAATAATAGCTTTTTTCAAGTCTTCTTGGTTAAGTACATATGCTAATCTTACTTCGTTTTTTCCTGCTCCTGGCGTGCTGTAAAATCCTGTAGCAGGAGCCATCATGACTGTTTCATTTTCATGGGTAAATGATTCTAATATCCATTGGCAAAACTTGTCAGCATTATCAATTGGTAATTTAGCTACGACATAGAAAGCTCCACCTGGATTTGGACAAAATACACCTTCGATAGCATTTAAGCCATTAACAAGTGTGTCGCGTCTTGCTGTGTATTCCTTTGAAACTGCTTCAAAATATGAATCCGGTGTATCAACAGCAGCTTCTCCTGCAATTTGTCCCTCTAGTGAAGGGGATAATCTTGCTTGAGCAAATTTTAGAGCTGTAAGATATAATTCTTTGTTTTTTGTGATTAAACATCCAATACGCGCGCCACAAGCTGAATATCTTTTCGAAACTGTATCAAAAACTACAACATTATTTTCTAATCCTTCTAAGTGCATTGGGGAGATAAATTCTTTTCCGTCGTAACAGAACTCGCGGTATGCTTCATCTGAAAATAAGAACAAATCATATTTCAAACAAAGCTCTTTCAAAGCTTCCATTTCCTGACGAGAATACAAATATCCAGTAGGGTTGTTTGGATTACAAATAGCAATAGCTCTAGTTTTAGGCGTAATTACTTTTTCGAATTCAGCTATTGATGGTAATGCAAAACCATTGTCTATGTATGACATGATTGGCTTAACTATGATGTCAGAAGAACAAGCAAAACCATTGTAATTTGCATAAAATGGTTCTGGGATAATAACTTCTTCTCCAGGATTAAGACAAGCCTGCATAGCAATGGTAATGGCTTCTGAGCCACCATTAGTTACTAAAATATCAGTTGGTTGTATGTTATAGTTGATCTTATTATAATATTCTGCCAATTTGTTTCGGTAAGATGCAGTACCTTCTGATGGAGTATATGCCCAAACTTTGAAGTCAATGTTTTTGAGTGCATTTAGCATGACTTCAGGAGTTTCGATGTCTGGTTGACCAATATTCAGGTGGTATATTTTTTTTCCATCCTTCTTTGCTTGGTCAGCATATGGTGTTAATTTTCTAATTGGCGATGCGGGCATATCAACGCCTTTTTGCGAAATCTTTGGCATATTATTGATTTATTATTTCGGCTACAAATATAGTTGAAATAACAAGCCCTATCAAATGATTTTTGATAGGGCTTGTTATTTAGTTGTAATGCGTATTATTATTCTACATTACCTTTTATTGTAAGTGTTTTTACAGGTGTTTTTGTGTTAGACTTTACGATAAAAGACTTCGTAAAAGGACCTTTTGCTGCTGCGTTATAAGTAACTTTGATTTTGCCTGAATCGCCTGGTTTTACAGGAGTTTTAGAAAAGTCTGCTACTGAACAACCACACGAAGGCGCTACTTCTGAAATAATAATAGGAGCTTTTCCCGCATTTGTAAAAGTGAATTCATACGTTGCTGGTTTATTGAAAGCAATTGTGCCAAAATCATGCGATTCCGTTTCAAATTTAAATTCACCTACTTGCATCATAGAAGTCAGCGTGATGAATGCGATTACTGTAGTAGCTATACTTAATATTTTTTTCATATTTTCTCTCTAATCTTAACTGTCCGTTTTTGTTTAATAATCAAGTTTAATCAATTATTTTGCCAAATTTAAAATTTTGACGATTTAAAAATTGATAACCACAATAATTTTACATTAGACAGTTTCGAGTTTTTATTTAAATAATACCTTCTTTTAGTAAATCTTGAATGTGTATTATACCTGCATAATCACCATTTGAAGTGACTACAAGTTGTGATATATTGTTGTCTTTCATTTGATGAAATGCGTTTATCGCAAGTTCACTATCTTCTATTTGTCTTGGATTAGAACTCATGATATCATTCGCTGTCAGTTTGGATGTATCGGTGTGGTTTTCTAACATTCTGCGTATGTCACCATCTGTAATTATTCCAATTATTTGATTGTTATCAGTCACTACGGTTGCGCCTAACCTGAATTTGGTAATCGTTATTATAGTTGTTCGGATGCTATCTGACGATAATACAGTAGGTTTACCGTGATTTGTAGAAAGATCACTAACTTTTAAATACAACTGTTTGCCTAAAGCTCCTCCAGGATGATATTTGGCAAAGTCTCTATCTGTAAATTGTCTTAATGTCTGTAAGCAAACTGCTAAAGCATCACCCATTGCTAATTGTGCAGTCGTACTGGTGGTTGGGGCTAAATTATTAGGACACGCCTCACGTTCAACAGTGGTGTCTAATACATAATCTGCCTGTTGAGCTAAAAACGAATTAAGGTTTCCCACGATACCTACTAAATTGTTTTTGGCTTGTTTCAAAAAGGGGATAAGAACTTTGATTTCTGGCGTGTTCCCGCTTTTTGAGATAACAATCACTAAATCATCTTCTTGTATGATGCCTAAGTCACCGTGGATTGCATCGGCGGCATGCATGAAAATAGAAGGTGTGCCTGTCGAATTGAGTGTTGCTACAATTTTCTGTGCAATAATCGCACTTTTTCCAATACCTGATACAATTACACGTCCTTTTAAATTCAATATAATATTGACAACTTCAGCGAAGTCATCTGTAATTTTTTTCGTCAAGGCTTCTAGTGCTTTAGCTTCTAAATGCAGTACCTTAATAGCCTCTTTTTTTATTTCTGAATTGCTTTTCACGGAAAATCTCCTTATTTTTATTCTATAATTGACAAAAATAAAGTATTTAATTTTTAGATGGGTCAATAGTCTACTTATATTTTTGTAATGGCGCTGATGGAAATAGAAAAATCATTGTACGATAATCTTCAGGAATTCTTTGGTTTTGATGCATTTAAGGGGGATCAAGAAGCGATAATCACTAACATACTTAATAAGAAAGATACTTTTGTAATAATGCCAACAGGAGGCGGTAAATCGATTTGTTATCAATTACCGGCAATGATGAGTGCAGGAACAGCAATAGTAATTTCACCATTGATTGCTTTGATGAAAAATCAAGTTGATCAATTACGGGCATTTGGAGGAAGAGATAGTATTGCTCACTTTTTGAATTCATCTTTGACAAAAGGAGAAATCACTCGAGTGAAAGCAGATGTTTCTTCAGGACAAACTAAACTTTTGTATGTAGCTCCAGAGTCGCTTACTAAAGAGGAAAATATTTTATTCTTGCAGTCTATCCAAGTTTCATTTGTTGCTGTAGATGAGGCTCACTGTATTTCGGAGTGGGGGCACGATTTTAGGCCTGAATATCGAAAAATTAGAACCATTCTTAACGAAATAGGTGACAATATTCCCATTATTGCTTTGACTGCTACTGCAACTCCTAAAGTGCAGTCTGATATTCGCAAAAATTTGCAAATGACGGATGCTACGTTATTCAAATCATCGTTTAATCGTTCGAATTTGTACTATGAAGTGCGACCAAAAAAGAATATAGTAAAAGAAATTGTCAAGTTTATCCGTAATAATGCGGGTAAAACGGGTATTATTTATTGTTTAAGTCGTAAAAAAGTAGAAGAGATAGCTGAGGTTCTTAATATCAATGGAATTAAGGCTTTACCTTATCACGCAGGGTTGGATGCTAAGACTCGAGCAGATACACAAGATAAATTCTTGATGGAGGATGTTCAGGTGATTGTGGCAACTATCGCTTTCGGTATGGGGATTGATAAGCCGGATGTGCGTTATGTCATTCACCACGATATCCCAAAATCAATGGAGGGCTATTACCAAGAAACAGGTCGTGCTGGGCGAGATGGTGGCGAAGGGTATTGTCTATCTTTTTATTCTAAAAAAGATGTTGATAAGCTTATCAAATTTATGAAAGATAAACCTGTTTCAGAACGTGAAATAGGTACACAGATATTAAAGGAGGTAATTGATTATTCAGAGTCTTCCGTGTGTCGGCGTAAGCAGATTCTTCATTATTTCGGAGAGAAGTTTGATGAGACAGGGTGCAATAGTATGTGTGATAATTGTCGAACGACAAAGACTTATTTTGATGCTGAAGGAGATTTGATTAAAGTCTTGAACTTTATAAAGGAAGAAGGGGATAGATTTGACGATCAACATATAATTAATGTTTTCATTGGTCAAAATAATCAACCCGTATCCGCTTATAAACATGATGACCATGTATTATTTGGCTATGGTAAGGACAAAGGTGTCAATTATTGGAATTCTTTAATACGCCAAGGTGAGTTGGCTGATTTTGTAAAGAAAGATATTGATCACTACGGATTATTGGTTTTAACGGATGAAGGTAGGAAATACTTAAGTAATCCATACAACTTGAAGTTTATCTTAAATAAAGAGATGGAAGCTGCTGATGATGAGGATGGCGAAGATTCAGCACAAACCTCAGGCGCTTTAGATACAGAGTTGTTGAAGATGCTAAAGGATTTGCGTAAAAAAATTGCGAAGCAAAAGGCATTGCCTCCATTTGTAATCTTTCAGGATCCATCTTTGGATGAGATGTGTACACACTATCCCGTTAGCACAGAGGAATTGAAACAAATACATGGGGTTGGGGCTGGTAAAGCATTAAAATTTGGAGGTCCTTTCGTCGAATTGATCAAAAAATATGTCGAGGACAACGGTATTGAACGCGCGCAAGATCTTGTTGTAAAAAGTACAGCAAATAAATCTGCACTTAAAGTCAGTATTATTCAAAATATAGATCGTAAAATTGGATTGGAGGATATCGCGGGCTCAAAAGGTATTAGTTATGAAAATCTGTTGAAAGAGGTTGAATCTATTGTCTACTCAGGTACGAAGCTTAATATTGGCTATTTTGTAGACGAGATGATTGATCAAGACAGACAAGACGAAGTCTTTGATTACTTTAGAGCAGCTGAAGAAGATTCGATCAAAACGGCATTAAACGAACTTGGGGAGGAAGATTACTCTTACGAGGATATTCAATTAATGCGTATTAAATTTATCTCAGAATTAGGAAATTAAAATAACAATGATAAATAATTTTTTACCTGGTATCAAGAATGGTTCATCAAACCAATTCTTTCTGATGGCAGGACCATGTGCTATTGAAGGTGAGGAGATAGCGTTGCGTATAGCAGAAAAAATCGTAACAATCACGGATAAATTAAACATTCCTTATATTTTCAAAGGCTCTTACCGTAAAGCAAATCGTTCGCGTGTAGACTCGTTTACAGGTATCGGTGATGAGAAGGCTCTTAAGATATTAGAGAAAGTTGGGAGAGAGTTTGGTGTACCAACAGTTACGGATATTCACGAGAGTCATGAGGCTGCTTTAGCAGCTGCATATGTAGATGTATTACAAATTCCAGCATTTTTATGTAGACAAACCGAACTTTTGGTTGCTGCTGCGAACACTGGTAAAGTTGTAAACATTAAGAAAGGACAATTTTTGTCAGCTGAATCGATGAAGTTTGCTGTTGATAAGGTAAAAGATTCAGGAAATGCTAAAGTTTTTTTAACAGATAGAGGTAATACGTTTGGCTATCAAGACCTAATCGTAGATTTTAGAGGTCTACCGGTAATGCGTTCTTTTGATGTGCCTACGGTGATGGATTGTACGCACTCGCTACAACAGCCAAATCAAACGACAGGTGTAACTGGAGGTAAGCCTGAGCTTATCGAGACTATCGCTAAAGCTGCTATTGCAGTGGGAGCAGATGGTTTGTTTATCGAAACGCACCCAGATCCTGCGAATGCCAAATCAGATGGGGCGAATATGTTGCATTTAGATTTATTGGAAGATTTATTAACAAAATTGACGCGTGTGCGTCAGGCTATATTATAAAAAGTCATAAAAAAAGAGTTGTAACAAATTATTACAACTCTTTTTTTATGTTAATTTTCTCTATTATCATTTGTGAATTTGTATGATTTTATCCAAAAGTTAGAATCTGTTGCAATTGAATCTTTTGTTTTTTTGAAAAAACTTACTTCGTGTTTTGCTAAAAAAATACGTTACTTAGACATAATTTAAAATTATTAACACCTTTTCAATGGAAAATATTATATCAACTATCTCCAGTTATGTCTGGAGTGAGTTTTTTATTTACTTCTGCTTAATCGTAGGACTTTATTTCTCAATTAGAACCGGATTTCTGCAAGTTAGGTATGTAAAGGATATGGTTCGCTTGTTGTTTAGTAAGAAGCAATCAGAAGAAGGTATTTCATCGTTTCAGGCTTTTGCATTAGCGATATCAGGTCGCGTAGGGACAGGAAATATTGTGGGGGTGGCTACGGCTATTTACATGGGGGGACCAGGAGCTGTATTTTGGATGTGGGCGATCGCATTTTTAGGTTCCGCATCCGCATTTATTGAATCTGCATTGGCACAGGTCTACAAACAACGTGAAGGAAGCGATTTTCGCGGTGGACCAGCGTATTATATAGAAAAGGGATTAGGTGTAAAATGGTATGCTTTATTATTCGCTATAATCACAATTTTAAGTACGGGATTTCTATTGCCAGGAGTACAGAGTAATGCAATTAATGGTACAATTGCCAATGCATTTAATTATTCAAATGAAGTACTACAAATTGCTGGAATAGAGATGACTATTAGTTGGGTAGGGATAGGTATAGTTGCTTTATTGTCTATCATTATAATTGGCGGTGTAAAACGTCTAGGTCAAGCGTCAGAATATATAGTTCCTTTTATGGCTGGTGCTTACATTTTGATGGCTGTTGTGATTATTGGTTTGAATTTCACTAAAATTCCAGAAGTATTCGCACTTATATTTTCTTCTGCTTTCAGTTTTGATGCGACTTTTGGTGGAGTAGTGGGAATGGCTATAGCTTGGGGAGTAAAACGTGGTATTTATTCCAATGAAGCTGGACAAGGTACTGGAGCACATGCTGCTGCAGCAGCACATGTGAAGCATCCTGCACAACAAGGACTTGTTCAAGCCTTTTCTGTTTATGTGGATACATTATTTGTATGTACAGCGACTGCATTGATGATTTTATTTACCAATCAATTTAATGTTGTTGGTTCTTTCGATGAGAAAGGGCAAGCAGTTTCATTTTTAGCTAATAATCTTCCTAATGTTGGTGCTGATGGTTTTACACAAGCTGCTGTTTCTTCACATTTTCCAGCGATAGGTAATCAATTTGTCGCTATAGCTTTGTTCTTTTTTGCTTTTACAACGATTATGGCCTACTATTATTATGCAGAGACGAATATTGCCTATGTTTTTAAAGGAAAGAATATAAAACCTATAATTTGGATATTACGAATTGTATTTTTGTTCTCTGTATATTTTGGAACTATTAAAACTGCAGAATTGGCTTGGGATTTGGGAGATATTGGTGTAGGCTTGATGGCTTGGGTGAATTTAATTGCGATTTTGCTATTGAGTAAAACAGGTATGAAAGTATGGAAGGATTACGAGACACAGCGTAAGCAAGGTATTGAGGATCCTACTTTCGATCCAAAAAAATTAGGTATCAAAAATGCAGATTTTTGGGAAGAAAATAAATAAAGGAAATTCGGTTAAGTTATTGGTTTAATAGCTCTCATGCCATGCAGGCAATTACTTTTTAAATCAAAAAGTAATCAAAAACTCGTCACTTTGCTGAGTTGCGATAAAGCTTCGGCATTCCTGCAATTGGCAACTCGCTACTGCTATGCAGGAATCAGGGAAAGAGTTGGGGGATGAAGGGCTGATTCAACATTGGCGACATTTGCAGTGAAACAAAGGGAATTACAACAATTTCAATTTTCTTATTTAGAATAGAGATTAGGTAAGTTAAATTAAAGAATAAAATAGTAAGTATGAGTCAGGAAAATAGAAAAGGTAATTTTTGGGCTTTATTGCCATTAATCGTTTTTATTATTATTTATTTTTGTGGCTCTCTTTATTTGGGTGATTTCTATGCGCTACCCGTATTAGTAGTTTTTGTGATCTCACTTTTTGTTGCTTTTTTTCAATATCCAAAACATAGTTTTGAAGAGAAGTTGAAGAGCTTTGCCAAAGGTTCTGGCGATGAGAATATTCTCATCATGATATTGATATTTTTACTAGCTGGTGCCTTTAGTGAGCTGTCAAAATCAATAGGCGCGTTATCATCTACTGTTAATTTTGCAATGACCTATGTTTCTCCTCAATTTATTGTTGCAGGAGTTTTCTTGATCGCTTGTTTCATTTCAGTCTCTCTAGGGACTTCTGTAGGTACTATTGTCGCTTTAGCACCGTTAGCTGTTGGATTCGAGACTTACATTCCAGGTATTACAGCTATTGCTTTAGCAGCGGTAGTCGGAGGAGCAATGTTTGGGGATAATCTTTCCTTTATTTCGGATACGACCATAGCTGCTACACGTACCCAAAATGTTGGTATGCGTGATAAATTTAAAGTCAACTTCAAGATTGTCTTTCCTGTAGCTGTACTTGTGTTTATTATTTATTGCTTTCAAGGAGCATCCTTTGTGGAGGATGTAAAGGATTTGGCTGTTCAAGAATATCAAATCATAAAAGTTGTTCCTTATATTTTGGTTTTTGTATTAGCACTTGTGGGTGTACAGGTGATTTGGACATTAGGAATAGGTATTGTCGCGACACTTTTAATAGGACTATTTACGAATTCAATTACTTTGTTAGATTCTATCAAAAGTGTAAATGCAGGTTTTGCTGGGATGTTTGAATTGAGTTTGTTGTGTTTGATTATTGGTGGTGTTGTAGGAATCATTCGTTACAACGGCGGTATATATTTTTTACTTAATTCTGTTTTGAAAAGGATCAAAACGAAAAGAGGGGCAGAATTTGGTATAGCATCTTTGACGGCATTAGTGAACTTTGCGCTGGCTAATAATACCATTACAATTGTAATTGTAGGACCGTTGGCTAAAGAAATATCTGATAAGTTTGATTTAGCACCTAAACGTGTAGCAAGTATATTGGATACCATATCTTGCTTTATTCAAGGTATTATTCCTTACGGCGCACAAATATTGGCTGCATTAGCTGCGTCTTCTATTGTTTTGGCGGGTACCAATCAGCCTACAGTTTCACCTCTTGAGTTGATTTCTTATTTATATTATCCATTTTTAACGGGAATAGCGACATTGGGTTTTATTTTGTTTAGTAAAACAAAATAAGGACAAAGGATATTTTGGTGAAGGATTATGTTATAAAATGCAGGATAAAATATGCCATAACAATGGAGTATTGTAGGATGATGAGAAATATGTTGTTTTTATACTTCTGTTTTCTATTTTTTTCATGTCATACTACTTTGAAATACCAATCAGAAGATATGATTCATAAAAAACATCCAGAAAGAATTATAAAATTTTCAGGTTTCGAGTGGGTTATTCGTGATTCTTATCCTTCCAGAGAAGGGCCTGGCAATAATTTGTTTTCAAGTTCAAAAAAAAATGTTTGGATTGATACTGAGGGGAGATTACATTTGAAAATCACCCATGATAGAGGTAAATGGTATTGCTCTGGTATTCGATTAAAAAAGCCTCTAGGGTATGGTACTTATACTTTTTATGTAGATTCAGATGTTTCAAAAATAGATGTGAATGTCGTTGCTGGAATGTTTACATACTTAAATGACCGAGAAGAGATCGATATAGAGTTCTCAAAATGGTCAGATGAAAGTTCTTATAACGCTCAGTATGTGGTCCAACCGGCTGATGTTGTGGGGAATAAGCATCAGTTTGATGTAGCGTCAGGTGTTAAACCTTCAATACATTCTTTTGAGTGGCGAGAGAATTTTATTTTTTTCGAAAGTCTTGGGGTAAAGGATGGCGATGATACAGTCCTTAGTAAATGGAAGTATACAGGTGATTATATACCGAAGGTAAATAATGAAAAACTCGAAATAAATCTATGGTTATATAAAGGCCTGCCTCCTTCGGATCTGAAAGAAGTTGAAATTATACTAAATAGTGTTTCTTTTTCGCCTTAATGTTTAAAGTATATTTTATTATAAAATATATTTTGTCTCAGCATGAAGGTGTTTTTCGAAACTGAAATATTTTATAATTTGAATTTATTATGTTGTTTATTGGTTTCAAATTCACTTTTTCGAGCTATTGAAATTTTTATCATATTCATTTCTCTATATATTCTAAAAAATACCGTCTTTTTTCTATTTTTACGGTAAAGAGCTGTCTTTATCATCTACATATGAAATTTATTATTTTCACTTTCTTAATAAGTGTGTCTTTTTGTGCGAATTGTTTTTCGCAACAAAACACATATTCTTCTGATGAACTTTTTTCTCAAGCTCGTGGATTAGCTTTCGACCAGAAAGATTATCAAAAAGCGATTTTATTAACTAAAATGGCTTTATCCCAATCTCCTGATTATACAGATTTGAGTGTTTTTTTGGGACGTTTGTATACTTGGACAGATAAAATAGATTCTGCACAATTTGTATTTGAAAATCTACAAAAGAAGGGTATTGCAGATGAAGATTACTTTATAGCATATGGATCATTACTATATTGGAATGATATAACTGCAAAAGCTAATGAAATAGTTGGGGAGGGGCTTGTACATCATCCACAATCAGAGGGTTTATTGATTTTAAAGGCGAAAATAGAATACGTTAAAAAGGACTACCTATCTGCAAATAAGACCTTAGTAACGTTGATAAATCTGAATCCTGGACATACTGAAGGACGGGTGTTGTCAAATAAAATAAAAGATTATGTTGCAAAAAATGCCATAGGATTGAGCTACTCATTTACACATTTTGATAAACAATTTGCTGATAATTGGCACATAGCGAGCTTGAGTTATAAAAGGATGACAAGTTTAGGTTCCCTTATATTTCGGACTAATTTCGCTAATAAATTTGCTTCTAACGGATTGCAATTCGAGATGGAAGCCTACCCGCGTATAAATGACATCTTTTATTTATATGTAGGCGCAGGTTATTCAGAGGATGTCGGTATATTTCCTAAATACCGTACAGGAGCATCACTATATGCCAATTTACCACAAAGCTTCGAAGGAGAAGTTGGATTTCGTCAATTGTATTTTTCTAGTAATATTTGGATGTACACTGCCTCTATAGGTAAATATTATAAAAACTTCTGGTTTAACCTACGAACTTATCTTACCCCTAACCAAGAAGCTGTCTCACATTCTTATACAGGGACACTTCGTTATTATACCAAGGGGGCTAATGACTATATCGGATTTCAATTAGGGACAGGTATTAGTCCCGAAGAAAACAGAAACAATCTTTTAGTATTGGATGAATACAAATTAAAAACATTTAAAGTAGGTGGCGATTATAATTTTAGTATTGGTCGTACTAATTTATTTGGTATATCAATGACTTATTTCAATCAGGAATACCGTCTTGATGAAAAGGGAAATCAGTTTGATATAAGTTTGAGTTATAGTAAGATTTTCTAAATGTTATAATTGGTATGGCAAGTAATTTTAATTCAAAACCTTATCCTTTGCAAAGCAATGAAAGAGATCGTTTGCAACGTTTGCGAAAATACGATCTAATGGGTCTTGGAAAAGACTCAGACTTTGAAATTTTCGCATTATCGGCTACTAGTATCACAAATTGTGCTGCGGCTCTAGTGGCGGTGATGGAAGAGGATATACAGCGTATTCAAAGTTGTATAGGATTGGATATGGATAGTGTAGCACGTAAAGATACAGTATGTCAGTATACCATGATGAGTCGGGAGGCTTTAGTTATTGAAGATACTACTTTGGATGAAAGAACTTCCTCTAATGCATTAATAAAAGCTGGTGGTATTCGATTTTATGCAGGTGTACCTATTATAGATGATGATGGCTATGTATTAGGTACAATATGTGTTATTGACTATACACCAAAGCAACTAACTGCAGACCAAGTAAAATCTCTTCATTCATTGGCCACCGCGGTAAAGCAAACTTATCTTCATAAAAAGAAAAATGCGGAATCGAATTACTTTACTAATGTCTTTAAGTTGACACAAAACATTATTTGTGTAATGGATAGTGATCTTAATATTAAGGAGCTAAATTCTTCATTTTCCAATTTACTTAATGTAGAAGAGTCTGAAGTAATTAATAGATATTTTCCTGAGATAATAGGCGGCTATGTAGATAAATTGCAAGATTCGTTAATGAACTCTAAATTGAATGGCAAGAGTTCATTATTGACTCACACTCCTCTTTCTTGGGGGGGAGAAGTAATTATTCAATGGCATTTTATATATGAGGAAAAGTATAATGAATATTTTGCTTTTGGACAAGATATCACGCAAGAATCAGAGGAGCGTACCAAGTTAGAAATCTCAGAGCGTAAGTTTCGCAATTTTTTCGAAAATTCAATTGGTTTGATGAGTATGCACGATTTAGAGGGCAATATTATTAAAGTCAATGAAAAGGGACGCGAAATGTTAGGGTACAGTATAGATGAATTAAGTCATCTTAATTTACGGGACTTAGTTCCTTCTGATAATATTAATCTAATCCAAAAATACTTAGACAATGTAGAAAGTGAAGCGGAAATGTCCGGGATGATGACTTTGCTGACAAAATCTGGTGAAGAGATGTATTTTCTGTATCATAATGTTTTGGAGCACGATGTCAATGCTAAACCTTATGTTGTAAGTACAGCACTTAATATGACAGAGCGAAGGAAGTTAGAAATGGACTTGCTACATACTAAGCAGATTTTAGAGCAAACGAATACGGTAGCACAAGTCGGTGGATGGGAAGTCAATTTGAGTAATGGTACAGTGTTCTTGTCTCCACATGCTAAAGAAATTTTAGAAGAAGAACATTTGGATAACCTTAAATTAGATAGTGTTTTATCCTTTTTTGACTCGGTATCCGCTAAAACTCTTAGTGAAGCGTATAGTAGAGCGATTTCCGAAGGTGAGGCGTTTGATTTAGAACTAAAAATCCGTCGTCCAAATGAAGATGTTTTATGGGTAAGGGTCAAGGGAATTCCAGAAACCATAGATGACTCTTGTATACGAATATTTGGTATTATACAGGATATACACCGAAGTAAAACGTTATATCTAGAAATAGAGAAGAAGGAAGCCATGCTAGAGGCTTTTGTACGATATGTACCCGCGTCTGTCTCTATGTTTGATCAGAATTTTGATTATATATCTGTTAGTGAACAATGGATAGAAGAATTTGGGATTACACAAGATCAACTCAAGTTTAAAAGTTTGTTTAAATTATTCCCTAATATTCCCGCACATAGGGTAGAAATATACAAAAACGCTCTCAAAGGTATTCCTTATAAAAATACCAACGAAAAAATGCAATTCAATAATCATAGTGAAATGCAGCATTTCAATTGGCAGGTACGCCCTTGGCATATTTCGGATGGATCAATTGGGGGGATCATCATATTTGCGCAGAATATTACAGAAGAAGTAAAAATAAATGAAGAGCTACAAACGGCTAAAAAACAAGCAGATTCTGCTAATCAAGCGAAGTCTGAATTTTTGGCTAATATGAGTCATGAAATCCGAACGCCACTTAATGGAGTAATAGGGTTTTCCGATTTATTGTTGCGTACTCCACTGGATGAATTGCAACAACAATACTTAAAATACATTAACGAGTCAGGTAATAGCTTACTTAATATCATTAATGATATTCTTGATTTTTCTAAAATTGAATCTGGAAAATTAGAACTATTTATTGATCAATGTAACTTATATGAAATCACTAGTCAAGTGGTTAATGTAGTGTTATTTCAAGCACAGCGTAAGAAATTAGAATTACTGCTCAATATAGACCAGGGATTGCCACTATATATTTGGGTAGATGATTCTAGACTTAAACAGGTACTAATCAATCTTGTTGGAAATGCTGTCAAATTTACGGAGGAAGGAGAAATAGAGTTAAAAGTAGAATTAATAGAAAAGTCTGATGATAATATTAAATTACGTTTCTCTGTTCGGGATACAGGAATTGGTATAGCTCCTGAACGTCAGGATCGCATTTTTAAAGCTTTTACCCAAGAAGACAGTTCAGTCAGTAAGCGATATGGAGGAACAGGTTTAGGGTTAACCATATCCAATAACCTTCTAAAATATATGGATAGTGAATTGCAACTTAAAAGTGAGCTAGGAAGAGGAACTACTTTCTATTTTGATTTAGAGGCCAAATATGAAGATGCCGTTCGTGATGAAACAGACTTTGTAACTATAAAAAAAGCTTTAATAGTTGACGATAATACAAACAACTTGATGATATTGGAGCACATGCTTCAATTTAAAGATATTGATGTCATAAGTGTGAAAAATGGGATGGAGGCTTTGCAGTTGCTCTTAGATGGTGAAGAGTATGATCTTATTGTCGTCGATTATCATATGCCTGTACTGTCAGGTATTGAGACTATTGCAAAGATGAAGTCTATTTTGCAAGATAAAAATATGCAAATTCCTCTTATCATCTTGCATACTTCTTCAGAAGAACAAGATGTATTAGCGCACTTAAGGCAAGACAATTCTGTCGTTAGTTTAATGAAACCTATTAAATCGGACGAGTTATATTCCGCTATAAATAAGTCAATTAGAAAAACAGATATTCAAGATTTAAGCGAAGATATACCAAATGATAATTTAGCCGAATTTTATACAAATTTATCTGTATTAGTGGCAGATGATAATCCTGTCAACATGGTTCTCAATCAGCGAATTTTAGCTGATTTGTTGCCACAAGCACAAATAGTAGAAGTTATTGACGGGGATCAAGCTGTAGATATGAGCCGAACATATAAGTTTGATTTGATCATCATGGATGTACAGATGCCTAATATGGACGGACTAGAAGCTACTCGGCAGATTAGACAATTGGATGGTTATGAAAACATACCCATTATAGGAATTACAGCAAGTAATACATTGATGGAAAAGGAAAGGTGTAGGAATGCAGGTATGTCGTATTTCTTAGCAAAACCAATTCGTATGAAGGATTTACAGGTTGCATTAAATAGTTTCCTGACTGAAAAATCAGAAAAGCTTAAGGAAAATGAGCTAAATAATAATGTTGACTTGGATACGTCTGTTTTGACTTCACATTATGGAGACGATGAAGATTTTAAAGTCTATTTTTTAAATCTCATTTTACAGCAGCTTAATGATGTACAAGATAATCTTGAAAGATATAAATGCAGTTTGGATAAATATTTACTGCAATCCA
Source organism: Sphingobacterium bovistauri (assembly GCF_020295405.1). GTDB lineage: Bacteria > Bacteroidota > Bacteroidia > Sphingobacteriales > Sphingobacteriaceae > Sphingobacterium > Sphingobacterium bovistauri. The sequence goes on from NZ_JADEYP010000021.1 coordinate 54,964, forward strand.
TTTTACATAAGTTAAAGGGGACATCATCCACTGTTGGTCTCAATCGTTTAGCTTCATTAGTAACTGTTATGGAGGAAGAAGTGATTGAAGGTATTGATAAGGAGACGGATTTGAAGGTTCTAAATCAGGAAATTGAAAATTCTAAATTTTTAATTATTAATAAATTAAGTGAAAAGTAATATGTTGGTTTTAATTGCGGAAGATGACGAATTAATCTTAAAAACGATAGAGCACAAATTGTTAAAAGAAGAATTTGAAGTTATACTTACTCGTAATGGTAAAGAGGCTATAGAGATGATTATTCAAAAAGAGCCTGATTTAGTAATTACTGATATTATGATGCCATTTGCATCTGGGATCGAAATATTATCTGCTGTACAACAAATGGATAGACCACCTCAGATTATGGTTTTATCGAGTTTAGGTCAGGAGGATGTCGTAGTCGAAGCATTTGACTTGGGAGCTTCTGATTTTATGGTCAAACCTTTTAGCCCAAATGAATTAATTATTCGGGTGAAAAGATTAATTCGTAAATAATGAACTTACTATTTGGCAGCATCAATGAGTTAACTTTAGTATTTCTGACTTTATTAATAATCGTATTCATTTTGATCCTCTTGGTAATGGGATATGGATATAGAAATTATCAATTGTTAAGTAGTAGGAGAAAATGGACTACACTTATTGAAACAAAGATTTTATTAGCTATTTTAAATGGAAGTCATCATATTCAAGATGATGTTGAATTGAAAGATTTGTTGCCAAATAAGAACTTTAGAGATACTTTTCTTTCCGTATTAATTGAGTCAGAAAAAAAGTTTAGTGGTGATGCTTATAGGGTTTTGATAGAAATATTTCATACTTTAAACCTTAAGGATTTTGCATGGGCATATTTGAATCATAAAGACAGTTTCAAAAAAGTGCAAGGTATAGAAGCATTAACAACTATGCGGGTAGAGGATGCACTTGGTGATATTCAATTATTACTCAATAATCCCAACCCTTTTGTCGTGGCTGAAGCTCAATACGCCATGGTACGGTTTAAAGATTTTAAAGGTCTTGAATTTTTAAACTTATTGCACACACCTATCTCTGAGTGGCAACAACTCAGATTATTAAATTCTATTTCTGAAGTTCCTGCTACGTCATATAGTTTTATAAGTTCACTTCTTTCTCATAGCAATATTTCAGTAATATCATTTGTGTTATCCTTAATAAGAAAATTTCGTATTGTTGCTTTTCATGACGAGGTAGCGACATTGTTAGAGCACCCCAATAGTATTGTTCGAATATTGGCAGTTCGAACATTGCATGATATTGAGACCGAAAGGACTTTTCCTCTGTTTACCCAAATTTATGGCCAACAGATTCTTAATGTTAAGAAAGCTATTCTACATGCGATAAGGAAATCGAAAAATAAGAATAGTATTGATTTTTTGAAGATTGAATTAATTGAAGGGAAACCATCATTGCAAATTATTGCCGCAGAGACCTTAATAGAATTCAAAGAAAAGAAATACCTACAAGATTTAATGAATGAGGAGGTAAGTAATGAACATATTCACTCAATAATTAAACATGCACTAGCTGTAAGGATATGATTGAAAATTTGCATTTGATATATGAAATTATTGTATGGATATTCTTGCTTTATTCGGCTTTTATATTCATTATATATTGTTGGGTAGGAATATATGCTTTTGGTGCATTAAAAAGGTACGGATCTGAAAATCAACACACTGATTATAATCTTATAGCGACTAATAGCAATACACCCAGTTTTAGTGTCATTGCTCCAGCTTACAATGAGGGGATGACTATAGTCGATAATGTTCGCTCTCTACTATCCTTATATTATCCTAATTTGGAGATTATCATTGTAAATGATGGAAGTAAAGATGACTCAATAGAAAAATTAATTGAGGCCTATGATTTGAAAGGAATAGCTTATCATGTGGAAGAAGTTATTTCTACGAAGTCTATTCGCGGAGTTTATAAGAGTGAGAACCGTGCTTTTCGTCGATTGACAGTCGTAGATAAAGTTAATGGAGGAAAAGCGGATGCACTGAACGTAGGTATCAATATTTCAAAAGGACAGTATATTGTTTGTATTGATGTAGATTGTATTCTCGAACAAGATGCCCTCTTGAAACTGGCAAAACCATTCTTGGAGCAGACTGAAGAGCGTCTGATTGCATGTGGGGGGGTGATACGTTTGGCAAATAATTGTCGTGTAGAAAATGGAAAGGTTGTCGATGTCAATTTACCAAAAACGTGGATTGGTCGATTTCAAGCGCTAGAATACATAAGAGCATTTGTGTTGGGGAGAATGGCTTGGTCTCGTGCTTCTGGATTGATATTAATATCAGGAGCATTTGGTGCCTTTGATAAAGAAATTGTTTTGGCTTGCGGTGGATATGACAGTAATACCGTAGGCGAAGATATGGAGCTAGTGGTACGTATGCGTCGGTATATGGAAGACCAAAACGAAAAATATAAAGTCATTAATATTCCCGATCCATTATGTTGGACTGAAGTGCCAGAGTCTAAGGCCATACTAAAAAAACAGCGCAATCGCTGGATGAGAGGTACGATAGAGATGCTTTGGAAACATCGTAAATTGATGTTTAACCCTAAATATGGAAAATTGGGTATGGTAAGTCTTCCTTATTGGTTCTTTTTTGAACTTTTGGGGTCTGTGGTTGAATTTACTGGATATTGCTTGTTGATTATCTTTTTGTTGTTAGGTATTATTAATTGGCCGTTCTTTTTTGTATTGGTTTCTTTAGTCTTGGCATCAGGTATTCTTTATTCTATCTATGCAATTCTTGTAGATTTATTGACAGATCAGGTGTATACCAAAAGGAAGGATCTATCCACATTGCTTTTGACGGCCGTATTAGAGCCTTTTTTCTTTCATAGTACAGTAGTAATTGCAGGTGTTTCTGGTGTCAGAGATTATTTCAAAAAGCAACATGGTTGGGGAGAAATGACACGCCAAGGATTTCAACATTCAGAATTGAAAGAAAGCTTTTGGAAAAAAAATATTGATATAATAACTTGGGGTTTGAAAAGTTATGCACCCATTGGTTGTGTATTCTTATCGCTTTATATGCTAAGTGTTGGGGTAGAGATTTGGTGGTATCAGCAGTATTTAGAAATTGATGTTCTCCCATCTACAATAGGTCAATTACTTTTAGAAAATACCTTTTTTGCCTTTCAATTGTTAACAATTGTAGGGTTGCTTTATCTCATTTTGCACTACATGAATAGCTTTTGGTCAAAATTGCTAGCCTGTACTGTTTTTGCATTTGTTGTCACGTTTCAATTCGTTTTATTTCTGTATTTCGTTCAATCTAATAATCTGTTGGGCGCTGATTTGTTTTATTATAGTACAGCAGAAGTAAATCAAATTTTAGAAACGAGTGGAGTGATAAATATAGGTAATGTTTCCTTATTAATTTTGGTGTCATCTCTCTGTCTTATCCCTCTGATTTTAGCTAGTCGCAAAGCGTGGTACATCTACCCAAGTGTGATTATGGTTTTACTAGGAATAATAGCGTTTATTGTTCCGGAACATAAATTATCGCCTGAATTCAAAAGTAGTGCTTTGTTGCAAAGTGCTAGTGTCAGTAAATGGAATTATTTCCTAAAATCTAATATTGATGATTATTTAGCAAACTCTTCATTTGCCAACATAAACTTTTTTAATACAGAGATAAAGGAAGTAAAATCAGATTATCCTTTTATGCGTCAGGAAGAAACCCAAGATGTACTTGGGGCTTATATGCAAAAATCACCTAGCATACCTAATTTGGTGATTATTGTTGTTGAGGGATTAGGACACGCATATAGTTCTCCTAAAGGGTATATAGGTAATTTTACACCATTCATAGATTCTCTAAAAAGTCATTCATTATATTGGGAAAATAATTTGAGTTCCTCGGGGCGAACTTTTTCTGTGTTGCCTACGATATTAGGATCTTTGCCTTTTGCAGCACATGGTTTTTTGGAACAAGAACAATTTCCGTTGCATTTCAATCTGTGGAATATATTTAAGCATAATAATTTTACGACAAGTTTTTTCTATGGAGGAGACGCTAGTTTCGACTATATGAGTAAATATGCTGAATCAAGTTTAGTTGATAATATAATAGATTTCAAATCTTTCGAAACGACTTATAATAAGTTACCGTCGTCAGGTGGTGAGAGCTGGGGGTATGAAGATCAAGCTGTATTTGATAAAATGTTGAATGGGTTAGGGGCTATCAATAAACCTTATTTTAATGTTGTCTTGACTTTATCGTCTCATAGCCCATTTTTAATTAATCGCAACGCGTACTATGAAAAATTAGTAGAAACGCAAATCGAGCGATTGAATCTTAATGGTAAACAGAAAGAAACTGCACTATCTTATAAAAAAGAACTTGCATCTATTATGAATACCGACGAAGCTCTCCAAAATTTCTTTGCAGAATATAAAACAAACCCGGATTATGAAAATACAATATTCATTATAACGGGTGATCATAGTATGCCCGAAATTGCCTTGCAAAATAAGATTGATCGTTATCATGTACCACTCTTGGTTTATTCTCCATTATTGACTAAGACTTCGACATTCAGGCATACTGTTAGCCATTTTGACGTCGCTCCGTCTATAATAGCATACTATAGAAATAATTACGCTATTCAAACACCTAGTCAAGTCACATGGCTTGGATTGGGATTACACGAAGGGGCTTCAAGAGCATCAGGTGGTATACCTATAATGCAAAGTAAATATCAATTGGAAGATTATATTCTCTCACCTTATTACCTCAATAGAGGATCAATGTATAAATTGGATGGTCATCTTAATGAGGATGTCTATAAAGATGAAAAAATTGATACGGAGATAAAAAAGCGTTTTGATATTTTTAATAATAAGAACAAACAACTAATCGAACATAAAAAATTGATTCCCGATAGTATTTACCATAGCTTTTTTGGATCTGATAAGAATTTAGATTGATTAGTTAATAAAAGGTTATTGCCTTAGGCTATCCTCAAAGGTTCGATATTTAATTTTTTGAGAATACGAACTTTTGCGTTTGTTTTATAAAATAGCGTAGTACAATACAAGTTAGTATTTGATCCAGCGCCTAGAACATGGATGACGACGGATGGTCTGGAACCCTCCATATACGTACAGGAATTAGCTGTAGCAGTGCAACGAAGTTTTGGGGTGTTTGTGTAGGTTTGGGTTGCATTAAAACTATAAAGGATGCCTTAATTTGTCCCATTTAGTTTTTAACGACTTAACTTACAAGTTTGTTTGATTTGTAGTTAATTTCTGTATGGTATATCGCAGCAAATTATTTTACAATTGTTGATTATATGTTTTTTTAAAAATGCTTTAATTGATATTTCACATAAAATTTGTTCAGGATTAGGTCCTATGTTAATTTCTGAAATTATACTACCAATGTTTTCAATGGGGAACTTCACATAAGGTTTTAGATATAAACTTCTATTCAAGAAATTTATATCTAATTCTTTATTAGAATAAACTACTCTCCATTCATCTTCTTCAACAAAGTGTGAATTTTTTATCAAGGAACAAGCTAGTATCGCTCTATCCATGAATATATTGCCGACAATTGTTACAGCTTTATCAAATTCTTTTAATTCAAATTTATCTTGATTTTCAAAAATACCTTGTGTGTGACATACACCCACAAACATAAATATGGATTCTGTAACTAAATGCGAAATCATTTTATCTTGTGCATCAACATCATAAATGCATTTATAAATATTAAATTGATTTTTTTTGAAAAAATCTTTTTTGAATCCAATATTAATTCCAATGCCATTGTTTGTATACCCACGCCATTGACTAAGTAAATTACTATTAGCTGTTAGAGATAAAATAAATATCGATTCATTCGATTCTATATATTGAATTGCTGATTCCAATGCTTCAACAAAATACTTAGTTGCTTTTAAAACAGAAAAACCATTTTTATAGATATTGAGATGTTTTTTTAATAATTCCACTCCTAGCTTATATTCACTTTTATCATTTAGATAAAATAGATTACTCATCCAAATTTCACTACTCTCAATTATTCCTTGAAAACCTTGTATTGTAGTATAATGATAAAGATTTTCAGGTATATCCGAGTTCAAATAATTTGATAAGTCTAATGTTTTTTTAGACATAATTCGGTTATTATTTTAACATAATAATTAGTTATATAAACTAATATACAAAATGTTTTGTATTTCAATAAATAACTGTGTAACAACAAAAAAGCCCAATCTTTCGATTGAGCTTTTCTTTATCCTAATAAAACTTAGCTTAGTGTTTGAAATGACGAACACCTGTAGTTACCATCGCCAAACCTTTTTCGTCTGCCATTTCGATAGACAATTTGTCTTTGATCGAACCGCCTGGTTGCAATACTGCAGCAATTCCGTTGTCTCCAGCGATTTCGACGCAGTCAGGGAAAGGGAAGAACGCATCTGATGCCATAGAAGAACCTACTAAGTCAAAACCGAAAGATTTTGCTTTTTCGATCGCTTGTTTCAATGCGTCTACACGTGAAGTTTGACCTACACCTGAAGTGATTAATGTACCGTTTTTAGCAAATACAATCGTGTTAGATTTCGTGTGCTTCACGATTTTGTTTGCGAAGTACAAGTCTTCTAATTGTGCAGCAGTAGGCGCTACTTTCGTAACTGTAGTCATTTGCTCAGGACCTTCTACCGTATTGTCTTTATCTTGTAAGATTACACCGTTCAATAAAGTTTTGAATTGCTCCGTAGGCAATTTCACTTCTTTACGACGTAAAATGATTCTGTTTTTCTTTTCTGTCAAGATAGCTACAGCTTCTTCTGAATATGAAGGCGCGATCAATACCTCGAAGAATAATTTGTTGATTTCAGTAGCCGTTTCGCCATCAACTTCACCGTTTGTGATTAATACACCACCGAAAGCCGAAACTGGGTCACATGCTAAAGCATCGATCCAAGCTTGTTTTACAGTCTCACGTGAGGCAACACCACAAGCATTTGTATGTTTTAAGATCGCAAAAGTAGGCTCTTGGAATTCGTCAACAATAGCTACAGCCGCATCTACGTCTACCAAATTGTTGTATGATAATTCTTTACCATTCAATTTGTCAAACATCGCATCCAAATCACCGAAGAAAACACCTTTTTGGTGTGGGTTTTCTCCATAACGCAATACTTGTGCTTTTTGCTCTGATTGTTTGAAAACTTCGATTGGCTCTTCTTGATTGAAATAGTTGAAAATCGCTGTATCGTAGTGCGAAGATGTATTGAAAGCACGTTTAGCGAATGACTTACGTTGCTCCAATGAAGTAGCACCTTCTTGTGCTGCTAAGATTTCTTCTAATTCAGTATAGTCATTTTTCGAAGAAATAATAACCACATCGTTGAAGTTTTTAGCTGCTGCGCGAATCAAAGAGATACCACCGATGTCGATTTTCTCAATAATGTCCTGCTCCGAAGCACCAGAAGCAACTGTTTCTTCAAATGGATATAAGTCTACGATTACTAAGTCTATTTCTGGGATGTTATATTCGTCAATTTGTGCTTTGTCTTCAGCCAAAGGACGACGAGAAAGGATACCACCAAATACATTAGGGTGTAATGTTTTCACACGGCCACCTAAAATAGAAGGGTAACCTGTCAAATCTTCGACTTTCTCTACACCAATTCCTAAGTCACGGATAAAAGCTTCCGTACCGCCTGTAGAGTAGAAAGTAACTCCGTACTTGTTTAATAATTGAATAAGTGGGGCTAGATTGTCTTTGTAATAGACAGAAACTAATGCATTTTTGATCTTAACAGGATGATTCATTGTTTTTTATTTGGAGCAGCAAAGGTAAAAATTAAACAGTATATTTCATAGGAATAGCAGCTATTTATTTGCTGAAATGAATAAGCAGGATTTTGTTATATATTTAATATTTGAGCCCTCTATGCCAAAGGACTCTTTGTCTTCACTGCCAGACAGGCTCTTTCTTTTTTTATAAAAAGAAACAAAAAATCATCGCTGTACCGAATCGGCACAATGGCTCACTTTTCTTGCTATTGCCGATCCGCTAAGGCGATATTTAAGTAGTTGTAAGGATTGTAATAGTATTGAAATATTCCTATGTCACCTGCCAAAAGAAACGGCTCAAATCTGTTTAGCATAATCAAGATGATATTAGCCAAAATATCCAGGCCCTGATTGCTTTGCATACTTTCGTCATCAAGAAAGAAAGTATGAGACTTTTGCGGCTTGAGCGAGGCGACAGAAGTTAAAAAACAAAAAACACACCCAAAAGGTGCGTTTTTTTAATGATATTTCTTTAATAAATTCTCTACTACTTTCGGGTAATGCAGATGCTCTAATTGTTGCCCTTTGAACTTAATAGTTTCTAAGGTATCGTCTTTTTCTACTTTGAATCGACCTTGGTATATTACTTCGCCTTCGTCAAAGTTTTCATTCACAAAGTGAATCGTAATACCATGTTCTTCATCACCAGCAGCTAATACCGCTTTATGTACACGATCGCCATACATACCTTTGCCGCCATGTTTTGGCAATAAAGCAGGATGGATGTTGATGATTTTATTTGGATATGCCTTCAATAGATTTTCAGGAACTAGCCACAAAAAACCAGCTAATACGACCAAGTCAATATCTAATCGTTTTAATATATCCACGACATTGTCTGTTTGATAGAATTCGTTTCTATCGAAGATATGTGTGGGGATTTCGAAATTGTCTGCTCGTTGCAAAACGTAAGCATCAGGATTATTACTAAGTACTAAAGAAACTTCAGCGTCATCAGCATATTTGAAATGCTCCATTATTTTTTGAGCATTTGAACCTGAGCCTGAAGCGAAAATAGCAATGCGTTTTTTCACGTTGTTATTAGTTATGTTATGGTTTCAAATATAAGCATTCAGTTCGTTATTTGCCGAAAAGCATGTATTTATTGTAAACCATTATTTTAAATTAGCAATTTTACTCAATATTTTACTGCTAATTTCATCGACTGAAATTGCAGAGTTGGAAAGAACGATGATGGCTGATTTTTTGTCAGGTACTAAACCAATAAAAGATGAACTGCCGCCAGTAGCTCCTCCATGCCAAACCTGAATGACATCATCGACCATATTCATATGCCAAGCCAAGCCTATATCTGTATTAGGAGGTAGGTAGTAAGTGAATTGTCTAGTCATCATCATTGCATTTTCCAAGGAGGTCTCCGGTAATTTGAATTGATATTGTGCAAAACGAAGTAAATCACTGATTGTAGATTTTAATGATCCTGCTGCGGTCATAGCTTGAAAATTCCAGGTCGGAACTTCGTTACCATCCTCTGAATAAACTTTAGTTAATTTTTGAGTTTTAGGATTGATCTTCTCAACCGTATTAGGCATGCGCAAAGAATCTGTTATGATTTCTTTTATATTTTGAGTGTATGATTTAGTCGTAATTATACTTATTATCTCACCCAATAGCCCATAGCCCAGGTTGCTGTAAGTATAGATTTCACCCGGTTCAACTTCTGATTTGTAGCCTTTCAAATATTCAAACAAATCTTTACGCAAGTAATTGGCATATGGATTAGTAGCGGTATACTTTGCTACTTTATCAAAATTTGTAGGCAATCGCGGTAGGCCAGAAGTGTGATTCGCTAAATGCTTAAGTGTTATTTTTTGAAGAAAAGGATTTTGAGCAATTGAATCAGGTAAAAAATTCGTAATGCTATCATCTAATGAAACAGTTCCTTTTTCGACTAGGTCAGCCAACAATGTAGCTGTAAAAATTTTAGATAGTGAACCAATTTCATAAAGCGTATTGCTGTTAGGAAGTGATGTATTGTTTCCCGCTTCATTCTGACCGTAAAAGAAAGTATTTACACTACTTTTATTGATTACGCCAATGGCTAAAGACTTTGTGTTTGAATTGGAAAGATAAGCTTGAGCTATAGAATCTACATAAAAATCTAATGCATTTTGTTTGTTTACAACTGATTTTACGGCTTCTTTTCTCTTTGTTGGAATATGCTTATAATCGAGTAAGAAGTAATAATAATTGTAATTTGAGTCTATAGCAAGTTGTAAAGATGCATTCTGATTGCCTATAAGAAAATTATAACCAGCGGTGTTATTAGAAAAAGTAACAGGCATTACTTCTCTAATCTTACCCAAGCTAAACGCTGGTTGAATTGAACCTCTAAAATTTTCTAGACTAATATTATTTTTAAAATCACTTGATGCAAGATGATATATTGAGTCTATATTTTGGGTGTTAAAAAAATATTCAATTCGATTATAAACAGCTCTATTTCTCTTTTCAATTGGGGATTGTGCCCAAATACTAGAAATTATAATGAATAAATTGAATACTAATAGTAGTGTTTTTTGTTTCATGCTGCAAAATTAACAAACAATTGGTTATAAGCCAATTGTTTGTTTTAATCTCGCATATCCTGATTTACTGATGTTTACCTTGTCACCACTGATTAATATGCCTTTGTAGCTTTCTTTTTCCATAGGCTCTATCTTGGCTAATTGATCCACTTTTATAATAAAGGAGCGATGTACACGGACAAATTGTTTTGGATCGAGTTGTTTTTCGAAAGATGACATTGTCTTGTTCTTCAAGAACATGCCATCTTTTGTGTGTATTTTTACATAATCATCATATGCTTCCAAAAAGATAATTTGTTGAACAGGTATCAATTTAATTTGTGTGCCATTTTTTACAACAATGCGCTCTAAAGTTTCTTCCTCTAGGTCTTCTTTCAATGCTTTTACACCCTGTTGCTTTTGTTTGGTAATGTGTAGCGATCTGAATTTTTCGATAGCCTGCTCGAATCTGTCTTGAGATATTGGTTTCAGTAAATAATCAACAGCATTTTTTTCAAAAGCTTTTAAAGCATACTCTTCAAAGGCAGTGGTGAAAATTATGTGTGGTAATTCATCCAAGATTTCCAGCATTTCAAACCCTGTCAATTTTGGCATTTGTATATCCAAAAAAATGATATCTGGTTTAAATTGTTGAATAGCTTTGGCGCCTTGAAAACCATCTCCACATTCGGCAACGATCTCAACGTCGCTTTCTTTTTGAAGGTATTCATGTATTATCATACGAGCTAGAGGCTCATCATCTATAATAATTGCTTTAATCATGTTGTGGTATTTTTATGATGGCGGTGAATTGATTTTCTGTTTTGCGAATTTGTAATAAATCAGTACGACTATAGATTAAAAACAAGCGACGTTGAATACTCGATAGACCAAATCCTGTTCCTTTCTTGTTATAAAATTGATCTGTATCGTAAGGGTTGGAAATTTCAATAGTAAGCATATTGTTTTCCAAGACTATCAAAGTGTTGATATCCACATCGCCTATAATATTGTACAATCCATGTTTGATGGCATTCTCCATAATCGGCTGGATAATCATACTTGGTACTTTGGCTTGTAGGACTTCCTCCTTATATTCAAAATTAGTTTTCAGACGATGACCGAATCTTACTTTTTCTATCTCCAGATATAGTTCAAGGTGTTTGATTTCATCAGCTAATGGAATTAATTGTTTATCATCTTTACGCATCGTACCACGTAAGAAATCGGACAATTGAAAAGTCATTTTTTTTGCTAAATCTGGCTTAACACCGATCAATGCAATGATAGAGTTCAAACTATTAAATAAGAAGTGAGGCTGGAGCTGCTGCCTCAAGTTGTATAGCTCAGCATCTCTAACCAAACGCTCTGACTCTAATTTTCGCCTGTCATTTTCTAATGCTTCCTCCTGTACATTCCAAAAAATGTTTATAATCATCATGCATGACAAGACAAGAAAATTAATGATAAATTTATAAGGAAGTTTTTGATAGTAATGAACTAAAGATGGACCATCAAAAAATTGGTAGATACAGAAGATCGATAGACCCAAGCTCATGACTGTCAAAGTAAAGCAAAAGGCAATTATTTTAAAATATTGTTTTTTGCTAGGGTTGTAAAACTTCATGGAGCTAAAAACCAAATAACAACACAAAGCCATTGTCAATGCGCTAATCAATGGTTCTAAAAAAGAAATTTTAATAGGTTTTAATTCCCACCACAATAAGAAATAAGAAATAGCAAAGTATAAAACAAAAATAATCCATACACTGAAGTGGATTAAGGCTGTTTTAGAATTCATTTTGAAGGTAGATGTAAACATTTACTTTAGCTATTTTTTATAGTTACTGTACCAAAAAGGGAAGTTCCAGTTAGGTATAGTTTCTTAGATTCATCATACGGATGGTTAATAATTATTCTTCGATCATCTAAATCCCCAAATATAGAAGAAACTGAAGGTGTAACCATCCAATGTGCTGGTACAATAATTTTAGTGCTACCAAATAATTGGAAGGTATCAATAACTACAGGTTGTGTAATATCTGCTTGCAGTAAATTAATTACAGATGACCCGAAGATATTTGTGATTGTACCACCTAAAAAATTCTTAGAAAGAATTATCTTGTTTGAATTTCCAAAAATTGCATCAACTTTTAAATAGTTTTCAGCATACTGAAACTGATTCTGGTGTCCAGTATGCTCATTATTTGCTTGAGAAGAATTTGTTTGTGAATAATTATTTGCATCTCCACTGTCTGTCAGATTTACTACACGTTTGTCCCAATCGAATTCATCTGTTGGATGAGTAGGAGGAGGGTTATTCGGGATAGGAGGAATAGTAGGCGCCTTTCTATTTCTATTGATGATATAAATACCTATTACAATTGCTATTGCAGGGAATAATATCTGAAAAGGGTTAAATCCATCAAAAATCTTGCGCATCAGAAATACTCCACCTATCGTTAACAAAATCAACGAAGATTTTTTCTCAAATTTAGAGTTTATACCTATCACTAACCCAATAATGATTAAGATCATTGGGAAACTAAATAGCCAATCTGGAAATAGAAAATCTAAATCCAAGTTGTTTAATAGTAAGAATATTCCAAACAATATAATAATGGCCCCTACAGTAGTAGTTGATTTGTTATTACTCGGTGGTAATTGAGGGTTGTGATTTGTTTGCGTTGTTTTTTCCATTACTCTTTTATTTATACCTCAAAAGTATATACCTAGGTGAATTGAATAAATAAGAATTAGGTATTTCTTGCTGCTTTATCGGTAAAGTAAGTGATTTCATCGGTAAAAATACATTCAAAAAAATGAATTCAAATTTTTATTATAAAAAAATAATTATTTTTTACAAAAAATTTGGTTCTTTCATAAGATATATTATATATTTATGACATTAAAATATAGGATTTAAACTTAAATACTTACTAGACTAATGGGAGATTTTGAAAACAAAGAACGTGAAGAAGTATTTTCAAAAAAGGTGAGAGCTGGAAAACGTACTTATTTTTTTGATGTCAAAGCAACACGATCGAATGATTATTATGTGACGATTACAGAGAGTAAAAAGCGTTTTGAAGACGGTCAGTTTATCAAACATAAAATTTTCTTATACAAAGAAGATTTTGAAAAGTTCGCAGAGGGGTTGACAGATGTGGTGGAGTACATCAAATCTAACCAAGAAGTCGTAGAGAAAAGATACGAACCTAGTCAAGAAGATTCTGCTTATGAAAGTAATACTGAGTACGCAACTAAAGATAATTTTTCTTTCTAATACTCAATTTTACACTAAAGATATTATAAGCCACTCTATGAAGTGGCTTTTTTGATTTAAAGATTGTTACACTATTTTGCTTTAGAATCTTAATTAATCAGTTAATTTCGTAGGTATATTAAATGACATATGATAAAGTATTGGACTAATTTTGCTATTGTGGGACTACTATTTGTAGGCTCAGAATCAATAGCTCAGAAAAGATTAACATTTGATGAAGCATGGGGAAGAAGTAATACCGTTACAAAACCTATTAATGGGTATAACAGTTGGGCTGATAATGAACATTACTTAGAATTAAGTAGAGAAGATAATCGTACGTATAAGGTAAACGTGCTGACAGGACAACGCGAAGTATATACTCCTACTGATAATAAAAGTACTAGAGTAGTTGTAAAGAATAATGATGTTTATATCCAATTGCCTAATAGCCAAGAAAGAAGGTTGACTAATTCACCAGATCTAGCCGAACAAAACCCTACGCTTTCGCCAGATGGCAGATATGTAGCTTTTACTCGTGCTAGTAATTTATACAGCATTTCGGTAGATAATGGTTTGGAGACACAATATACTGTTGATGGTACGGATGTAATATATAATGGTTGGTCATCATGGGTGTATTATGAAGAGATATTAGGTAGAGCTACGAATTATAAAGCGTTCTGGTGGTCTCCAGATAGTAAACAAATTGCTTTCATGCGATTTGATGATACCAAAGTTCCCATGTTTCCTATTTACAGTTCGAAGGGACAAAACGGTTATTTAGAACAGACTAGGTATCCAAAAGCTGGACAGAGTAATCCTGAAGTAAAAGTTGGTTTTGTGAAAGTCGAGGACAAAAATGTGGTGTGGGCTGATTTTAATCAAAAAGACGATCAATATTTTGGTGAACCTTATTGGAGTTACAATAGTCAATCTATTATGGTGCAATGGATGAACCGTGATCAAACTAATTTGAAATTCTACAGCGTTAATCCGTTGTCTGGAAGTAAAAAGGAGATTTATAACGAAGAGCAACCAACCTGGATTAATTTAGATCATGATGAGCGGATTACCTATCTTGCGGATAACAAGCATTATGTGTTGAAGTCTGATAAGACCGGTTGGGCACATTATTACTTGTACACATTGGATGGGAAATTATTAAATTCCATTACTAGTGGAGAATGGCAAGTTTCTAATTTGCAATTGATCGATGAAAAATCTAAAGTAATTTATTTTACAGCACGAAAAGAAAATTCGGCAACTTCAGACCTATACCGTGTTGATTATTCAGGTAAAAACCTTAAGCGTTTGACATTTGGCAACTACACACACCAAGTTGCTGTATCGCCAAATGGTAAATATTTTATCACTACTTATTCAAATGTAAATACACCTCCTCAAGTAGCATTAGTAGATAATAAAGGTAAAGTAATTAAAGAATTGGCTAATGCTAAGTCAGCTGATTTTGATGCTTATAAGATAGGTAAAACTGAATATTTTACAATAAAATCTGATGATGGTAAGTTCGATTTACCAATTAATATCACTTATCCTGTTGATTTTGATGAATCGAAAGAGTATCCTGTGATAATGAGTATATATGGAGGTCCAGATGCTGGTTCTGTTAAAAATTCTTGGAAAAATACAACTTCAAGTCCTTATGGTGGTATGTCTCAACATTGGGCAAATGAAGGAATTATTCAAATCGAATGTGATCACCGAGCTTCAGGACATTATGGCAAACAGGGAGTCGCATGGATGCATCGTGATTTGGGTAATTGGGAATTAGTCGACTATATCACTGTTGCAAAATGGTTGAAGGCTAAGGCTTGGGTTAAAAAGAATAAATTACTTATCACAGGACATAGCTATGGCGGATATATGACATGTCTTGCTTTGACAAAAGGCTCTGATTACTTTGATTATGGGATTGCGGGAGCGCCAGTTACAAGTTGGGATTTGTATGATACACACTATACAGAGCGTTGGATGGATACACCACAAGATAACCCTGAAGGATATAAAAATGGTTCTATCCTTACTTATGTAGATAAATACAAAGGTGGATTACGTATTTTGCATGGAGATATGGATGATAACGTACATATGCAGAATGCAATTCAGTTAGTAGATGCGTTGACAGATCGTGATGTTCCATTTGAATTCATGATATATCCAGGTAGTAGACATGGCTGGAACCGTTCTAAACTAAAATATGATTTCAAAGAACGTGTGCGTTTCTATTATGAAAATCTTTTAGAAAAGTCTGTTCCCAAGGAGTTTAATTAAATGATATATTGTTAAATGCCTCACTCAAGTGAGGCATTTCTTATTTAGTGTAAGAATGTTAATAAATCTATGCTTGGTTGAAAAAAAACACTTTATCTAAAGCGATTTTCATTGCCGTAATCCAAAAAAATATATCATATTTGCAGTATTATTAATCAACATGTTAGAATTTTTAAAAGAAAGTACTTTTCGTGCTAATGATGTTTTTTTTAGAGCACTTAATATTCTGAAAAAGCATTATATTTCTGTTGCGGGGTTATGTTTTTTACTATTTGTCACTAATAATTTATCGACGTATTTAGCTATTTATCTAAGTGATATGACTGGTAGCGGTATTCGATTTTTGTTATTGTTGATTTTTGTAATTTTGTTTTTTGGGCTTCAATTGGTATTGATCAAAAGAGCTATTTTATTGGCTAAAAACATAGAAAAGACTGAATTACGGTTTTATATCCCTTCTACAAAACAATTTTTGCATTTTATATTTGGACTATTAAGTTATTCTTTAATCACAGGATTAGCTTATTTAGTATGTGCGATTTTGTGTATGCCTTTGTTGTACATAGGTGTGAAGATGGATACTATAGCCTATGAGATAAACCCATTATTGACAGGTGTTATAATGATGTTTATTCTGATAAGGATATCATTTTTCCCCTTTTTTATATTAGAAAATAACTATGGGTTCATACGATCAATAAAATTAAGTATAGCCTTCACCCGTGGAAATACTATCAATTTACTTATCTTAATGGCAATTTTGGCTTCGACATATGTAGGTCAATTGTTTTTTGAATATATGGATTACAGTATTTTTGCAAAAATAATGAGTGCTATCAATACGTTCGTAATTATTCCTTCCGTGAGTTTAGTTTTGGCTGTAGCTTATGTAGATATGATTAGAGAATACAAGGGTAGCGACGATCCAGAGTTATTGAAAAATATTATATAAGAAGAGGGACGTTTTGGAGAAAAAGAATATTGCCATATTAGGTTCTACAGGAAGTATCGGTACACAGGCTTTAGATGTTGCTCGAGAATTTTATGATAAGTTTGAAATTTCAGTATTGACAGCAAGTAATAATGCTGATTTATTAATAAAGCAAGCTTTAGAATTTAATCCTAAAATAGTCGTTATTATTAATGAAGCACTTTATAGTAACGTCAAAGAAGCATTAGCACACACAACTATTGAAGTAATGTCTGGTGTTGAAGCATTGGTAGATGCGGTAGAACTGGAAGAGATAGATGTAGTTTTGAACGCTATTGTAGGTTCTGCTGGACTTCGTCCTACTGTTCGTGCGATCACTTGTGGGAAAGATATTGCATTAGCGAATAAAGAAACTCTCGTGGTGAGTGGTGAATTAATCATGAATCTAGTTAAGGAGCATAACGTAAAGATGTTGCCTGTAGATTCAGAACATTCAGCTATTTTTCAGTGTTTAGTAGGGGAGCCTAGTCCCATCGAGAAAATTTATCTTACGGCATCTGGTGGTCCATTTAGAGGTTGGACAAAAGATCAATTACAGCATGTAGGAAAGGCACAGGCACTAAAACATCCCAATTGGTCTATGGGAGCTAAAATTACCATTGACTCTGCTTCGTTAATGAATAAGGGGTTGGAAGTAATAGAGGCTAAATGGTTGTTTGATTTAGAAATCAATCAAATAGATGTCATCGTACATCCTCAATCTATTATTCATTCGATAGTCCAATTTGAAGATGGCTCGATGAAGGCGCAAATGGGATTGCCAGATATGAAATTGCCTATACAATATGCGTTAACGTATCCTGAGCGATATAAAAATACATTCAAACGTTTTGATTTTATAGATTATACTAATTTTTCTTTTGAAAAGCCGGATTTAACTACATTCCGTAATTTGCAGTTAGCGTACGATGCATTAGCAGAAGGAGGAAATCGTTGTTGTGTATTGAATGCTGCAAATGAGGTTGCTGTCGCGGCATTTTTAGAAGATAAGGTGTCATTTTTGGGTATGTCATCAATTTTAGAGGAGACATTATGTCATATAAAAAATACAAATAACTTAAGTTTGGATGATTATATTGCGTACGACAGTGAAAGTAGAATTGTGGCACAAGATTTAATCAATAAAATAAAACATAAAAATTAGAAAAATAAATGGGAACATTAGTGATGGTGGGGCAGGTTATTCTGGCTTTATCTATTTTAATTATACTTCACGAATTAGGACATTTCTTAGCGGCACGTGCGTTTGGTATTAAAGTCGAAAAGTTTTATCTTTTCTTCGATGCATGGGGTGTAAAATTATTCAAATTCAAATATAAAGATTGCGAATACGGTATTGGCTGGTTGCCTTTGGGTGGTTATGTAAAAATTGCTGGTATGATAGACGAGTCTATGGATACAGAGCAATTAAAACAAGAACCAAAACCGTGGGAATTTCGTTCTAAACCAGCTTGGCAAAGACTTATAGTTATGCTAGGTGGCATTATTGTGAATGTGATTGTCGGTATTTTAGTTTTTTGGATGTTAATTTTCAAATATGGTGATTCGGATTTTGATAACACCAAACTTTGGGGGGTTAAACCTGGTATTATAGGGGAGAAGATTGGTCTTGTAGAAGGGGACAAAATTATCGCAGTAAATGGGAACCCAGCTAACTTATTTCTGAAGGATTTAATGACTTCTGAAGTTTTAATGGGCGATGCCGTTTTGAAAGTTGATCGTCAGGGTAAAACTATGGATATTACGCTACCAGCGACGATGTTGAATGATGTTGCAGATCATAAGAAAAATGAATTTGTGACACCATTATTCAAAATGTTGCCTGTCGAAACTGTTGCGGATGATACAAGAGCAGCTAAGATGGGATTGCAAAAAGGCGATAGTATTGTATCTATTAACGGAGTAAAAGTTGAGCGCTTAGATGCCTTCCAAGATGAAATGGTTAAAAATAAGGGTAAAGAAATCAAACTTGATATCATTCGTGGGACAGATTCTTTACAGTTGGTAGCAGCTGCAGATACTTCAAGTAAGTTAGGCTTTTCTAATTTACCAGTCGTGATGCGTAGTTATTCATTTGCTGAATCTTTACCTATGGGTGCATCTAAAGCTTTCTCAGTAGTAACAGATAATATCAAAGGATTTGGTAAAATTTTCAAAGGTGAGGTGAGAGCAGATAAGGCACTTTCTGGGCCGGTGGGAATTGCTAAAATGTTTGGCGGCGAAGTAGATTGGTCTCGTTTTTGGAATTTGGTAGGTATGTTGTCAATGGCGTTAGCGTTTATGAACTTATTACCAATCCCTGCATTAGATGGTGGTCACGTTGTATTCTTGCTTATAGAGATGATTCAGGGTAAACCGTTAAGTGATAAATTTCTAGAAACAGCTCAAATGATTGGATTTTTCATTTTGATTGCCTTGATGTTGTTTACATTCGGAAATGATATTTTAAAATGGTAATAAAGATCTTTTTATAAAATAAGAAGAGGCTGTCTAAAAAGGTCTGTTAATTAAAGAGCCCCGTCATTAAAAAATAATGGCGGGGCTTATGTTTTTTGTCCTCAATTTTTTGTAAATTGAGGTGCACCCAAAAAACGATATGAAAGTACAAT
>NZ_JADEYP010000022.1 GCF_020295405.1 Sphingobacterium bovistauri
CTTTGGGTGCCTATATCGGTGGTGTTCACCTCTTCCCATTCCGAACAGAGCAGTTAAGCCCACCCGAGCCGATGGTATTGCCGTAACAGGTGGGAGAGTAGGTCGGTGCCTTCTTTTATTCAATAATGAAAACTAAAGCCTTAGTACAATCGTACTAAGGCTTTTTTACGTTATGCACTTTTCTGTGATGGAATATTTCCTCTAATAGTTTATTAAATTTCTTAATTATATATGTTTTTGTAAGTTATATAGAATTATTATTTTAATAATACGTTATAACTCAACATAAAGTCGACACATTATTTATTGTTTGAAGTATTGTATTGATTTGGAGTATAAAATTACTTTTCAAGTATTTTTTACTAATTGGTTAACTCTTTTGCTATTTGATTTTAGCTTGTATTCAGGTATTGTTTGTTACTTATATCTGAAAATCGTTTAAGAATTTAATTTTACGTAAACGGTTGCGTAAGATTACGCAACCGTTTACGTGATTGTTTTGCTTCAATTAATTACTTGCTTATATTTTTTTTTTGATTAAAAAAAATATATACTTGTTAAGTGATTATTAAGAAGTATTTTCTATAGAACCACTAATTTAACCATTACGTAATCCTAAAAAGCATTTTATGTTTAAACGATTTATTGTATTAGCATCTATACTGTTTTGTATTGAGGCTGTACATGGAGTACCAACTTTAAATGGCAAAGGGTATGTCGACACTAGGTTGGTATTATCTGCTGATACCATTGATGAAGGAAACCTAAGTGAATCTGAGTTAACTAAGTTTCGAAATTTTCGAAAATCTGTTGGATCAATTGATACTATTGATTTAAAGAAAGTTAATATCAAACCATTTACTAATTTAGCTGATTTTATTAAAGGTGAATTAGCTGGGGCTTATATTCAACAACCCTCGACTGAATCTGGATCTTATCAAAATTTGATTATTCGTGGTGCAGGCACAAAATTGTTTAGTAATGAAGATATGAACAATGTGAGGGCCACTGTTTTTGTAAATGGTGTTCCAATGGCTAATAATCACAATTTTGCTTATGAGACGCAACTTTACAAATTTAATAGAATTGGTCCGGAAACAGACTTTTTAAATTTTGTAGATATCAGTGCTATAGAAAGTATTGAAATAGTAAAAGATCCTACGCGATTAGCTTTATTAGGACCATTGGCTGCTAATGGGGCAATCTTGATTACTACATTTGGAGGAAGGTCAGGAATTCGTGAAATCTCTGTTAACAGCTATTTTGGAATAAATCAAAAGCCATCGATTACTCCTGTGAATGGGCAGTATGAAAATTATTTTAGACAACCGTTTTATGCCTTGTATAATAATACTTTAGCGGCAAGACAAGTTTATCCAGGATATTTAGCTGATTCGACCAATATGAATTATTATGGAGCATCTAGATGGGAGGATGAATATTACAGAAATAGTTCTTTATATTCTTTTGATTTTAGTTTACGAGGAGGATCTGAGCGTGCAAATTTTGGTTTTTTAGGTGGGCATACAAAAAGTTCAACATCTGCTGATAACAATTATTTCAATAGGTATAATGCTTTGTTGAACATAAATATGTTGCCTTTTGAGTGGTTTACTGTTTCAGCTTTTATAAATGCAACTAGGACTGATCGTAACCGAAATACTAGTTTACGAAACAGATATGCTGAAATAGGTTATTTGCCTGATTTATCAACGCCATTATCTCCAAATTTGGATCAATACAAAAATTATATTTCACTGCATGACCGTAGTGTAAATGATAATATAACTAACAGTGTTCAAGGTAGTTTATCATTGTCTTTTGATATTTTAAAAAATTTAAACTATACAACAGCATTTTCTGTAGACTATACAGAAGGTATTAGAGATTTGTTTTACCCTTCCGAATTAATGGAGACTACAAATTATATCTCAAATTATTACGGCTATTCACAGCGTTATTCATTTACAAATAATCTTAAATACACATATAATTTTGATGATAAGAATGCGTTGTCCTTTGTCGGTGGTGTACAATATTTAGATGACTTGTATCGCTTTACTTATGCGAAAGCTTTCGATGGTCCCAATGATTTTATTAAATTAAATGTCGTAGAAGGTGATCCTAATAAAACAGGTTATCTAACGCCTGTTGGTGGCCTTAAAGTTCATCGATGGTATAATACAGAACTTAATAGATTATTCTCAACTTATGGAAAGTTTGAATATCAATATGATAATATATTTGATATTGATGCTGTAATCCGTTGGGATGCTTCTTCTACTATACAACAAGATTCTAGATGGTTATTCACACCTTCAGCAAGTTTCAAATGGAATTTGAATAATCATTTTAATTTGGAAGATAATTTTTCTTTAAAATTATCAGCAGGACGAGTAGGTAAAGTAAATTATGATAGTCGTTTTGCTGTTGGTCCACAATACTATTCGAATCTAAATTGGGCTACGGAATCAAATATTCTTTCCTTTTTTGGTAACTCGGCTTTGTCAAGACCATATAATAGAGGTTGGGTTGGTTATGATTTAGGTTGGTCGTATGTTGATCAAATAGATTTTAATATATTGAAATCTTTCTTCAACAATAGATTATCTACAAATCTTTCACTGTATCAAAAGGATACTAAAAATCAAGTTGCTTTAATTCCAATTCCAGAAGAGTATGGTTATGTTGGACAATTTAAGAATGGATTATCAATTCGAAATAGAGGAATTGATTTAGGAATTTCAGCAGACATCTTCAAAAACGAAAAGTCTTTTAGTTGGAATTCTTCATTGAATTTGAATCTAAATAGTAATAAAGTAATAGCTCTTCCAGATAATTTGGAAGAATTGGTACTAGGTAATCGACTTTTAAAAGTCGGCCATTCTGCGGATGCATTTTGGTTATATGAAAATGCTGGAATTTATGCAAGTTCTGCTGAAGTCCCTACTTCAGGTGGAGATATATTAAGTTTTGATGGGATTCCTTTCCAATATGGTGATGCTAAATGGGTAGATCAAAATAATGATTTTCAAATCAATCAACAGGATAAGGTTTTGAAAGGTAATGTAATACCTAAAGTTTTTGGAGGTTTTAATAGCAAATTCAAGTATAAAAACCTTGATTTGGGTATAGATCTTTATTTCGCACTAGGGCATAAGGCCATCAATGAAAGAGCAGCGAATAAGTTCAATTTTATTAATAATGAAGCAAATAATAGTATTGCATCGGTGCGCGAAATTTTCCATTGGCAGCAGGATGTAGATATTAATAAATACCCATTATACAATGTTTGGAGTAATACAGATCCTTACCGAGTAGATCAAGATTTATTCTTAGAAAATGCTTCTTTCTTAAAAATTAGAGGTATTTCATTAGGGTATGATTTGACAAAAGCATCATTTTTAAGCAATATCAAAACACTGCGTCGTACATATATTTACGCTACCGTAAATAACCTATATACATTTACAAATTTCTCTGGTAATGATCCAGAATTGGTGAATTTCAACGGATATTACGATGGATATGGGTTGCCAATGACACCGACTTATTCACTAGGGTTTAAACTAGATTTATAGTCTACAAATGCGAAGTATTATTATGAATAAAATAACCAACATATTTAAATTACTGATAGGCGCTATACTTATTCAACTAAGTGCGACATCTTGTAATGATAAGTTAAATGAACCTAGTGGAGAAGTTGCTTCTGAAACGCTGCAATGGACCAGTATTTCTGATACTAAATCTTCTTTATTAGGTATTTATAGTTTGTTAAGAGCGGCAATGGTTGAAAATAATTCCCACTGGATGTACGGAGAATTACGTCAAGGAGACTTTTCTTCATACAACAGGTCGGATTTAAGTGCCATAAACTCTAATAATTTAAAAGCCTCCTACCCGCTAATAAAAGATTTATCAAATTGGCGTAGATTCTATGCCGTTATTAATGCAGCATCAATTTTTATTGAGAGAGCTCCAGAGGTACGTAATAAGGATTCTCGTTATACGGATCAAAATTTGAAAATGGATATTGCTCAGGCAAGAGCTATTAGAGCATTCACATATTTCTATATTGTAAGAATTTGGGGAGATGTGCCATTGATTACCAAATCTTTTGATGATGGTTCCTTTGAGTCACGTCCAAAAACAGATAGTCAAGCTGTGTTGAATTTTGCAGAATCAGAACTTTTAAATGCGATAGTAGATTTACCTTATTTGTACGGTTCTTTCTTAGTTAATTATTATGGCGAAACTAATGGATATTGGAGACATGTGTTATTTAACAAACTAACTGGTTATGCAATTTTGGCACATATATCGGCGTGGCAAGGAAAGTATATCAATGTAGATACATATACACAGTTTATTATAAATAACTATACATCATTAGGGTTAGATTATAATGCTAGTATCAATAGTCTATCAGGTACCAATGGGATATTTTCAATTAATTATAGTCTAGGACAATTGTTTTCTATTCCAGCTCCTTATGTCTTTGGGGAAGCGTCGGCGACTGGACATATCGAAGAATTGACTTTGGCAGATCCTATTATTTCAAAACAAAAACCAGATATATATGTTCCAAAAGATTCTATAGTTAGAATTTTTAATGACATCAATGATACACGTTTTGGTATTGATACAATATCTGGCTTAACTAGAACCAATTATTTTACGAATTATAGTGGTGAAATTCCAATTTTTAGTAAGATAAAAATAATTAGAGATGGGGTTAATGATGGTTCTTATGGTGTTTTTGGATCTAATTTGATTTTCACTCGTCTAGAAGAAATAGCGTTACTGCGTGCTGAAGCATTGGCTGTACTTGGTTCTAGGGATGAAGCAATAAATCTACTGAACAAAGTAAAAATAAATCGTCGTGTTACTAACTATTCTGTCATAACTACTACTCCTTTAATCGAGGAAATATTTAATGAGCGACGTAGAGAATTAATGGGTGAAGGATGGAGGTGGTATGACCAAATTCGTTTAAATAAGCTGAGACCAAAAAAATCAGAAATCGTAAAGCTTATAGAGAATGGAGGAATATTTTGGCCTATCTCTACAGATGTTTTGAGTAAAAATAAGTCTCTGCAACAGAATGAGTATTGGAAATAAAATTGATATGCAAATGAAAAATCTATATATAATATTATTACCACTGCTTTTATTAGTAAATATTAGTTGTGACAAAGGTGATGCTCATTATTACGATTATAATACCCAAGCTCCTGTATTCGATGGAACAATATATGAATATTTAGAATCTCAGCCTGGCGTATATGATTCATTACTTTTGGTATTGGATAGACTTCCAGATTTAAGGTCGAAGTTGAAGAATCCTGATTCTACATATACTTTATTTGCAGTTACTAATCGCAGTTTCGACATTGCATTAGAAGCGTTGAATACTACGCGATCACTTACGGGCAGATCTAATTTGTATTTAGAGGATGTCGGTCTATTAGACCTTGATTCTATGACTAATCGTTATGTTATTAATGATGTCTTTGATACAGAGCAATTGATGCCATTTATAGATGGTAAGTTAGTAACAAGTACTAAAAATAATTATAGCATGCATATTCAGTTTCGCGTTTTAAACGCATCTGGATTTGTAGGAGGAGGACAGCAACAATTAATTTTTAGTGATACAAATAATTCTATTTTCCAAAGATATTGGCAAAGAGTAAATACCTCTGTTGTGAATGTTAAAACTAAAAATGGAATTGTACATATTTTATCAGCTGGTCATGATTTTGGCTTTAGCAAGTTTACAAGTAAATATTCCACTCAGTAACTAAATTATGAATATCGTGATTAAATATAACTTCATCATAGCATTAATACTTGGTGTCTTATCATTTTCATCATGTAAATCATTTATTCCTGAAAGCATTGATGCTTTAGGGGAGGATGTCAATTATGTGATAAAAGAATTTTCGCCAACGTTGGGACGTAAAACTATTTACGAGAATGCAGCAAACTTAAGTAATACTTCAACACTTCCTTTGTCATTCAAAATTGTAAATGTTCGTGGAGTCGATGGTTCTCCAGCAAATGAATTGACAGATAAATTTCCAGTAAAGGTATGGAAAGGAAATTATACTGGTGATGAAAAGTCAATTGAGGAGATCGAAGCCAAGAGAGAAGTTGAGTATCATTCCATTTTTGAGATAGGAAAAAATTCTGGAAATATTATGTTTTGGGATTATGGTAATTCAAATTGGATAAAAACTCAACCTGATTCGTGCTATTTGTTTGACGTAGAAATTTCAAATTCAGGAGGTAGAAAATATGCTAGAAATTTAAGGTTAAAACCTTTCAAAGAAAGACCATATGAACCTTCTCAATATGATGCTTCAACGGGGTTGGCTACTAGAGCTGCATTACCACCTGCATATGTGTCTAATCTTCTAGGCGAAAAAACAGGTGATTTTATCTTTGATATCGAAGTATATGTGTTTAAAGATGTGGAAAATAAGGCTCCTGGAGGTACTTTAAAAATCAGTGTTTTGGACTCGATGAATAATCCAATTGATATCAAAAAATTCAAGGATACGGATTGGAAGGGTATGATACATGGTTTTAATCAAAGATTCGAGGGTGAAAAAGCGGTCTACGATGTTGCGTATCCTATGCCTTTGGTTAAATATAGTACAAAGTACACTACATCGGATGGAGGCCGTGCTCGTATTAATCTTCGAAATAATCGTATAGGATTCGGTGGATTTTTATCACAATCCCAGTTAGGTTTTGATTTTGCAATATATGAAGAAGGACATTGGGAAATTCAATTCCGTTTTAGAGGAGAATCCCCAAAATTTGATAACGATTAGCCTAATATGAACCGTATGAAAAGATTTAAAATATTATTTTTTATGTTAAATTTCCTAGTGATGTATTCTTTCGCTCAGGAAATAACGATAACCGGTGAAGTAAGAAGTTCTTCAGGAGGAACTTTGCAAGGTGTTACTATTAGTAATAACACAACCAAACGTGTTTTGGGAACTACTAATGTGCAAGGCCAATTTAGTCTTAAAACGAATACAGGTGACAAACTTTTGTTTAGAGTAATTGGACATGATAATAGTACCATTGAAGTTACTGCTGGAAAAACACGTTACACTGTCACACTGCGAGAATCCTCAACAGAAATTGAAGAAACTGTAGTTGTCGGATATCAGGCAAGAAAAAAAGAAACTCTAACAGGGTCTGCTGTTACGATATCTGGAAAAGAAATTCAAGATGTACCTGTAGCAAATTTTACGGATTTATTGCAAGGAAAAGTACCAGGTATGAACGTACAATTGAATAATGGTACACCAGGTATGCGTGGTAGTGTGGCTATTCGTGGTATATCAACATTGAATGTACAAGGGTCTGGAGATAATGCATTTTTAACTCCAACATCACCTTTATATGTTATCGATGGTGTTCCTATTGACGAGGGGACTAACTATGAGTATGGCTTTCAAACTGCAGGACCAGGTATCAGCCCTATAGCCATGATTCCAGTAGAGGATATTGAAGATGTTACCATATTAAAAGATGCTCAAGCAACGGCTCTTTATGGTTCAAAAGGAGCTTATGGTGTGATTTTGGTTCGTACAAAAAGAGGTAAATCTAAAATTCCTATTGTACAATATGTAGGACAAATGTTTGTGAATACACCTCCTAATTTGCGTCAAGTTTTGGGCGGAACATTTGAGCGTAGATCACGCATTAACCAAATATTACAAAATGACACTTCATATAATTCAGCTATTGACTTAATTAATAGTACACCACTATTGTCGGATTCACTTAATGCTTTTTTTAATAATTCAACGGATTGGCAATCTTATTTCTATCGTACTACGATGAATACATCCCATTCTGTGAATATATCAGGAGGTGACCAGACATTTAATTATAAAATCGCACCAGGCTATTATGGAGAACGTGGAATCGTTGAAAATACAGGGTTCACACGATATTCAATTCCTATGAATATGCAATATAGACCAAGCGATCGATTCAGAATGTTTGTGAATTTGAGCCCATCAGTTGCAAAAAATAGTACAGGTAGTGGTAATGCTTTTCGTCAGACTGGTGTTGCTAATTCCGCCAATACCTCTTCACTAGCTCCTGCTCCTTCACTATTTTCAGGAAGTGTTGATGCATTGGCCGCATTAAGTATGAAGAATGATAATAAAACGGGTAACCTGAATTCTCAAGTAGAAATGGAATACTCACCATTCAATGGGTTGAGGCTATCCACTACTTTGAGTTACAATTTTAAAGTTGCGAATCAAGATAGATTTTTACCTGAGGCATTGAATTCAAATACATCTGAGGTGTATGCATATAATGATCGTTTGAATACATTATATAATAGAAATATGATTTCTTACACTAAAGAGTTAGGGGAGAAACATATTTTGAGTGCATACGTATTTAATGAATCGGAAGTGAGTAAATATCAGGCAGATGTGATGCAATTACCAGGTACACCAAATGATCAAATTACTTCAGGATTAAGTTATCTGACGGCATTTGGTTTAGGTGGTACGCTTAAAGGATTGTATGAGCGTAAGACATTAGGATACGCTGGTAACTTTACATACAATTATGATTCAAAATATATATTAGAATTCTCCTATAGATTAGATGGTACATCTACTACAGGATCAGCTAATCCTTGGTCTAATTTGCCATCTATAGGAGCCCGTTGGAACTTTAAGAATGAGAGTTTCTTAGCAGATTGGGAATCACTTGACTACGGTATGATTAGAGGTAGCTGGGGGAAAAACATTATACCGTCAGGTACTATATATGACGTGTATGGTTTGTATGTGTCTGATTTTGAAACGTATAATAGCCAACCCTCTGTGACATTAGATATGGATAAGATTCCAAATATATCCTTATTACCACAAACAACGACAATGTTAAATGGTGCTATTGAATTTGGTTTTAAAAATGGATTGACATTTTTATATGAAAACTATTATAAGCAATCCGATCAAATTTTGCGTACGAAAAAAATAGCGAATATTAATGCTTTTGGAAATGTAAATACAAACGAGACTTCCCTTGTTAATATGGGGCATGAGTTTATCATTGGATATAGACCAAGAAAAAGTGGAGATTGGAGTTATTCCCTTAATTTGAATGGAGCTTTTAATCGTGATTACGCAGCGGCTTTACCTGATGATGTACGTCAATTATTACTGCAAGATAATTCTGTGTACAAACAGTCTATTCTTTACCGTTTAGGTATTAATGCTTTATCTAATGTGTTGCTACACTATCGTGGTGTTTATGAAACGGATGATCAAGTTCCTATCAACCCATTAACAGGACTTCGTTATCGTGTGGGCGGTTCTTTAGCTGATGAACGCTTTTTTCAAGCTGGAGATCCGATATGGACAGATTTGAATGGTGATTATATTTTGGACGAAAAGGACTTTGTAACTGTAGGTAATTCTCAACCTGTATTCACAGGTGGTTTTAATGCTTTCGTACAGTTTAAAAATTGGTCCTTAAATTCTCAGTTCTTTATGACTTTTAAGCGTGATGTATTGAACAATGCATTGGCTGACAGATTACGTAACTATAGTGATCCTGCTGGCTTTTCTCAAAATGGACCTGGTGCATTAGTTCCTATTGATGATTTGGACATCTGGTCACCTACTAATACGAATTCTTATTTTCCAAACATATATGGATTTAGAAGAAATGGTTTTATAGATCCTTTCCGATATGATCAAACATTATTTCAAGAGGATGGTTCATATTTCAAATTTACTACAGCTACATTATCTTATAATTTCGATAGAGAGATGTTGAGTAAGCGTTTAGGTATTACTTCCGCAAGAGTTTATTTTTCGGCAAACAATATCTTGACGATCAGTAAATATTCAGGTCCAGATCCGGAGTTAGTATCTGCATTGGGAAGAGATTCTTCAGCAGGATATCCAAATAGAAGAAGTTATACAGTAGGATTTAATGTTCAATTCTAATAGATAAAGAGATATGAAAAAGATAGTTTTAGGACTTTTATTACTGAATACATTATTATTCTTGTCTTGTGGAAAAGAATTTTTAAATGTTTCACCAAAGGATAATTTAACAGGTAATAATTACTGGAAGTCAGAACAAGATGTTGATAAATTTATAGTCGGTATTTATAAGACTTTTCGTTTAGCTACTATGGGTACCCCTCGTGGAGGTCAAGATAATCACCGTATATTTTTTCCAGCGACAGGTGATTTTAGATGTGCACCAATTGTACGCACATCTCAATCTTCAGCCTCTTTTCGTAATTATTTGACGCACTTGAGGAATAATAATATAAATGCATTATTTCATGGTGATTACAGTTTTTTTGGCTTTACAGCTATTCCAAAATGGAATGATTTCTTCAAAATGGTACAGAATGCCAATATTGTTTATTTCGAAATGGATAATATGGAACCTGGTTTAATCTCTCCTGCTAGTATAGCAAGGTATAAAGCTGAGGCTGTATTTTTGCGCAACCTAGCTTATTTCTTCATGGTAAGGTTATATGGTGATGTACCATATTACACAGAAGCATATCATAGTAAGGCTATCGGTCGTACTAATATGTTGGAAGTTTTAGCCAAATGTGCTGATGATATGAAGGCGCATTATAAAGATCTTCCTTGGACATATGAAGATCCTTCTATCGTAGGAAATAGAGCTATGCGCGGTGCAGCAATAACTTTAATGATGCATATGAATATGTGGATGGCTGGTTTTACAACTGAAGATAAAAACCAATACTACAATGATGTTGTGTCATTAGGAGATGAGATTCGTTTAGAGAATAATAATTCTTATGAATTATTACCATTGGAGCGTACAAAAGAAATATTTAAAGGTCGTACAAGAGAAGGATTATTTGAGATAGTTCAGAATTTGAATTACGGAGAGACTTTTTCTATTAGTTCCCCATACTCAGATTATTTCTTGCGCTATCCAAATAAGAATATAGCTATACAGCGTTCTTATTTATTTTATGAGCCTAAATTTATGGAAGAGCTCTATCCACTTGGCGGAACAGATAAGCGTAAAGATGTATGGTATGATGAAAACATCTATAATACAACTGGCTTGATGCAATGTTTGAAGTTTTTAAATGTATTTAATGAAGAAGGCGAGGATTATAATCCAGATGATAATCAGGTTGTCTTTAGATATGCTGACCCAATTTTACTACAAGCTGAAGCGCTAGCTGAGTTGAGTAGAGACCCTGAGGCTAGAGAGGTGGTAAATATCATAAGAAGACGTGCAGAGGCAACTCTTGCTGTCTCTGAAACTGGTGATGAATTAAAGGACTTTATATGGTGGGAGCGTGTACGTGAATTGATTGGTGAAGGTCATTTTTATTATGATTTAGTACGTACAAAGAAAGTCTTAAATACGAAGTATACGCAAGCGGCAATGTCAGTAGACGTATTCAACAGAGGTGGATGGACATGGCCAATAAATAAAGATGCTTTAATTGATAATCCGTATATGAATTTAAATAACTATTGGAATTAATTTGGATGGAGATGAAAAATACAAACAGTTTAAGATTAATTTTTTTGACAATTATAAGTTTGATAGTGTCATTATCATCTTGTAAAAAAGATTATTATGTGGATGGGGGAGTGCACGATCCGAATTATAATGGTACGATTTTAGATTTTTTAAAAAGCCGTCCTGAATTATTTGATACACTTGTCAAGGTCATCGAATTAGCGAATTACAGCTCATTACTAAATGATCCAAACGCTAACGTTACTTTTTTTGCACCTACATCACAAAGTATTTCGAAAAGTATGACCAGCTTAAATAGCCAATTGTTTTTTAGAGGTCAGGATACAGTATTGAAAGTTGAGCAGGTCTCTCCAGAAGTATGGCGTAAGTATCTTTCAAGATATATATACAAAGAAAAATATTTACTTAAGGACTATCCTCAAATAGATACAAGTGATATGCTAGCCTATCCAGGTCAAGGATATCTTTCGATAGATGGTGATCCACTGAATATTGGTACATTTTATAATGATGTTAGAACAAAAAATAGCGCTGGGGTAGAGCAAATTGTTAAATATGCAGGTTATAGACAGATTTTAATTAACTATTCAAATCCTGTTGCAACGTCAGACATTCAGCCAAAAAATGGTGTAATTCATGTCTTGCAATCATTTAGACATAGCTTTGGTTTCTATACATTTGATTTCACTTCAGATGCGATTAATAAAGGTATTACTTACTAGTTTATAGATATGATAAGTTCAAAAATTAAATATATAGGTACAGTTATACTTAGTTTACTAATTATTTATAGCTGTCAAAAAAAAGAAGAAATTGGTGTAAATCCATATGAAGGAGGTAAAGAGCCATTTGGAATTTTATTTACTTCAAACCGTGCTGATCCAACGACTGCATTACCAGGCGAGGTTGTACGTGTGAGCGTAAGGGGGTTAAAACAATATGAAAATAAGTTCGATTTACGATTGAATGAAGTATCTACAGAGATTGTGACTTTATCAGATTCTACTGCAGATATTAGAATACCAGCTGAAGTTAGTTCTGGTATTGTTACGGTAATTATGAATGGACAAATTTTTTATGGACCATGGATTGGAATTGAAGGTAAGGTGTCTGTCGATAGAGATTACAAAATAGTCAACGGATTTAATAGTACGGTAATGGGAATTTTACCACATGCAGGGGGACATATTGTAGTCGGGAATTTTACGGATTTTGAAAATGAATTACAAGGAGGTAAGTACCTGACAGGTATTCATTATATTAATAGTTTGGGGCAAACGTCTAATGACATGGATTTTAGAAGACGGTCGAATTCTGGTATATCAAGCATCGTAAGATTATCGAGTGGTGAATTTATGATAGGAGGCTTTTTTACTGAATTTTCAAAGCGAAAAGTTGATGGTATTGCAAGATTGTTGCCAAAGGGAAGTCTAGATACAACGACTGTTGCAGTAATCAACCCTTTTCCTGAAGATAAACCTCTTGATGGTCTTGATACCGTATCTTCATTCAATTCAGGATTTATAAACGGGTTAGTAAGTAAAGTGTTCGAAACACCTGATAAAGATATTATTGTTGTAGGAAGTTTCACAATACATAGAAAAATTGATTACCAATATTCGTCAAGAGACAATAGACGATATGTAAATACAAGAGTACGTAATGTCGCTAAATTAAAACCTGATGGTAAATTGGATTCTACGTTTAATTTGAATAATTCGGGACTAAATGGATTCATAAATGATGCAGTATGTCTAAAGGATGGACGTATAGTTATAGCTGGTGCTTTTACCAACTACAATGGAAAGTCAGTTAGAAATATAGTTTGTATCAAACCTAATGGCCAAGTGGATGATAGCTTCACTAATGTTGGTGGGACAGACTTACCTATACTTAGTTTGACATATAATCCAACTAATGATAAGTTAGTGATTGCGGGCGCATTTAAAACTTATGGTGGTAAGGCAAATAATGGTGTTGTAATTTTGAATACGGATGGAACCGAAGATCAATCATTTAAAATGGGAGATCTAGATGGGGAGTCTCCTAACTATGCTTATAAACTCAACAATGGTAGAGTATTAGTTACTGGATTCTTTTCGAAATATAATGGTGTGCGCAGGAGTGGTTTGTTGATCTTAGAATCCAATGGAGTAGCTAAGCAAGAATATAACAATTTAGGATCTTTTGCTGGTATTCCACTTACAATAACAGAAACAACCTCTTCATTAGGCAATCCGGCTATTCTATTAGGTGGGTCAATCTTCAGCGTAGATGGTTATAATGTAGGTAATATTGTAAAGATTGAAATTAAGAATTAACCTAAAACTTTGTATTGTATGAAAGCAAAGAATATGATAAATCGAATGTCCCAATGGTGTATACCATTTGTCTTGATAGTGGCAGTTTTTAGTTCTTGTAATAAAGACTTTCCAAATATATTGAAGCAGTTTTCAGAACAACCGAACTACACGTCTGGTTCTTCTAAAGTATTGTATATAATAGCTGATGGCGTAAGAGGAAAGGCTTTACAGCAATTAGAACTTCCGAATTTTAGAATAGTGACGCGCAATGCTTTACATTCATTCGGGTCATTAGGTGATTTTAAAAATACGCCTTATACTAAAGAGGCGGGAATGACTTCATTGATGACTGGAGTTACATCAACTAAGCACAAAGTTGCAGATAATAATTTGGCAAATGCTGATTTAGTAAATTATCCGACGATTATTCAGCGTATCAAAACGTTAAATAATGATTTGAAGAGTGTCGCGTTTTCTGGAGATGAAAAAATCTATAATTCCTTGTTGAAGGATGCAGATAAAGGAAGTCTAGTAGCCTCTGATGTTGAAGTCTTGCAAAAATCAAAAGAAGAGTTGTCAAATGGAACATCAGATTTGATTGTTACACATTTTAAAGAACCCTATTTGGTTGGTTCTCAGAATTCTTTTGAAACAAATAATCAAGCTTATGTGAATTCTTTAAAAAAGATTGATGAATCGATTGGTGAATTAATTGAAACAATTAAGAAAAGATCAACATATGACGAAGAAAATTGGTTAGTTATTATTACATCTAGTATTGGTGGAACAGCTATTAATACTGAAGTTGATAATACTGCTTATGGAGATAATAATAGAAATACAGTAACTTTTTTTTACAGTCCTAAATTTTCTAGAAGTCTATTATCAAGACCCAATTCAACTGAAATTCCTTATGATGGTAATGCATTGCGCTATACCTATGGTAGTCCAGCTGTAAATTCAACGTTACAAGATGCTGAGTTATATAATTTCGGTCCCAATACAGATTTTACGATCAATTTCTTTTTTAAGTCAAATGTTACAAGTAGTCATAATTATCCAATTATTCTTTCGAAGCGTGATGTAGGTTTTGGTGGTAATGGTTGGAATTTATTTATGGAAGTTCGTGATGGAAATAATAAAATTGGATGGAATAGTAACATTAGCAATCAAACATTTGGTACAAAGCAGGTTAATGATGGAGCATGGCATAGCTTTACAGTAGTAGTAAGTAGATCTGGTGCTACAGACACAGTTAAAGTATTTACTGATGGGGTATTTAATGCTGCAAATACAATTAGCGCTAACTCATTGCTGAATAATGCACCTCTTGTAATAGGAAAAAAGGCTCCAGATGGTAACACTGGAGCTGATTTTCAATTAAACAATCTACAAATTTACAATACAGCTTTTTCAAATAAGGATGTAGCTGAATTGGCTGGGAAGACAACTGTTGATTCTTCTCATCCAAAAAAATCTAATCTAATAGGTTATTGGCCAGGTTATGACGATGTAGGTACTAATAAAATGACAGATGTTTCAGGCAATAACAAAAATATGGTAATTACGGGCCCATATAACTGGACGAGCTTTAGTGATGTAGTACCGTATTTCCAACCCCCAATTCGTGATTCTTTCTATAGATTAGTACCTAATGCTGTAGATATACCTTTCTTTATTTATCAATGGTTTGGAATTGTTCCTAAAGAAGCTTGGGGCTTGGAGGGCAAAAGTTGGACTCCAACATTATTAGTATCAACTTTAAATTAACTTGATTATGAGAATAAATTTAAAAAATATATACATAATCGTCTTAGCACTAGTTGTTTTGTCATCATGTGGTAAGTATGGATACGATTTTGAGAACGGTTTTAATTCAGGTGATAAAGATCCTTCTGAAATATCGACAGACACTGCGATGAATATAGCTGATAAAAGTCTTTATCATCGTGCACGTATATATCCTGGATTAGTGGGTGATAATGTAAAAAGGATAGCAGATACATTGATAAATTTCGATATGGATTATGTCTATGTTTCGGCGCAAGATCTTAAGGTAAGTAACGTTCCTCAACCTATCTATAGCACTGGATTATATGCACCTGCTGGTGAGAATATTAAGATAATTGTTCCTAGGGATGTTTTGGGGCTAACTGTCCAAGTTGGTGTACACACGGATAATTTGACAGGTAAAGAAGTGTTACGTAGAGACCCTGTAATTTTTACAAAAAAGGAATTATTCCCTGGGGTTAATTACGTTAAAAACCTCTATGGCGGTACAATTTTGATTATAACTAATAATTCTAGAACTGCACCTGTAGAATTGCGTTTTTCTGGAGCAGTACGTTCACCAGATTATATATTAGGAAAAACAAATGTTCAAGATTGGTTAAAAGATGTTGAAAATACAGCAGTTCCTTGGTTAGAGGTACGTTCTGAAAGAGTTATTTTTTCTATTCCAAGAAATATGGTTATCAACTACAAAGCAGATGCAGCAAATGTAGAAGGCGCATTGACAGAATGGAATGAAATCTATGTAAAAGACTTTTATGATTGGATGGGATTAATGCCTAATGCTAAAGATTTGAAAAATCGTTATCCAGATTTACCTGAAAGGGCAATGTTAGATATACAACCATCAGCTGGTTACGCTCATAGCGGAAATCCGTGGGTAGCTCAAGCAGATAGGCACTGGTTTAGGATGTTTACAGATCGTAACTATATTTTAAATCCAGAGAATCTAGGTGAGGTGAGCTGGGGAGCATTTCACGAATTAGGTCATAATTATCAACAGGGAGGAACATGGAGTTGGTCAGGTCTAGGCGAAACTACGAACAATTTATTTGTGTGGAAAGCAGCTAATAGATTAAATAGATTAGCTATTGCAAATCATCCTGCGATTAGAGGTGCATTTGCAGCTGGTTTAGAATACGCCGCAAGAACTTCTGGAAAAAATATCATCACAGATCCTGTTACATCTACTGATAATCATCCTTTCGTGAAAATTTTATTGTTTTTACAAATTTATAATAAAGCAATTGGTAAAAACGGGGAGTCAGGATGGGACTTTATGCCATATATATATAACAATGCTCGTAATACTGAGTATTCATTTTCTCTAGATGAAGCTAAAAGAGATTTCTTCTACCGTAATTTATGCGATTTTACAGGTAAAGATTATCAAAAGTTTTGTAAAGCTTGGGGTATTCAAATAAGTGCCTTAGCAAGGAGAGAGATGGCGGCAAAATATCCACCATTAGAAAAAGCAATTTGGACTTATAATCCATTGACAAACACAGGAGGTGAAGGTACCATCAATCCGAAAGAAGATATTGATATTTCAGAATGGACAATATTTGCTAAGTCTACAGAAGAGCCAACAGGAGAAGGAGCGAATAATGGTCAAGCTATACGAATTATTGATGGTAAGACGGATACATTCTGGCATTCGCAATGGTCTGCTGCTGTAGCGACTTTGCCTCATTCGATAACGTTCTCATTAAAGGCAAATGAAATCGTTAAAGGTTTCTATCTAGTTCCTAGAACAAATAGTACCGGGCAAAGACCTAAAAAAATTGAAATACAAGTTAGTATTGATAACAGCAACTATACAACTTTAACAGAAGCAGATTTAGCCGATGGATATTCATTTAATATGTCAAATACTGTAGATCGTAAGGAATTTAGATTGAAACAAAGTAGAGAGATTCGTTTCGTGCGCATTTATTTTAGAGAAAATAACCATAGCGGAAATACTAATCATGCAGTTTCGGAGTTTGGTGCATTTTACGATGTGGACTAATTAACTATTAATTATGAAAAGAAGATTTTTAAACATATTCTCCTTGCTGTTAGCAGTAATGGCAGTTACTGGATGTACAAAATATTATAATCCAGATCCAAATTTTGAGGAATATGAGCAAGAAGTAGAGAAGACGGTTAAGCGGAAAGTACTATTTATATCCATAGATGGATTGGTTGGACAAGAATTGAAGAAGAAAATTCCAACTAATTTAGCAGAGTTGATGAAGAGTGGCAAGTATTCTTTTGATGCGTTGACAGACAGTAGAACTTCTGATCCTGCTAGCTGGGCTACTATGGCGACAGGATATTCTTATGGAAAGCATTTGATAGATAATGATAATTATTTACCGACTCCAAATTCGGATAAGCCACATGACGATATCAATTTTGTGCCAAGTGTAATTTATAGGCTTGAAGATCAACATTCAACATTAAGGACTTCAATTGTGGTACAGGATGAAGGATTGGCTAATGTTTTATTAATGGATGCAGATGATAACATTCTGGTACAAGGTGATGGTAAAGTGAAAGATGAAGTGAAAGCATTATTTTCTAAATCAGCTCCAGACTTTACAGTTGTTCAATTTAAAGATGTTTTGGCAGCAGGTAAGAGTTCATCTTTCAGTATGAGTGAAACCAGTTATTCAGCAGCTGTGGAACGTGTGGATGGTTTCATTGGAGAGATTGTTCAAGCAATTAAATCTAGAGAAGATTATTCTTATGAAGATTGGTTAATTATTATTACATCAAGTCATGGAGGTGTCGGTTCTAGTTATGGAGGTGATTCATTTGCAGAACGTAATGTTTTTTCATTATACTATCAAAAGGATTTGAAAGGGCAGGAGCTTATTCCAGAAATAATCATTTCTCCGCATTTTTATGGTGGTGATGGGACAGAAGGTGGACCTAAAGAAGGGGTTAGAGCTAGAAATACAGCTGCTGTAGCAGGTGAAGAAAATTATAACATATCAAAAACAGGGCAATTGACTATTGAAGCGAAAGTAAAAATTAATAAAAATGCTGCAGGAACATGGTCATATACATGGCCACCATTTTTGAGTAAGGTGAATGCTAGATCAGGATCTACAGCAGGTTGGTCTTTCTTTAGAAATGGAAACAATGTATCTCTTTATTGTGCTGATGGATCCACTAAACTTGAAATTGGTGGAGGTCCTATATCTGTAGATGATAAGTGGGCGCATATGACAGGTGTTTTTTCAAGTAATAATGGTGTTGTAACATCAAAATTATATGTTGATGGAAATAAGGTGGCAGAAGGTTCTCAAAAACTGAATATCAATAATGTTTTATCTACATCTCCTTTGACTTTTGGATTCCAAGCGAATGTATTTTCAGCCCAATTTTTGGATTTACACTTAGCTGATATTTATATTTGGAATATAGCTTTGAATGATGATGAGGTACGAGAAAATTCAAAAAGAATGGGAGTCCCTGATGCACATCCAAAAAAATCAAATCTGATTGGATATTGGCCCATGGATGATGGAGGTGCTGTTCTTAAAAATAAGGTTAATGGAATGCCTAATATACCTTTGCAAGGAAATTACCAATATAAAGTAAAAGGAAACAATCTTCCATATGTAGATGAAAATGCGATATTGATTCAGAATGTGGATGTAACGAGACATGTTTTTTATTGGTTAGGAATCAATCCTCATGAAAATTGGGGTTTAGAAGGAACTCCATTTTTATCAAAATTTGAATTGGAATTTTTGAAATAGTCATTATGAAAAAAATATATAATAATATTCTTCCTGTATTTATCGTCTGTACTTTATTATTTGGATTTATAGGTTGTAAAGAGAATACTTTAGTTATCCCAACTCAAATACCATTAGATGAAGTTGATGTTAACGAACGTGGGCCTGTAAAACAAAACAACTTTAAAGTTATATCTGATGATGATGAGACTGTTAAGTTTGATATTAGTAGTGTGGATAGAGAAATTGTTGAAGCGGTTTATTTTTCCTACAATACTATGGGTGAAAAAGTTACAACAGAAGTTAAAGACTTTGATAATAAGTATATTATTACAAAATTGCCTACCAGTACTCCCACAAATATAGAGGTATGGGCTAAAGGAAAAAACGGTTTAGAATCTAAAAAATTCTCTTATTTAGTAAGTGCATTACCATTTCCAGCAAAAGGTATAGTAAATAATATAAATTTCGAGGCAGGTATTCGTAAATTTAGTATATTTTTATTGAACTTGAGTCGCGCTAATGCTAAGTTGTATTATAAAATAGATGCAGCCACTAATTATACAGAGGTAAATCTTCCAACACCAACGGCTGGTGAAACGTTGGAATTAAAGAATATTACTGCAGGCAAGCACACTATCACTTATTATGTAATAGATGCAAATGGCGGACAGTCTGAAAATAAGACAGTTGAATTAAATGTGCTAGATCCTGTACTTGTAAACTTTAATACAGCAGCTCTTCGTGCAGGTTGGACACCTTATGCTTCGAATTCAAACTCTGCATCTGAAGGCCCACACTCAATGTTGGATGCTAATTCAGGATCAGTATGGCATACACAGTGGAGTACTACAATAACTTCAACGCACACTGCTGTACAAAAATATCCATTTACCCTTATATTTACATTTACAAAAACTAGAGCGACCTCCACTAGTGGATTATTTAATGAAGAATCACTTAAAACATCTGCTGGGCCATATAATCCAATTATAATTAAAGAGGTTACCTTATTGCATCGTGCTTTGAATAATTATAGAGTTAAAGATATTGAACTATACGGTATCAAAACTGATGGATCAGAGATCAAGTTGGGCGATTTTGTGCTATCAAATACACGCCAGGATAATATAATCTCTTTGCCTAATAATGAAACACTGTTTAAGGCTATCAAAGTAGTATGTCTTACTACATTTCATGCGACAGATAGATTTGCTAATCTTAATGAAATTTATATCAAAGGATATAATGAATATTAATTGAAGTCATTATTAATATATTATAAAGCCTTAGTACAATCGTACTAAGGCTTTTTATGTTATACACTTTTTATATCTATATTTTTACAAGCTTCTTAACGTAATTACCGTTATCTTGTAGGTTGTTTGTGGGGCATAAAAATCTAACTTATGAGTAAAAAATCCATCATATTTATATTAATCGGTTTATTATTAGTTGCAGGATTAGTGACTTATCGTATTGTTACTAATACTAAAAAGGAAGAAACAAATAAATCTGCAGGAGGAGGGAAAAAGGGAGGGGGAAGTCAAGTATATGGTCGTGTAATACATGGTCAACCATTTGCTGATTATTTGTCTTTAAGTGGTTCTATTGAGGCCAACGAAGTTGTAGAGCTTCATTCTGAAGTTTCAGGTATAGTCGAAAGTTTGAATTTTCAAGAGGGCAGTCAAATTTCTGCTGGACAAGTTTTAGTAAAAATTAATGATGCAGAATTACGAGCACAATTGGCTCAGGCGCGTACACGTGCTCAATTGGCAGGTGAAAATGCAAGAAGAGCTAAGTTATTGCTAGAAAAAGAAGCAATTAGTCAAGAGGAGTATGAAATTGCTTCTGCCGATTATCGCACTGCCGAATCTCAAATACAACTAATAAATGCTCAATTGAGTAAAACTCTAGTGAAAGCACCATTTTCTGGGAAGATAGGACTTCGGAATATCTCCAAGGGAAGTTATATTACTCCAGCTACTGTAATTGCAAATCTCGCTAACACAACACAATTAAAACTGTTATTTTCTGTTCCTGAGCGTTATGCATATATGGTTAATAAAGGTATGCAAGTGGAATTTTCTATTCAAGGTGATGAACAAAAAATCACAGCTTCAGTTTATGCTATAGAGCCTGTTATTGAAGCCAATACACGTACATTATTAGTAAAAGCTTTATGTAAAAATAACAGTAGCAAATTAATACCAGGTGTGTTTGCTAATGTTACTTTTCCGTTAGAAACTGTAGATAATGGTTTGTTAGTGCCAGCGGAAGCATTAATCCCTATTCAAAATGGTAAAAAGATTTTTGTATTACGAAATGGTAAGGCAAAAGAAGTTATTGTTGAAACGGGAGGTAGAACTGATGCTGATATCTTAATCACAAAGGGTCTTGTTGAAGGAGACACTATTCTTACTTCAGGGGTAATGTCACTGAGAGACGGTTCTCCAGTCAAAGTTGTTCTACGTTAATCTATAAATAATGAGTTTATCAACACTTAGTATAAAGCGTCCGGTTTTGACAATAGTTATGAACCTGATGTTGATATTATTTGGAATAATAGGTTATACTTTTTTAGGTGTACGTGAATTTCCTTCTATTGATCCAGCGCAAATATCTGTTCGTACAAGTTATGCAGGAGCTAATCCGGATATCATTGAGTCTCAGATTACTGAGCCTTTGGAAAAGGCTATCAACTCTATTGATGGTATCCGAAACATTACTTCTACTAGCTCGCAAGGATCAAGTAATATCAACATAGAATTTAACCTTAATAAGGATTTAGAGACAGCAGCTAACGATGTACGGGACAAAGTGTCTCAAGCCATGCGTAGTCTTCCTCAAGATATAGATTCAGCACCAGTGGTCTCTAAAGCTGATGCGGACTCTGAACCAATTATTTCAATGACGTTGCAAAGTCGTACGCAGAATGTATTAGAACTTTCTGATTATGCAGAGAATGTTATTGCGCAACGCTTGCAAACTATTCCGGGGGTGAGTTCTGTACAGATTTGGGGCCAACGGAAATATGCGATGCGACTTTGGATCGAACCGAGCAAATTAGCATCTTACGGTATCACCGTAATGGATGTGCGTAATGCGTTGAATAGCCAAAATGTAGAATTGCCATCTGGGAAATTGACGGGTGCTAATACGGAGCTAACGGTTAAAACAATTGGTAATCTTTCTACAGAAGAACAATTCAATAATATTATAATTCGTGCTGATCAAACTAAAGTAGTTCGATTAGGTGATATCGGATCTGCGGCGTTGGAAGCTGAGAATTTTGAAACTAAAATGTCAGATTCTGGTTTTCCTATGCTAAGTTTAAATATCATCCCACAACCTGGTACGAATTACTTAGAAATCGCAAATACCTTTTATAAGGAATTTGATAAAATGCAATCGGATTTACCTGATGGGTATGAAATGAAAATTGCTATTGATAATACGCAATTCGTGAAAAAATCTGTTTTAGAAGTAGTTGAGACGTTAATAATCGCTGTAATACTTGTTGTAATTATCATTTATATTTTCTTCCGTAATTGGTCTATTGCATTCCGCCCGTTGATTGATATTCCAGTATCCTTGATCGCTACATTTTTCATTATGTATTTATGTGGATTCTCGATTAATGTATTGACATTGCTGGCGATTGTACTTGCTACAGGATTGGTTGTAGATGATGGTATTGTCGTCACAGAAAATATCTTCAAAAAAGTAGAAGAAGGAATGTCTCCTATTGAAGCGGCAATAAAAGGTTCAAATGAGATTTTCTTTGCGGTTATTTCAATTTCTGTAACGCTAGCCGCTGTATTTTTACCAGTTATATTTTTGGAAGGTTTCGTCGGTCGGTTATTTAGAGAGTTTGGGGTCGTCATCGGGGCCGCCGTTCTAATATCGGCCTTTGTTTCATTGACATTGACGCCCATGTTAAATGCTTATTTGATGAAGGGTGGAGAACAGAAGAAAAGTAAATTCTATGAACGTACGGAGAAGTATTTTGTCGCAATGAATACCGAATATGCAAATTCGCTTAAAAGCTTTTTGCGATTCAAATGGTTAAGTTTTGCGATACTTATCGGCTGTTTTGGATTGATTTATTTGTTTTTCCAATTATTACCCAAAGAAA
Source organism: Sphingobacterium bovistauri (assembly GCF_020295405.1). Classification (GTDB taxonomy): domain Bacteria; phylum Bacteroidota; class Bacteroidia; order Sphingobacteriales; family Sphingobacteriaceae; genus Sphingobacterium; species Sphingobacterium bovistauri. The sequence goes on from NZ_JADEYP010000022.1 coordinate 23,526, forward strand.
CGGCTCCTTATGATGATAGAAGCTATCTAAATTTACGTGTCACAGCACCAGAAGGTGTTTCGTATGATTACATGGATAAATTTATGACAGATCTTACCATGTTAATTAATGATTCAGTGCCTGAGAAAAAAGTGAGTTTGGTAATTACTTCTCCCGGCTTTGGATCAGCATCTGTCAATAGCGGAATTGTAAGGTTAGGATTGGTGAATCCTGAAGATAGAACACGTTCACAAGGTGAAATAGCAAATGATTTGTCTAGATTGACTAGAAATTTTTCTGAAGCTCGAGTTTCGGTATCACAGCAACCAACTATTTCGGTAAATAGACGTGGTGGTTTGCCAATCCAATATATTATCCAAGCACAAAATTTTCAACAGCTGGAAGAGAAAATCCCACTGTTTATGGAAGAATTGGCACAAGATCCTACTTTTTCTATTACGGATGTAAATTTGAAATTCAATAAACCAGAAATATATGTCACTATAGACCGCGAGAAAGCACAAGCTTTGGGTGTATCTGTACTAGATATAGCGCAAACGCTGCAAATGTCCTTGTCAGGACAACGATTCGGTTATTTTATGATGAATGGTAAGCAATACCAAGTAATGGGACAATTTGATCGTAAGGATAGAGCAACACCGAATGATTTATCGGCAATCTATGTGAAGAATAATCGTAGCGAACTTATTCAGCTAAGTAATATTGTAGAATTGGAAGAGCGAAGTAGCCCACCACAATTGTATCATAATAACCGCTATATGTCGGCTACTGTTTCTGCTGGATTGGCTCCAGGACGCAGTATGGGTGAAGGTATAGAAGCGATGGAGCGTATCAAAGATAAAGTGTTGGATGAAACTTTTACTACAGATTTAGGTGGTGAATCAAGGGATTTTGTAGAGAGTGGTTCTAATACGATGTTTGCTTTTGGCTTAGCTGTATTATTAATATTCTTAATCCTTGCAGCACAATTTGAAAGTTTTACAGACCCAATTATCATTATCATTACGGTACCATTAGCAGTGGCTGGTGCTTTATTTTCACTTTGGTTATTTGGTCAGACTTGGAATATATTTAGTCAAATTGGAACGATTATGTTAATTGGACTAGTAACCAAAAACGGTATTTTAATTGTTGAATTTGCCAATCATTTGAGAGAACAAGGTGTTGATAAATATACTGCTGTGGTGGAGGCCGCAGAATCAAGATTAAGACCTATTTTAATGACATCATTAGCTATTGCGTTTGGAGCACTTCCTATTGCTTTATCTTTGGGGGCAGCTTCTACGAGTAGAATGGGGATGGGTGTCGTGATTGTTGGTGGAACGATGTTTTCTTTAATACTGACATTATTCGTCATTCCGGCATTTTACCTTATGATGTCGCGTCCAAGAAAACATAGACCGGAGTTTGATAATTTAGAAGATTAGTATGCGAAGAAGGGTTATTAAGTTATTTATAGTTTTTTTGTTGACTACAAATAGTGGTGTAGCACAAGAATTATTAACTATTAAAGAGGCGATAGCGGTTGCGCTAGAAAATAATTACGATATTAAATTATTTCAAAATACACTAAAAGTAGCACAAGAAAATGTGACAGTCGGCAATGCTGGAATGTTACCCACAGTGACTGGAAATTTCACACAAAATAATAGTATCTCCAATTCTAACCAGACGCAAGCCTCTGGGGAAGTTCGTTCTTTGGATAATGCAAAAAACAACAGTCTAAACTATGGTGTGAGTGTCGGTTGGACTGTCTTTGATGGATTGGGGATGTTTTCGCGCTATGAGACACTTAAGGAGCTTCAAAAGCTGGGCGAAGCAGAATTACAGCGTTCGGTGGTAACACGCGTGGCTGATGTGATTTCAACGTATTATACGATTGTGGAACAGCAAAATCTGCTTTCTGCAATTGATTCCAGTATAGTAATATCTAAAGAGCGTTTGCGAACAGCGGAAAATCGTTTTTCAATAGGCAAAGCTTCTCGTTTGGAAGTATTGAATGTGCAAGTGAATCTGAATACAGATGAATCAAATCGCATTAAACAAGACAACGTAGTAAAGAATTTGAAAATCACACTCAATAGTTTACTAGCTCGCGATTTGCAACAAGCATTTGAAGTTATTAGAGTTTTTTCTATTAATGAATCTTTTGTACTAGGAAATTTGCTGGAGCAAGCTAAGTCTAGCAATCCAAATTTAATTCTAATAAGTATAAATAGAAGAATTGCTGAATTAGAAGAGAAGACTATTAAAGCAAATCGTTATCCAACTGTTCGTCTTAATGGGGGATATAATTTTTCAGAATCCGAATCTAGCTTAGGCTTCGTTGCGCAATCTAAATCTAGGGGACTCACCTACGGTATTACAGCGTCATTAAATATTTTTGATGGTTTTAATCAACGCAGGAATGAACGCATCGCTAAGTTGAGAATTGAAAATGCAGATTTACTAATTGATCAAAGTAATCTACAGATTGAATCAGAAATAGCGCAAGCGTATAATTTGTATAAAACTAATTTGGAGCTTGTAAAGATTGAAGAAAAAAATGAGCAAATCGCTCGTCAAAATTTAAATATCACATTAGATAAATACAAAATAGGGACATTAAGTGCTGTAGAGTTTCGTGATGCCCAAGAGAACTTCGTAAATGCAGTATCTAGATTTAATGCTGCGAAAACACAAGCTAAATTATCAGAAACTTTAATCCTAGAATTAGTAGGGAAAATTGATCTTCTTTAGTGTATCAGACGATTATGGTCTAAAAATAGCACAAACGTTTGCGTTTGTGAATCATTTTATTTTCTGATAATTATCAATTATACTTGTTAAAGATAATACGATAAGTATTAAGATAAGCCATGAAAACCTATGTATATAAGATGAGGTTTTCTTAACTATGAAACTGTTTAGTTTGTTTTAATATAGGTGATTTTAAGGGGGCTTTGGGGGTCCCCTTTTAAAAAAGATTTATAAATCTAATTTTATATGAGTACCAATAGAAGAGAATTTCTTAAAAAGGCATCCTTACTTTCCGCAACTGCGATTTCATTGCCTGCATTGCATGTACAAGCAGCTGCTGCACCTCGATTTAATATGTCAGGTTACGCTGCACCTAAGATTGATAAAGTGCGTGTAGCATTTGTTGGTCTAGGTAATAGAGGAACTGGTGCTGTTGATCGATTTACATACTTAGAAGGAGCAGAAATTGTAGCGTTATGTGATAAGCATGCTGATAGAGTTTCTAAACATCAAAAAACTGTCGTGGACCGTGGATTGAAAAAACCAGTAGGTTTTTCAGGTGCAGATGGTTGGAGAGAAATGTTGAAATCGGTTAAAATTGATTTATTATACATCTGTACGCCTTGGGATTTTCATACAGAAATGAGTATAGAAGGAATGCAAGCAGGAGCACATGTTGCTTGTGAAGTTCCGATTGGTTTGACTGTCGAAGATTGTTGGAAAGTAGTTCGTGTTTCTGAAGAAACTAAAAAACATTGTATGATGTTGGAGAATTGCTGTTATGATTTCTTCGAATTACAGACATTAAATATGGCTCGAGCAGGTGTTTTTGGGGATATCATCCATTCCGAAGGAGCTTATATTCATGATTTATTAGATTTAAATTTTAGTAAAACATATTATGATGATTTCTGGAGATTGAAAGAAAATATTCGTTTTCATGGTAACTTGTATCCAACACATGGTATAGGTCCTGTAGCGCAATGTATGAATGTCAATCGTGGAGATGTCATGACATCGTTGGTAAATGTAGCTTCAAATGATTTCCATATGGGGGAAGAAGCAAAACGCTTGGCGAAGGAAGATCCTACCACATTTGGTCAATTCGTGGGTGCTGAATTCCGTGGTAACATGAATACTACATTGATACGTACACAAAAGGGTAAGACTATCATGATTCAACATGATGTGACTTCTCCTCGTCCATATTCACGTATTCATATGCTGAGTGGTACAAAAGGCTTCTGCGAAAAGTATCCGACAATGGGTATCAGTTTGAAGTCTCATAAAAATGGTCATAGCTTCTTACCGCAAGAGGATATGGAAAAACTACGTAATGAATATACTCCTGAAATTGTAAAATTCATTGGCGAGCAAGCTAAAAAAGTTGGTGGTCATGGTGGAATGGACTTTATGATGGACTGGAGATTGATTGACTGTCTGCGTAATGGTTTGGCATTGGATCAAGATGTATACGATGCTGCTGCATGGAGTGCTATTGTGCCATTGAGTGTAGAATCAACTAAAAAGGGTAAAACAGTAGAATTTCCCGATTTCACACAGGGGCTCTGGATTTCAAATAAGCCATTAGAATTAACTTTAAAAGGAGGTGGCAACACTAAGATTAGACCTAAAAAGGAATCTAATGACAAACAATTAAACGTGTAACTGGTAAATGTTTTAATATTTAAGGCTTCAGATATCTTATCTTGAAGCCTTTTTTATATTTTAGCAACATACAATCATAAATTTATGAAGACCTATTCTTTACTTGCATTAGCCTTATTTTTATCTTGTCAGAATAATTCAACCTCATCGGTAGCGAATCAAATGGATGGAAGTACATGTGCTATGGAGGGGACTCCTAACCGAAATAATAGCGGTACTTCAGCTGTTAAAATCACTGAAGATAAGGTGAAAATGATAAAGGTAAAGGGCGGGAAGTATAATTTAGGTTCAGATTATTTTGACGATGCGAAGCCAGGGAGTGTGGTTGAAGTTGACGATTTTTATATTGATGAACACGAAGTCACAAATGCACAGTTTGCACAATTTGTTAAAGAAACTAACTATCTGACAGTAGCTGAAAGACCATTAGATCCAAAGGAATTTCCGGGTGTTGATCCTTCTATGTTAGTACCTGGTTCTGCTGTATTTGTTGGAAATTTGGAAGCTGGCGATTTGTCGAATCCTTTGTCGTGGTGGGAATATGTTAAGGGAGCATCGTGGAATCATCCAGAAGGTCCTAACAGCACTATTGAGGGGCGAGAAAATCATCCTGTAGTACATATTGCTTACGAAGATGCTGAAGCCTATGCCAAATGGGCTGGTAAGCGCTTACCTACAGAAGCCGAGTGGGAGCTAGCAGCAAAGGCAAATACACATTCGGATGAAGAATTTTATTGGGGGGAAGAACTGAAGAAGGACGGCAAATGGATGGCGAATACATATCAAGGTGATTTTCCAAAGAAGAATTTTAAACTGGATGGTTTTAGTGGTTCAGCACCTGTCAAATCGTATCCCGCTAATGCACTTGGAATTTACGATATGGTCGGTAATGTGTGGGAATGGTGCTCGGATTTTTACCGTGCAGGTTATGATAATAATTCGTCTAAAGTTAATCCTAAAGGCCCATCAGATTCACATGATCCACAAGAACCCGGCTTGGTAAAACGCGTACAGCGTGGAGGTTCTTTTCTTTGTGTAGACAGTTATTGCGAACGCTACAAAGCTGGCGGTAGAGGTAAAGGTGAGATTAATAGCCCTACCAATAATGTGGGTTTTAGATGTGTTAAGGGTATTTAATATAAGTTCTAACACGTTTGTTTTTAGTGTTTTGTTTTAAGTGTAATGCTGTAATCGCGTCATTTCGACGTAAGGAGAAATCTAAGTAGATATAATATTTTTAAGAATGTTTTATATAGTGATAGTATCATTTGATACTATCAGAAATTATATAGACAGCTACTGCGAACGCTACAAAGTAGGAGTAAAGGAAAATATCATTAGCCAAACTAACAATGTATGTTTAAAACATTGTCAATTTTTTAACGGCTTACTCTAAAATAAAAATTTTATAAAATTTTTATTTTAGAGTAATTGTGCATTTCATTTGTTGTGACCGGAAATTTAGTCTTGTTAAGTTTTATGTTTTTTTTAAATTTACATCTATTACACATGTATAAAGAAGTGTAAAATGAAGTTAAATGATTTTTTATCATTTATCTATAATGTAAAACTAATCAATAAATTTATTTATGTTTTCAAGGATACCTGAAGATCGACTTTACTGTGCTTGGAGAATTAAGACAACATTTAAAGATGATCTTGGAAAAACTCTAAATGGTAGTGGTACATGCTTCTTTGTCAAAAATTCTATGGATGAAGTTTGTTTAGTAACTAATCGGCATCTTATCGATGTAGATTATAAAAAACCTAATTCGGACTATAAAGAATTTAAATTAATAACAATTGAAGCATTTGGAAAAAAAAGGAATATTGAAAATATGCCTGATATTGATTGTAAAGTAATGTTTTATAGTTTTAAAATTCTAACTTCTCCAAAATATGAGAATGATGTAGAGGTTCTTAAGGAACTTAGGGCTTATAATGATGAAGAATATACTGCAAATGTTGATTACATTTTGCCATTCAATGAAATTGCCACTGAGGAACAGATAAAAACAGGACTTAAAATAAGTGATTCTCTTGTATTTCCAGGATTTCCATCCTGGTATGATAAGATAGAAAATCGTCCAATTTTGAGACCAGGGATGGTTTCCAGTGATCCAAGATATAATTATTCTTATGGAAATATAGTAATAGGTGATTGTTTGGCTTATGAAGCATTTTCTTTTGAAGGTTCTTCAGGCAGTCCCGTTTTTGCTTTACAGAGAGGCTTTCCTAGTGATAAATTAATAACGTGGCCCGATTACAGACCATTGTTATTAGTGGGAATTAATGCAGGATCTTTATTGACTAATAATAATGCACATTCAGGAATTTCGTATTTATATAAATCATCGATAATTATTGAGTTAATGAATCAATAATGTTTTATATTTCAATTAGTCGTCTCTCTCTCTTTTCTATAAAAAGCGATATAAAACAAAAAACTCCCTCACAATTACTTGCGAGGGAGTTCCTTTATTATATTTCTTGTTTGCTTATTGCGCGTTCAAGAACATAGATTTTTTAGATACTAATTCTCTAAAGTAAGGGTCTTGCAGATCTTTGATAAAGCGAATAGCTTCACCTGTAGATTTCATTTCAGGACCTAATTGTTTGTCTACTTCAGGGAATTTAGAGAACGAAAATACCGGTTCTTTGATTGCCCATCCTGTTAGTTTGCGCACGATAGTGAAATCTTTCAATTTGTTCTCACCCAACATTACTTTAGTAGCGATATTGATGTAAGGTACATCGTATGCTTTCGCGATGAAAGGAACAGTACGAGATGCACGAGGGTTAGCCTCGATTACATAGACATCTTCACCTTTTACTGCAAACTGAATGTTCAACAATCCTTTTACATCCAATGCTTTTGCTAATTTGATAGAATATTCTTCCATTTTAGCTTGCACATTTTGTGATAAACTGAATGGAGGTAGTACAGCGTATGAATCACCAGAGTGAATACCTGCAGGCTCGATATGTTCCATCATACCGATGATATGTACATCTTCACCGTCACAAATCGAATCCGATTCAGCTTCTTCTGCTCTGTCTAAGAAATGGTCAATTAAAATTTGATTGCCTGGAAGGTTTTTCAAAAGATTAACAACTGCTTTTTCTAAGTCTTCATCGTTGATAACTATACTCATTCCTTGACCACCTAATACGTACGAAGGACGTACTAATACGGGGTAACCAACTTTATTAGCAACCACGATTGCTTCTTCAGCAGATGTAGCTACACCATATTTAGGATAAGGAATATCTAATTCTTTCAACAAATCAGAGAAACTACCACGATCTTCAGCCAAATCCATATTACCGAATGAAGTTCCTATGATCTTCACACCCAAAGATTCTAATCTGTCAGCCATTTTAAGTGCTGTTTGACCGCCTAATTGTACAATTACACCTACTGGTTTCTCCAACTCAATAATCTCACGTACATGCTCCCAGAATACAGGCTCGAAGTACAACTTGTCCGCCATGTTGAAGTCTGTAGACACTGTTTCAGGGTTACAGTTCACCATGATTGCTTCATAACCACATTCTTTAGCAGCTAACAAGCCGTGCACACAAGAGTAATCAAATTCGATACCTTGACCTATACGGTTAGGACCTGAACCTAATACGATGATTTTTTTCTTATCAGAAGAGATTGATTCGTTTTCTTCTTCGAAAGTCGAGTAGTAGTACGGTGTTTGCGCTGGGAATTCTGCCGCACACGTATCTACCATTTTGTACACACGGTTGATGCCTAACTCTTTACGACGATCGTAAACTTGATCTTCTGTTACATTACCTAACAACCAAGAGATTTGTAAATCTGAATAACCTTTTTGTTTCAAAGTCATAAAGAAATCGCGTGGAATATTCGATAATTGATATCTTTTTAATTCAGTTTCTAACTGAACTAATTCTTGAATTTGGATTAAATACCATTTGTCAATATGCGTTGCTTTACGGATAGATTCCAAAGGAACGCCTAATTCGAAGGCATCTTTGATATGGAAAAGACGATCAGCACTTGGGTGCTCCAAGCTGTACATGATCTCTTCAAGATTGCGTGATTGACGACCATCAGCACCTAAACCAGCACGGCCAGTTTCTAATGATTGTGCAGCTTTCTGTAATGCTTCAATGAATGTACGGCCGATTGCCATTACTTCACCTACAGCTTTCATCTGAAGACCTAATTCTTTGTTTGCACCTTTGAATTTATCAAAGTTAAAACGAGGAACTTTTACAATTACGTAGTCTAATGTAGGCTCGAAGTATGCAGAAGTTGTTTTTGTAATTTGATTTTGCAACTCATCCAAGTTGTAACCGATAGCTAATTTAGCTGCGATCTTAGCAATAGGGTAACCAGTTGCTTTTGATGCTAACGCTGAAGAACGGGATACACGCGGATTGATCTCAATTGCGATGATATCTTCGTTTTCTGGATTTACCGAGAATTGTACGTTACAACCACCCGCGAAGTTACCAATCGAACGCATCATCTTGATCGCTTGGTTACGCATATCTTGGTAACACTTGTCCGATAATGTCATTCCTGGAGCTACGGTGATAGAGTCTCCTGTATGGATACCCATTGGGTCGAAGTTTTCGATTGTACAAATGATAATTACATTATCATTCTTGTCACGTAATAATTCCAATTCGAATTCTTTCCAACCTAATACAGCTTGCTCAACTAATACTTCGTGTGTAGGAGAAGCGTGAAGACCTCTATTTAAGGCAGCATCAAAATCTTCTTTCTTGTGTACGAAACCACCACCTGTACCCGCTAACGTGTACGATGGACGAATTACTAAAGGAAATCCAATTTCTTGTGCAGCTTCTTTACCTTCTAAGAATGAGTTAGCAATTTTTGATGGAGCAACACCTACACCAATATCAATCATTAATTGACGGAATTCCTCACGATTTTCCGTTTTTTCGATTGCAGCTACATCAACACCAATAACCTGAATATTGTATTTTTCCCACAATCCACGCTCTGAAGCTTCGATACACAAGTTCAATGCAGTCTGTCCACCCATAGTAGGTAGTACAGCATCGATTTGTTGCTCCTGAAGGATTTGCTCTATACTTTCACAAGTAAGTGGTAATAAATAAACATGATCTGCAACAACTGGGTCAGTCATAATAGTTGCAGGGTTAGAGTTGATTATCGAAACTTTGATGCCTTCTTCTTTTAAAGATAAAGCAGCTTGAGATCCTGAGTAATCAAATTCACACGCTTGTCCGATAACAATAGGACCAGAACCTATGATTAAAACGGAGTTAATGGAGGTGTTTCTAGGCATTATTTATTAAATCAAAAAGTTTAAATATACTATTTGTGTTGTTTACAAAGCGGAAGAAATGCCTTAATAATGAAGAGAATTCCGACTGCTTTGTCGGAGTGCAAAGTTATATATTTTATTTTTAAAATCCTTAAAATATTAGGATTATTTATTATTAAAAATGCCTCTAATGAAATGAAACCTTCGAGAATTGAATGTCTAATGAATCTATATTTTATAATTGCCGAGCTTTTTTAGAAATCTTCTAATAGCTATTGTTTTAATTACTATTACAGCTTTCAAATATTGAACAAATGTTCATTTAAGTGGATTCAAACTAAACAATATACAGTTTTGGGACACGAGATTTTTAAGTAATCATACTATGAGCTATACGTAAAATTGTTAAATGGAAACTCTATCCAGAAAGTAGTTCCAATTCCTCGTTTGCTCTCAAACCATATCTTTCCTCCATGTGATTCCACGATTTGCTTTGAAATGGCTAATCCTAGACCATATGGTTGTTCACCTTCGGTCCCAAATTGTTGAGCTTCGGTATATAACTGAAATATTTTACTTTGCATTTCTTCAGGAATACCAATTCCGTTATCATTTACAGCGATAGTAATGTGATTTTCGGTTTTTTGGGTTACCACTTCAATAGTTGCGCCTATGGGGCTAAATTTTATAGCGTTAGCGATTAAGTTGCTAATTACGCGCCAAAGCTTTTCACGGTTTGCATGCAGCGTTACTGAAAAACTTTTAAGGACTATTTTTTGCTTTTTAATTACAGCCTTGTGTTGTAATAAATCAACGCAATATTTAAGTATTACCTGTAAGTCTAAATTTTCTTTTTTTAAATCATCAATTTTAGTGTTTGATGAAAGTAAATTATTTACTAATTCGAGTGATTGATCCGAGGATTGCGAAATCAAATCTAACATAGTTTTGTGTTCTGGATTTTCAAAATTTTGCTCCCCAATTATTGTTGCTGCCATCTTGATAGCACCCAGTGGATTTCGTAAATCATGTGCTACGATTTTCATCAATCGTTTATTTTCTTCTTGACTTTCTTCCAGTGATGAGAGAGTGTTTTGTAAACCAATATATTGCTCGGCAATTTTCTTGTTCAAGCGTGATGTTTCTTTATACTGACGATATATATATAATCCAAATAAGATACCAATCAGTATGAAGGCTATTAAGCCCCAAATTTTTACTTTTTGCTCATTGTTACTTAATTCTAAGCGCATATTGTCAGTTTCTAGAGAATTGTATTGGACATAATCCCCAATGAAGTTTTTTAAGTTTTCATTCTGCTGCATCAAGGTAGAAGAAAGTAGTTTTTGAGTATTTAAAATTTCTTCTCTATCCTGAAGTTTTTCTGCTGTTTCCAATATCATATTAAGATATACAACCAAATTACTTTTGCCACCTGTTGAGATAGCTGTATCGTATGCTTGCTTGTAGTATTTCAACGCTAATTTTGGATTATTGTGGTGAAATTTACCTGATAAAACTATAGAATTGACTGTAATTAGGTCATAGTCCAATTCTTTAGATTCGGAAATAGTTTCTTCTAAAAGTTTTAATGCATTGACATCATTTTTTTGAATTAAGTCGTATGCTTCCAGTTGTTTTTTTAACAGTATTATACCTCTACTGTCATATTTATTTGCTATTTCTTCTGTTTTGTTTAAATAATAGGCTGCACTGTCCTTATTTAGTCCTTGCAACATCGAGGCGTAATTTATATAGACTATAGACATAATGCTATCTCTTTCAAGTTCATCCCCTAAAGAAATAGCGCGTTGAATAAATTTTTCAGCATTATTGTTGTCATTTAAATCCATATATGACAATGCCATATTATTAAGTATTTGGACAACGTTTTCTTTGTCACCAATTTTACGATAGCCATTCAAAATTGTTGTATAATGCTGTAAAGCCTCTTTATGTAAGCCTCGTGCACTAAGAGAAAGGGCTATCAAATTTTCGGCATCCAACTCGCCTTTGGTGTATTTTAAAGTGATTGAAAGTTTTTTAGCTTCCAAGCCATAGTATAAACAGCTATCAATGTTTTTAAACTGGTAGAGTATACCAACTTTGTTCATCTGATCTATCAATTGATATTTATCTCTGATACTTGATAGCTTTTTACGCTCTTCACTTATCTTCAAAGATTGTCCCTTTGTGAAATTAGAGAAGATGATAAAAATAAATACAACAATAAATCTGATGAGTGTTATGTTCATTATTATTTTATTAGGTATTTGTAGACAAATACAATCATTTGTGGATAATTTATAATTAAATATGCCATTTTTTTTTGGGTCTTTAAATTAATTTTAAATGCAACATTCTATTTCACTTAGTTTGCATTAAAAAATGAGAACATTTTTCGATATAAAATAGATATAAACGGTAATATGTTTTTATAAAAAATGTGTTTGAAATTTTTAATACTGTAGGCAGGATTTTTAATTGCTGATTATATTGCATTTATTTTTAAACACATAAGCCTTACAAAATTTGTAAGGCTTATGTGTTTTTATTTCTTTAAATGAATGTCAAAATATTTAGCTATTTTATCATACATATGTATTCTATCTTTTCCGCGCACATTGTGTTCGTGAGTAGGGTATAAGAAATAATCCACTTGTATGCCATTTTTAATACATTGTTCGACGAAGTCCATGCTGTGTTGTTGAACTACAACAGGATCTTGTGCGCCATGAATAATCAATAGATTTCCTTTCAATCGATCAGCTTTATCTAGTAATGAAGTCTTTTTATAGCCCTCTGGATTTTCTTGAGGGGTATCCATGTATCGCTCGCCATACATTACTTCGTAATATTTCCAATCCATTACAGGTCCACCTGCTACACCAGCTTTGAATGTGCTATTGTGTTTAGTCATCAACGAAGTAGTCATGAATCCGCCGTAGCTCCATCCGAAAATTCCCATATTCTCTTTGTCTACATAAGGAAGCGATTTTAGATAGTCAAATCCTACTAGTTGATCTGCTATCTCAGCTTCTCCTAATTGTCTATGTGTAACTCTGGTGAAATCACGTCCACGTGCATCAGAGCCGCGGTTATCTAAGGTGAATACGATGTAGCCATTTTGAGCCATATACAAGTCAAAATAACCTACACCACCAAGCCATCTATCTGTAATCATCTGCGCATGTGATCCTCCGTACAGGTACACCATTACAGGATATTTCTTAGAAGAATCAAAGTTGATAGGGTAGGTGATTCGTGCATTAAGAGGAGTTTTACTATCAGGAGATATAAATTCTTTGAATTCAATCTTTGGCATGTTGATTTGTCCTTCAAATGGATTGCTAGCTTCAAAAATTGATTTAGTCTGTCCGTCTTTATTATTAATTATTTGAACTTTATACGGAGTTGTCAAATTACTAAACTGGTCTAGTGTATAGTTGCCATTCGGACTAATCGTTGCGTTGTGAACGCCATTTGTTTTGGTCAGTTGGGTTGTTTTTCCTGATTTTAGTTCTACTGCATACAGATGTCTTTCCAAACCTTTATTTGTAACACCTACGTAATAAGCTTTTGTGCCATTTGAATTGAATCCTTTGAAATCTTCAACTATGATGTCATTATAGCCTAAATGCTTGATTAATTTCCCATTAGTGTTGTATAAGTAAAGTTGGTTGTATCCTTCTTTATCGGTTTGATATAAAAATTGGGTAGTGTTATTGGGTAAGAAAGTTAATTCATGTTGTGGCTCTACCCAAGTTTTAGATTTTTCTTCAAAAAGTGTTTTAACAAAATCACCTGTATGAGCATTGTATTGATTCAATTTCAAATGATCTTGTCCACGGTTCAACACACCAGCATATACAAACTCATTACTAGGATCCCAAGTTACAGACGTAAGGTATTGTTCTTTCGGTTCAGCAGTTTTTAATGTGGTGTATGATTTTGTTTCTGTATTGAACACAATTAGAGTGACCTCTTCGGATTTCATTCCTGCCATTGGGTATCTTGTATTTTTGATAGTAGCAATACGAGTATCCCATTGTGGTAAAGGATATTTTGTTACCATGGTTTCATCCTTGCGGTAATACAATAAGTTTTTTCCATTTGGGGACCACCACATTCCTTTGTGGATACCAAATTCTTGACGATGTGTGTTACTGCTTCCGTTTACTATGCCATCAACAGTATCTTTTGTTACTTGAATTTTCTCACCTGCTGTGGTAAGAATTTCAATATTGTTGCCGATAAGGTATGCGGTGTGAGTGCTTTCTTCGGTATTTTCTAATCCTGAAGGAAGAGTCTTTAATATTTTAGCAGATTTTGCTTTGATATTGTAGCTAATATCAAATCTGTTTTTTTCTCCTGCTATTTGAAATTTAATATTGTCTTCGTCCAACCATTCGTAATTGTATGGGAAAGATTTTAATGAATATTTATCATCAATAATGACTTTCTCTAAAGCGGACTTCAAATCTTTTGTGTTAGCAATAACATTTTCTGACCACTTATCTTTTGCATTTCTTGATACTAGATTTTGGTAAGTGGCATCTAAATGTGTGAATTGATCCGTATTTTTTGTCCATTGCATTCCAAAAATAGTTTTCGGTGCAAATTTACTTGGCCCAAAAACAGTTTCATCAATGATGAAATTTCGCTGTGCATATGCTGTAGAGCTGCTCAGTAGAAAAAATAAAAGTAGTTTTTTCATGTTATTGAAATAGTTTCAAAGCGAAATTATGGATTTCTAGTCAAATTGGACAATAACTATATCGTTATTTCGGAGATTTTATAATGGACGTATCCAAATGTTTTTAAAGTTCACTAAATCGCCATGATCTTGTAGGATAATTGGTTCTGGTCCATGTGGAATTATTTTGGGCATTCCTATATATTCAGTGGTGCCCTCGATTTGCGTGTTATAATGAACAGCTACGCCATTGTGTATGACAGTGACGATTGCCTTTTTGATCAGTACTCCATCTTTGTTAAATCGTGGTGCTGTATATAGAATATCATAGGTGTGCCATTCTCCATCGTTTTTTGTAGCAGATACTAATGGCTGTTTTTGTTTATACAATGACGCTGCTTGACCATTTACATAGGTTGCATTGTTATTGTTATCAAGGACTTGTATTTCGTATTTTCCTTGCAAAAATATACCACTATTTCCTCTTCCTTGACCTTCTCCTTTTATTACTTCTGGACTTTTCCATTCAATATGTAATTGAAAATCTTCGAAATTCTGTTTGGTTTGAATATCTCCAGTGCCAGGTTTTACAGTTAGCACTC
This sequence comes from Sphingobacterium bovistauri, assembly GCF_020295405.1. Classification (GTDB taxonomy): domain Bacteria; phylum Bacteroidota; class Bacteroidia; order Sphingobacteriales; family Sphingobacteriaceae; genus Sphingobacterium; species Sphingobacterium bovistauri. The sequence continues at coordinate 38,528 of NZ_JADEYP010000022.1, forward strand.
CATCTTTAATTGTCCACGGCGCATTTGTACCTTTTGTTTTTACACTTTCCCATTGGCTTAAATTAGTGCCATCAAAGAGAATTATCGCATCACTTGGAGCTTTGTTGGAGCTTGTGTGTACAACTTTTGATTTGGGTTCGTAAAATTCGGTGTCTTGGGGTTGAAATTTCGTTTGCGCAAATAGTGTCGTGGCGCTAATAGTTCCCAGTAATGTAAGTAAAGTTAATTTAGAAATGGTTCTCATAGAGTTTAAGTTTATTCATTAAATATAATGAAAAAGCACAAAAATGTTTATTTTAGATTATGATTACACAAAAAGTAGCCCTTAGAGAGGTAAGGTTTTATTCACCTATTGGGTTTTATGAGGAAGAGCAGGTGATAGGTAATGAATTTTTTCTGAACCTTGAAGTTATATTTCCATTTGAAAATTCAGATGCGGAAGATTTAAAAAATACCATAAACTACGAAGAGCTATATCAAATTTTGGAGGGTGTAATGCGACCTAAACGTAAATTGATAGAGTCTGCACTAGAAGATATCCTAGATATGGTATTAAAGAAATACACCTTTGTACAAGAGGTTAATGTTGTAATTCGTAAAGTAAATCCTCCTTTTGGTGGAGATTTGGCTAATTCTGAAGTATCATTAGTTTATAAGAGAGACTAAGAAAAAAAATACAGCTCATAAAAACGTCAATTAATCATTTAATTGACGTTTTTTATTTCAAACAGCGACATTTTGTCTGTAGATAAAGTTCAATTATGACTTTATGTCATTATTTTGTGATTGGTATAGTAGTTGAATAATCCTCAGTGTAGATAAAAAAAAAATTAAATTGATAAAAACAAATTGGAGGATAAAAAAATGGCATTACTAAAATTCCCTACTAAAGCAGTAAATACAGATGTGGTTAATCCATTCGTGAATAGTGTATTTGATAACTTATTCAATGATTCATTTATCACTGATCGTTTGGTAACTCGTATTCCAGCTGTTAATATTACAGAATTAGAAAAATCATTCGAAGTAGAGTTGGCTGCTCCAGGTTTGGAAAAGTCTGATTTTAAAATCAATGTTGATAAGAATATTATATCCATTTCTGTAGAGAAATCAGAAGAAAATGTAACTGAAGGTAAATTGTATAGCAAAAAAGAATTTAGCTATAATTCCTTCACAAGATCTTTCACATTACCAGAAGCTGTAGATTATAGTAATATTGATGCGGTATATGAAAGTGGTATCTTGATTGTGAAGATTGGTAAGAAAGAAGACGCAATTATTGCAAAAAGATTAATAGAAGTAAAGTAGTTTAATATTAAGTTTTGGTTGGTTTAGAACACCCCTTCTCAGAAGGGGTGTTTTTTTATGATTGTTGGTTTGGTAAATTTTTGATAAATATTTTTGCTTTTTGGATGTATGAATCCAATTCTACTTTTTCAGACTGGATAAATGAATTGTCTTCTAGACTTCCAATTACCACATCCATTTCCTCTCGATTTTCATAGACCATAGTGCGGAATGGATTGTCGTAATCTTTTTTGCGCGATCTATAAATTTCATCATAAATCCATTTTTGAGTCTCAATACTTTCCTCAATTATTTGTGCAATAAAGGATTCGTCCCATTTATCTATAGGATTTTCTGTAATATCCGCCAAAGATGCTAAGGCGTGTGCAAATTTTTCGTGCCTATAGTTAGCGCTCCATGAATGATATTGTTGGTGAATTTCTTTCCAAGTTTTCAGTTCATCTGATTTTATGTCATCCATTAGTTTTTTGAAGTCACATCTAGGAACAATCTGCCCACCTAAATTTTCAAATTCTTTTCTTTTAATATTTTTTAATGATTGAATCTTTTCAATGACTTGTGCTGCTGATAATCCTTCACTGGTGGATTGTCCTAGAATCTGAGTTGTTGCGTAATGTCTAATCAATCGCTTGAACAATTGATAGCTTTCTCTGGCTTTTAATAGTACAACTTTACGTTTTGAACATTCAACATTTTCAATGTATATATCTTGACCCAATTTGAAATTTTGATCCAGCAATATCTTTTTACCTTCATTTTTGGAGTTTGGCCAATGTGGGTAGATAGATTTTCCAACCGCTTCTTCGATAATATCCAATGACTCAAACATTTCATTAATCGTGTCTGGCGCTAGAATGTCATATTCTAAGTGTTGGTTTTTTATCGTGCGTTTGTCGCGACCAATGAATTTTTTGGAATTACGCATTACAGCGTACATATTGTATAAAAACCAGTACCCTGGTACGATTATCAATCGGTCGTTTTGTACATCAGTACTGATCAACGAAAATGGTATTTTAATATTTAATTCATATAAAAAATCACCTTTTACGATTAATGAATAAGATGCAAATTTTGAATTGTGTTTTAGACTAACACATAAGCCTGGCCAAAACCCTCGTTTGGCAATAATTTCACCATCAGCTGATCTTGAATTGTGATTAGAACCGATAGTTGCTCCAGCCGCCATATTACTTTGTCCCATAATCAGGGCAGCGCACAAGAAAGAATTATTGTGATGCTGCTCATGTGCTGGAAATAGTAAAGAATTAAGTACTTCGCAACAAGAGATAGTGGAGTTGTCTCCCAAGAAAGAGTTAATAAGGCGTGCACCATATTTTAGCTGGGAGAAAGAAGAAAGGATGAATCTGACAGCTTTTACGCCATAAAAAATACGACATCCGTATCCAATGATACCATTCACAATTTCACAGCCTTCTCCGATTTGTGTAAAAGCAGTTTCGGTAGAGTGTACTGTTACGTTTTTAAGTTTATTGACTCCTTTGATATAGGCGTAATCTCCTATGATGACATCGTTAATCATATTGCTGTTTTTTATCACAACTTGATTGCCGATTTCACTATATGCACCGCCCTTTTTAGAAAAAGATGCTTCAGTAATTTCCTTTAATTTTTGTTGAAAAACATGGTCATGTCTATTTCTTGTCCATATGTACGCGTCAGTAGCCTGCATACCATCAAAAGGTAAGATGGGGCGCCCACCATTTTCATTACACAGTTCTATCCAAATCCTTTTGTCTTCAGTTTCATCTTCTTTCAGTATCCCGTTGCCAAATTTGGCATTGGGACTTGTTTCCATATCATTGATGTTTAGTAAAATTACATCATTCCCAGTGATGTAGTTGGACATATATCGTACATGGTGAATTGCATTATCATCACCAATTTCACAATTGATAATTTGACTATTGTAAACACCTGTTGGTAGTTTTAGATCTTTGTAGTCTAAGTACACTGGTGATATGTTTCCAATTTTTATAGTGCCATAAAATTTGGAATTTCTGACTTGATTTGGATTAAAATTATCAGTAACAAAAATATTCTCCCAGTTGGGAGAATAATTTTGGTTTAATATTAATGTTGATACCTCTTGTTCTGATAAATTTCTGTATTCTTTGTGCGCTTTGTTTTTATTGGATTCTAAATGGTATTCATTTTTGATGTTTCCTTCATTCAGCCAATCAAATCCAAGCTTTTCTAAAGGTTGCTTGTTTACTTTCCCCATTTTTATTCTACTGTTACGGATTTTGCTAAGTTTCTGGGTCTATCCACATCGATTTGACGTTCAATGCCCACATAGTATGATAGTATTTGTAAAGGTATTACAGCTAAAATTGGTGCGATCATCTCGTGACTCGCTGGAATTTTGATGTGTTCATCGGACAAACTAATTGCCAATTGATCATCTTCCGTTACAACTGAAATTAATTTACCAGAGCGAGCTTTAATTTCTTGCATGTTGCTGACGATTTTCTCGTGTACTCTATCTTTTGTAGCTACAAAAACGACAGGTAGAGTTTCATCAACAAGCGCAATAGGGCCGTGTTTCATTTCTGCAGCTGGATACCCTTCTGCATGGATATATGATATTTCTTTTAGTTTTAAGGCTCCCTCAAGAGCAATAGGAAAGTTGTATCCACGACCTAAAAATAAAAAGTCTGTTGCTCCTTGGTATTTCTTCGCAATGACTTTAATATTTTCAATTGTGCTATCTAAAATATATTTAACTTTTTCAGGAACAGTACTCAATTCTTTTGTTAATTGCTTTCTGATTTCTTCTGAAGTAGAATTTTTGAATTCAGCTAATTTGATAGCAAATAATAACAGTACTGTCAATTGAGCTGAAAATGCTTTTGTACTTGCTACGCCTATTTCTGGTCCAGCATGAGTATAGATCCCAGCATCCGATATACGAGCGATAGAAGAACCTACTACATTGACAATACCAAAAATAGTAGCACCTTGTGCTTTTGCATTTTCTAGAGCTACCAAAGTATCAGCCGTCTCACCACTTTGGGATATAGCTATAATAACATCATCCGAAGTAATGATAGGGTTGCGGTATCTAAATTCTGATGCATATTCTACTTCTACGTTTAGGCGACATAGCTCTTCAATCCAATATTCAGCTAATAGCCCTGCATGCCAGCTTGTTCCACATGCTACAATTATAACTCGTCTTGCATTGATAAGCTTGTCTTTGATTTTATCTAATCCGCTCAAAGTTATGTTTAGACTTTCAGGGTCTAATCTTCCTCGCAATGAATCAAATATAGCTTGGGGCTGTTCGTGAATTTCTTTAATCATAAAATGTTCATAACCACCTTTTTCTATGGCGGCTAATTCCATGTCTAATTTTTGGACATAAGGTGTCAATGTTTCATTGCCCAAGTTTTTAAGAATAAGTTGGTCAGGATTGATTATTGCCAACTCATAATCGTTGATATACACCACCTCTTTGGTGAATTCCAACATCGGAGAAGCATCAGATCCTAAGAAATGTTCTCCATTGCCTATACCGATCACTAACGGGCTTCCTTTGCGCGCTGCAAAAAGTGTGTCAGGATAATCTTTGGATAAAAGTAAAATGACATAAGCACCAGTTACCCTTTTTAGTGCTATACGAATAGCTTCTTCTAACGAGCAGTTGTTGTTGATGTGTATATCTTCAATAAAGTTTAACAGCACCTCAGAGTCAGTTTCACTATTAAAGCTATAGCCCTTTTGAATTAGCTCTTCTTTAAGGGATGCATAGTTTTCAATAATTCCATTGTGAACGAGCACAAGGTTACCAGATTTTGATGAATGTGGATGAGCATTAGCATCACAGGGCACACCATGTGTTGCCCAACGTGTATGACCAATTCCTAATGTAGACTCGGTATTTTGAGATCGAAATTCTTCCTCTAGTACAGCTACCTTGCCCGTTTTCTTTACTACTTGAATAGCGCCATTTTTGTGAAGTGCTATGCCTGCACTGTCATATCCACGATACTCTAATTTTTTTAATCCATCTAAAAGATAGGGAAATGCTTGATTGTGTCCGATATAGCCGACAATTCCACACATAAAATTTAATTAAGTTATTAGTTAATAGGTTTACAAAGATAGGTAAAGACAATCGATTGTTTGCTGCTTTAAGTAGTCTATATCTTAATAAAAAAATTATTAACTAATCAAAATTGACTTGTTATGTACGATTTTATATTTATGTATTGAAATTGTGGGTATGTTTTATTATTTAGGTTAATATCTATGGTAATGCTAATACGTTTTATTTACTTTTGTTTAAATATTTTTTTGTTAATGATAGAATTTGTAGATTTATTCTTATGTCAAAGTATATAATCCTTCTATGTAGCTTGTTTTTGAGTATGATTACATTCGCTCAAGATACTAAATTCCGTCTAGCTGTGAATCAAGGTGGTAAGAGTATAAAAGAAAAGGATAATGTGTATCTATTGGAGCCTAAGACTTTTGTTCTTCAAATGGCGGCTCGAAATGTTGAGGGTTTCCTTGTAGGGGCTACTTTTGATAGAGATGTTTATATGTCTGCTATAGGTGAAGGAGATTTGGAGGTGTCTTGGTTTTCTGAGACAGGTATGGCGGAAGAGTTATTTAACGCTGACCAGAGTATGTTCATTTCAAATGATGCACCAAGCTATTGGTATTATGACTCAGAAGATGATCATCGTTTTGATCGAGATCCTAAAGGTAATTTGACAGATTGGATAGGGAATCGTACGATCAGACAATTTGACGATTTGCTGAATGAGAAAACTATTCAAGTCGATACGTATCAAGGTTCGGTTTTCTTATTTATCTACAAGCCTGAATATGATGATGAGTATAATATGGTAAGTATGGATATTTTATTCCATGGTGAGCTGAAATTTGCTAAAAAATAGAAGTGAAAAATAATTGTATATTTAAAAACAATGCCCTATCTTTGCATCTCATTAAAGAAAATTAAATAAATAACAATGTACGCAATAGTAAGTATAGCAGGACAGCAATTTAAAGTTGCAAAAGACCAATATCTTTTTGTACACCGTTTACAAGGAGATGAAGGCGCTAGTATTGAATTTGACACAGTATTGTTGGCAGAGAATGGCGGCAAATTCACTGTAGGTGCTCCAAACATCGCAGGTGCTAAAGTTTCAGCAACGATTTTGTCTCATTTAAAAGGTGATAAAGTTATCGTTTTCAAGAAAAAACGTCGTAAAGGCTACAAAAAGAAAAACGGTCACCGTCAACAATTCACTAAAATCCAGATCACTGGTATCAGTTTATAATCAGAATTTTTAATCAGACGAGAGTCTTAAATTAAGATAAAGAAATGGCACACAAAAAAGGTGCGGGTAGTTCGAAGAACGGCCGTGAGTCACATAGTAAGAGATTAGGTATCAAAATTTTTGGTGGTCAAAAAGCTATCGCTGGTAACATCATCGTACGTCAACGTGGTACAGTTCACAACCCTGACGCTAACGTAGGTATCGGTAAAGACCATACATTATTTGCTTTAGTTGCAGGTACAGTTGTATTCCGCAAAAAAGCAAACAACAAATCTTACGTTTCAGTAGTTCCTGCTGAGCAAAACTAAGATTGCCTAACAATATTACAAAGCCGCTAAGTTACTTGGCGGCTTTTGTTTTTTTAATGGAAATATGATTCTTATTTCCGAATATTTAATCAGAGGCTCTTTCTTATTTGAAGAAAAGGTCCTCAAAAAATAAGATATGAAGACTTTCAAAGATTTAAGAGTGAGTGCTCCAATATTGGATGCGCTCGAGAAGCAAGGGTACCAACATCCAACACCTATTCAAGAGCAGGCTATTCCTGAAGTATTGAAAGGAAAAGATTTATTAGGATGTGCACAGACGGGCACAGGCAAAACAGCTGCATTTTCTATCCCTATATTACAATTATTAAATAATTTCAAGCCGGAAGGTCATAAGCGTGGCACGATTCGCTCGTTGATATTGACACCAACACGCGAGCTAGCGATTCAGATTAATGAATCTATTGAATCGTATGGTGTGAATTTGAAATTGAAACATGCTGTTATTTTTGGTGGTGTAAACCAATTCAACCAAGTACAACAAATTCGTCAAGGAGTAGATATTTTAGTAGCTACGCCAGGTCGATTATTGGATCTGGTCAACCAAAAGTTGGTGTGGTTGGATAAGATTGAAATTTTGGTGTTAGATGAAGCAGACAGAATGTTGGATATGGGTTTTATACATGATGTAAAGCGCGTATTGTCACTTATCCCACAGAAACGACAAACGTTGTTTTTTTCTGCGACTATGCCAAAGCAAATACAAGCATTAGCTGATTCTATCTTGAACAATCCAGTGAAAGTAGAGGTTACGCCTGAATCAACAACAGCAGAAACTATTCAGCAGACGCTTTATTATATCGAGAAGACCAACAAGCCCAAAGCACTATTACACTTATTGAACACACGTGTAGATGATAGTGTATTGGTATTCACGCGCACGAAGCATGGTGCGGACCGATTAGTGAAATTACTGCACAAAAATGATATTTCATCGGCTGCTATTCACGGTAACAAATCACAAAATGCACGCCAGAATGCATTAGAAGCATTTAAGAAGAAAGAAATAAAAGTCTTAGTAGCGACAGATATTGCAGCACGTGGGATTGATATTGACTTGTTGCAGTATGTTATTAATTATGAGATTCCGAATATGCCTGAATCGTACGTACACCGTATTGGTCGTTCCGGAAGGGCAGGGGCAGCTGGTTTTGCAATATCACTATGTGATGTGGAAGAAATTCCATATATCAAGGATATTCAATATACAATTGGCTTTGAATTGCCTGTAGAGGTAATGGAAGGATTGAGTATGTCACCACAATTTGTACAGAAAAATCAATTTGCGGCGAGTCAAGGTAAAGGCAAAAAGACCAAGGAACAACCTAAAGAAGGTGCTAAACCTGACCATAGACACAAAAAGAAAGCAAAACCTACTAGTAAAGAGCGTCGGAGAAATCAAACTGGAAATACTGGAGGTGGAGGGAACTCTAACTCTCGCTCAGGAGAAAATAGAAGTAATAGAACAAGATAAAGTAAAGGGGAAGTGTAAGCTTCCCTTTCATTATTTTGTTTAGTAATAATATCTACTTATTTGATTAATGTAGATATAACTTGATTATATTTAAAATATGATTAGACTTTCATTTTTTCTTTTATTGTTAATTGTTGGCTGTAATTCTGAAAAAAAATCGAATCAAATTGAAGAATACTATATGCATGTCGATGGTAGAGATACAGCTAGGCTACGGTTGGTGAGCTTCGAAAATAGATTCTATGGAAAATATACACATACAAAAGGTGGGGTTACTCCCGTTGTTGGTGAAATTAACGGAGATATAAAGGGTGATACGCTGATCGGAGATAATCACTATAGACCATACCGTTGGAAAGAAAAGAAGAGAGCTCCTATAGTACTGCTTAAGAAGGGGAATACATATCTAGAAGGATATGGTAAAATGATTGAATTTATGGGGGTATTAACTTATATAGAATGGACTATAAAATTTAATAAACCTAAAAGAATCTTTAAACCCACTGGTAAATTCGAAGAATAAATCGGGGATTAAGTGTCTGTTGAAAAATCTTCATCATGAAGTCTGATAGCTAGATGTAGTTCTCAAAGTAATACCTAAAATGTTTTGTAAAGCATATCAGGTTAGACCAATTATTTTCATAATACGCTCCGTTGATTATGATAAAATACAATTAATCATATTACAGTAATAAAATAATTCTTACAACCAAAATCAGTTTTGATAATTTTACCTTTGTAGATCAAAAGTCAGAAATTAGATTGGTGTATGAGATTTAGATTGATTAGAAACATCTCGCTCGGGGTTGTTTCTCTGTCCCTTCTTTTGTTAAGTGCCTGTGAAATGTTTGAAGTACATCCTTATGATGGAAAATTATCCGGTGCCCTACAAGTTAATCAGCGTAATATAGCTCAAATAGAAGAAGCCTTTAAGGGAAAAGATACAATTCGTTATGCTTTCATTAGTGACTCTCAGCGTTGGTACGATGAGTTGGAAGCTTTTGTAGTTCATTCGAATATGCGTGATGATCTTGATTTCATTATTCACGGAGGGGATATTGCGGATTTTGGTTTGACAAAAGAGTTTTTGTGGCAACGTGATATTCTTGAAAAATCTAAACATCCGTATGTGGTAGTGATTGGTAATCACGATTATCTGGCGAATGGAGATGAAATTTATAAAAAGGTTTTTGGACCATTGAACTTTAGTTTCATAGCTGGACACACAAAGTTTTTGTGTCTGAATACTAATGCTTTAGAATCGAATTATTCAGAGTCTATTCCAAATTTTGATTTTATCAAACAAGAGCGAACAAAGGATAGCGGGGAGTATGCTAATACTGTAGTTATTATGCATGCACAGCCGACGTCTGAACAGTTTAATAATAATGTTGCAGACCTTTTTCAATATAGCATCAATCAATTTCCAAATTTGCTTTTCTGTGCACATGGTCATGGACATAATTATAAGGAAGTAGATATTTTTGAAGATGGAATAATCTATTACCAAGTGCCAAATATTGGCAAACGTCAGTACATTTTATATACGATTACAAAAGATTCTTACGACTATGAGCTTGTTACTTATTAATATAAAATGTGCCGTATTGAGCGTTATACTAATGGGATTATCGATTAACGCAATAGCCATTAATAATTCATCTTCTCTAATGGAGCAGGATTCTGTTCGGAGTTTACCATCTTTTAGATTTGTTCCATCTAATTATCAAGTTCAATATGCAGGTGGAATAGGGGTTGTTTCAACTGGTTTTGGATGGGATTATGGCAAGAACAAAAGATGGGCTACTGATGTTATTGTTGGGTATGTTCCAAAATATGATAGTGAACGGATGAAACTGACTTTTACACTTCGTCAGACTTATACGCCTTGGGCTATAAAATTGAATAATAATAATTTAACATACCATCCGCTACGTACAGGGATGTTTATGAGCACAACAGCAGGTAGACAATTTTGGTTCTCTGCGTCTGATAAATACCCAAGTGATTATTATACTTTTTCTACTAAACTACGTTTCAATATTTTCGTAGGACAGGATGTTGAATATAAGTTGCCTTCTGAAAAATCATATTTTGAACGTGTACGATTTTATTATGATTTTCATACGAGTGACTTCAATTTCATCGCTCGAGTTCAAAACTCATCATTGCGAGATCGTAATTACATCGGAATCGCCTTAGGCACAAAGTTTTATATCCGGAAATAACGTGGTATTGTGGAGCATATCGGATTCGAACCGATCACCTCTTCGCTGCCAGCGAAGCGCTCTAGCCAAATGAGCTAATGCCCCGTTGCTTGATTATTCATCAGCAATAGTAATAGTGTATCGAATGTGGTCGTGACTTGCTACTTTTGATATGAAATCAAAATATGTTTCATATGCTTCAGCAGGATAAGTACCATCTTTGATCTCTAATTTACGGTAATATTTTACTTTTTGTCCCTCTGATGAAATTTTTAATTCATATTTACCCATAGGCGATTCGAAAACTTCATTTACAGGCACTAAAAATCCTTTGAGTTTTTCTTCAAATACAAATTCACCTTCATCAATATCCGTATATCCGCGATTGATATATAGCGGGGTGATTCTATTTTTGGATTCTGGAATATTACGTTGTATATTAAAAACATTAGGGCTCAAAATATAGTTTTTGCCATTTTTTACAACATAATTTCTAATGTTGATGGTTATATTTTCATGTAGAATAGGTTCTGTGTTATTTTCAACCTTATAGTCTATTTTGTCAAATACAATATTATTTACATCATAATATATTTTTAATTGTTTGTTTTGATCAGGAAGGCTATTAAATATATTAGCAAACTGATTTTCAAACTGTGAACCTGAAAAATTTGTATGTACAGTTCCTTGTATATTCCCTTCTTTAGAAACCTTGAATAGGTTTTTACGAATTTGTAAGCTCTTGCTGGAAGGGTATACTGTAGTACGTAATACTTTACCTCCATTAGGTGTACAGGCTAACACTAATCTGTCATCCGTGAAGTCGCCTAAGTAACCAAATGGACTTTTGTTACTGGTACATTCTAGCCATGTGGTGTCATTTTCAAAAGGTATACAAAGTATGATATGGTTACCATCTACAGCATTGGCAAAGGATTGGTCTAAGTCTACCTTAGTACTTCCTGCTTCCACAATGCAATAGAGTGATGGTATATCCACTGCCGAAAGTAGTGCTTGCATATAGTTGACTAAAGCTTTACAATCGCCATATCCTAAACGATCCACATACGATGCAGGGAAGGGTTCTAAACCGCCGATACCGACTTGAATACTCACATAGCGAGTTTTATTTTGCATAAATTCATATAGTGCTCTAGCTTTGTCTTTTGGATTGTCAAATTTGGAGGCAATATCCTTGGCTTTTTGTATAGTAGCGGCAGGTAAATCTTGTTTTCCTAACAATAATTCATCATGAACCCATTTCCCAAAATCTTTCCAATCGTTAACCATTCCATTTCGTTTAAAATATTGAAAAGTTTCGGGAACTATTTTGACAATCATTTTTTTTGGATGATCGATAGGAGATAATGGCTCTGTTTTTCGCGCATTAATATTGGAGGCTGTCCAAGTGTATGTCTTTCCTTTATCATTAGACGTTATGGTCGCTTCAGCTTGGATGTTTTCGGACTTAATACGTAAGTTTAAATTTGGTTTACAGCTGAACTGATAGGTACTCTTTTCGACTGCAATATCACTTATACGATTTGGGTACCAATAAGGGATGAATAAATTTTGGCCATGTTTTATTTCGTATGTATAAACAATCGTATATGGGAAGGTCGTCATACTAGGTGCATAATGTTTGACACGTAAATCTGCATACATACTTATGCCATCTGTCGCGCTAAAATCCTTGAAATCTTTTTGTCCAAACTTGCGTATTTGTTTCCCAAATTCATCATATATAACCCCCTTAATATCTTTTATAGATTTACTTTTGTCGTAATACACAGTAAGGTCAGCATAATCTTCTCCGGATTTATTGAGTATAGTGATGGCGCGGGTGACAGTCTCGATGATGTTGTCTTCGGCTTTCATATCTATATTGATATGCTCATCACGTAGAATCGCTGTAGCACGACTTTTTAATCCATTAGGTATAGATTCAGTCGGGTATTCTTGACCACGCACAGCAAAAGTCATTATCATTAATAGATGAAAAATAAATTTTCTTAAATTCATTATTTAGTTTGATAATTAAATTGATAATCGATTTGCATATGTTGTATTACACGAGAAAACAATTCTTTGAGCCCAAAGTATTCTTGACTAGTATAAATAGCTTTGTCAAGTGATAGTTGTTGGGCTACAGTGAGTTTATTCTCTGATGTTGAGCTCTTGTAGTAATAGCGCGCAGAGTTATCGGGGAGTACCATATTCATATGCTTTGGCCCGTGATTGAAAGTAAAACCTTCAGGTAGTTCTATTTCTACACTGTGTTTTTCAATTTTTCGAGCTCCAAGATCTACATCATAATTTCTTTCATCAAGATTAAATGGGTTTTTCGTCGTTCTAGAGATAAAAATTGGATTGAATTGTATGAGTCCAGGCTTTAATTCGTCCTTTAGTTTGATGTCTACTTTGTACTCTTCTATAAGTAATTGTTCAGGATTGTCTAATCCTGTCAAAGTAGATTTTTGAATAGAAATATTATTAAGTTTATCATCAAAATCTTCTGCATATTCTTCAAAGCTAGGAAATTCAATAATACTTTTTCTTCTATTTAGAGCGTCTAGACCTGCTGTAGTTATTGATAGAGTCCCTTGCAGTTTTCCATCAAGTGTTAGTTTTCCCTTGAAGCTATATTCCTTCATAGAAATAATTTTGTTTGATAATTCAATCCATTCGGATGATTTTCGAGAATAAATAATGCGGCCTCTTCCATTGATACAATGTAATGGCAATTGCCCAAAGGGGGCTAGAGGATCTGTAGCATCGACTAATATAAACTCATTGTTCAACTTTACAGCAGCTATCACATAGTTAAAGTCTGTGAGAATAGGGTGTAGATCGTGCGGTAATCCATTGTTACGCGTAGAAATAATTACTGGGTAAGCCTCAATATCAGCTGCATTTAAAGCCGTAATTAAGGCTAGATTAATATCCCCGACATTTCCACTTTTACTTTTTAACGCATCTTCAATGCCGTACTGTGCAAATTTACCATAGACATTATTTAGACGGATATGTTGGCTAACCCATCTGTATACCTCTTTAGCACGGAATATGGTGTCTTGATTTTTTAATATTGCAGGATCAAGCTGATCTCTCATGAAATTTACTTTTTTGAGTTGTCCTCCAAAACTGCGTTCAGTCATCAATTCTAAATCAACATCTTTCCACGCTTTGGTGTATTTATTGACACCACCATTTTGATTAGTCATCTCGACCAGTTCAAAATTTATTGCAGAAATGTAATTTTTGGGAGCGAGCATATAAGCTTCTTCTTTAAATGAAGGGATATTACTCATTGTATACGTTATATTAGAACAATCGACACGTGTGCCAAATATGGCTATACATCCATTTTCTCTTTTTGTTTTGGTGTCTTCCAGTTTTAATATACCTTTTAATACCACATTGTAATTAGTGATAGCAGGAATACGTACATTATATTCACTTCTTAATTTTGGAATATCAGATTGGTATTGCCAAGATCTAAAATTAAAAATATCAGGAGAAACGACTCTGTATTCAATTTCAATAATGGAACCTACTTTGATATTAGGTAATGTAAATTTGGTGAGTCTTAGAAAATCATTTTTGTTTTCGGTTACGATATTTTTATGATCCATTATTGTTTCGACAATTCTGCCATTTTCGTAATTATAGGTTTTGCCTGTAATATCTTCCGTATATTCAAAGTCTTTACCAAATTTATATAATGGGACAGTGAAATTAGCTTGATTAAAACCTTCTTGAGAGAGTATTTTAATGCGTGCTTTATACGTGTGAAAAATCCGCAGACCACGATCGCTGTCACTAATATCCAAATGCGTTTTTCCTGTTTCTAGGAGAAATATAGCTTGAGCATCTTGTTCTGGAGATGTTTGATGATTTAGGTAATATGTCGAATTTACTACCGGATAATCAGTACTTTGACTATAAGATAAATGGTATAGTAATACTAATGTGATTATTAATATTGGTTTCATTGAGGTTAAAGTATAGTTCAATTCGTGAAAAATAATAATTATACTTTAAATAATCGTAATAATTTACTCTTGAGCTTGTAATAATTGTTTATTGTAGAGGTCTGTGTATTCTCCATTGCGTGCTAACAATGTTTCATGTGTACCATCTTCTACAATCTGACCGTTGTCTAGCACGATGATATGATCGGCATTTTTTATTGTTGAAATACGATGAGCAATAAAAATGGAAGTTTTGTCTTTCATAATCTGACTCAAGTTATTCAATATTTCTTCTTCAGTCTTGGTATCTACTGCGGATAGGCAATCATCAAAAATAAGGATATCTGGATTTTTGATCAAGGCACGTGCTATGGAGACACGTTGTTTTTGACCTCCTGAGAGCGTGATTCCTCGTTCACCGATGTGTGTGTCAAATCCCTCTTCAAAACCAATTATATTTTCATACACTGCAGCTTGCTTTGCCGCCGCTTCTACTTGTTCTTTGCTGAAATTATCTAAACCAAATGCAATATTATTGCCAATAGTGTCAGAAAATAGAAACACGTTTTGTGGAACAAATCCTATTTGATGACGCAAATGTGTATAATCATAGTCTTTGATATTTATACCATCAAAACTAATTTGACCATTGTCAGCATCATACATGCGCAAAAGTAAATTAGCCAAGGTGCTTTTTCCTGAGCCCGTCTTACCTATAATGGCAACGGATTGTCCAGCTTTAATATCTAAGTTAATATTTGCTAATGCCTTAATTCCTGTTTCCGGATAAGTGAAAGACACATTTTTCAATGTAATATTGCCCAGTAAATCTTTGCTTATGGTTCCATTTGGAATTTCAGATTTGGTATTCAAAAATTCATTTATTCGTTTTTGTGAAGCTGCTGCGCGTTGAATCAATGAAGTTACCCAAGCTAATGCTAAGGCTGGAAATGTTAATTGATTGACATAGATAATGAATTCAGCGATATTTCCAGCGGTAATAGTGCCTTTATTCACTTCTAATCCTCCTACATAAACGGTGATAATGGTGCTGAATCCAACTAAAAAGATTATTAATGGGAAAAATATGGCTTGCACACGAACAAGGTCCAAAGAAGTGTTTCTGTAAACATTGCTTTCTGCTTTGAATTCGTCTATTTTACTTTTTTCCTGTGTATATGTTTTGATTACTCTTATGCCCGAGAAAGTTTCCTGGACAAAAGATGATAGCTTCGAGAGTTGTGCCTGAATCTTGGTGCTGCGTTTATTTATTTTTTTATTGATAAATAGAATAATCACCATGATAATTGGGATAGGCAATAATGCATAAGTAGCTAATGTGGGATTCACATCATACATCGCATAAATAATCATGATAGAAAGAGTCACCGTATTGATGGTGTACATGATGGCTGGACCAAGGTAATTTCGAACTTGGTTAACATCTTCTGTCGCCCGATTCATTAGGTCCCCTGTGTTATTACGTCTGAAAAATGCAAAATCTAATGCTTGATAATGTTGGTAGATTTCATTTTTTAAATCGTATTCAATATATCTGGAAATTAAAATGATCGATTGACGCATTAAAAAGAGGAAGATACCTCTTAATAGTGCTAATAGCAATACAATTCCACCGAAGTAAAGCAAGCTTTTGCCAAAGGCATCGTAAATGGATTGTTGATTCTCAAAACCATCGTATAACTTATATAGATCTATATTCTCTTTTACTAAATCAAATGCTTCACGAATAACTTTAGCAGGTAGAATACCGAAATAATTGGATATTATTACGAAAATAACTCCTGGTATTAAACGCCATTTATACTTTATGAAATATTTATTTAAATATGCTAGATCTTTCATGATTTGATAACAAAGGTAATGGTTTAGGTCTAATATTTTCATTGATATCGTTGTATTAAAGTCATACTTTCATAAATGCATGAAAAGGTGATTATAAAAGAATAAATTTCTTATTTTTGTAGAGCCTTAAATAGGGCTGTTTGAATTATAATTTTGGTTATGCAAAATTCTACTATTTTCAATCTGATGTCTACA
The DNA here is from genome assembly GCF_020295405.1 of Sphingobacterium bovistauri. GTDB lineage: Bacteria > Bacteroidota > Bacteroidia > Sphingobacteriales > Sphingobacteriaceae > Sphingobacterium > Sphingobacterium bovistauri. The sequence continues at coordinate 55,190 of NZ_JADEYP010000022.1, forward strand.
GCAGATCATCAGAATTTATTTTTCTGTAATGATCCAGATGTTGGATTAAAAGCTATTGTTGCTATTCATGACACTACATTAGGACCTGCTATAGGTGGGGTTCGTATGTTGCCCTATGAATCAGAACAAGAAGCAATCGAAGATGCTTTGCGATTGTCGAAGGCGATTACGTATAAAGCTTCTTTAGCGGGGTTGAATCTAGGCGGAGGTTGTGCTATTATTATAGGCAATAATCGTACGGATAAGACAGAAGTTTTGATGCGTCGTGTTGGGAAATTTATTGAAGGACTAAATGGTAATTTTATCGCTTCAATAGATGTAGGTACTACGCAAAAAGATTTAGAATATATTCACGCTGAGACTGATTATGTAGCAGGTCTACCTACTTCAATGAATGGAGGAGGAGATACTACTGTATTCGCTGCGCGCGGAGTTTTTTATGGTATCAAAGCAGCTATAAAGGAATTGTACGGTGATGATTCATTAGCAGGTCGTAAAATTGCAGTGCAAGGTGTAGGTTCTGTAGGTGAACATTTGGTAGGAATGCTTCGTAATGAAAATGCGCGTGTTTACGTTTCTGATATGACAGAAGAACGTAAATTGAAGGTGGCAGCGAAATACAAAGCTGAGCCAATACAATACAGTACGAGCTACGAATTGGATGTAGATGTTTACGCTCCATGTGCATTGGGTGGTACGGTGAATCCTGATACTGTTCCAAAAATGCGCTGTAAAATCATTGCAGGGTCAGCAAATAATCAACTAAAAGAAGAAGAAAAAACAATTCAATTATTGAAGGAACATAATATTCTGTATACACCAGATTTCTTGATTAATTCGGGAGCACTTATTAGTTGCTTTTCTGAATTAGAAGGTTATGGAACTGAGCATACGGAATCTTTGATCCGCAATATATACACGGCTACACGTAATGTGTTGCAACGTTCTAAAGAAGATAATATTACCACTTATGAGGCAGCAAAGCAGTTGGCTGAGAAGCGTATTGTTGACATGTCAAAGCTTAGGCGATAAGTGAGTTGTCTTCAATTAAATTCGTTCTTTATAAATAATTCGTTCTTATACACTTATGTTAAACAGAAGACACCTTAGGGTTAAGGTCATGCAGACGCTTTATGCGTACAGTTTATCGGAAGATAAACAGATTAAAGATTTTGAAAAGGCACTTTTCAAAAATGTAGAAGAGGTAAATGAAATGTACATTTGGACATTAAATTTACTGGATGAAGTAGCTGAATACGTAGTTTTAGATGCCGAGAGTCGTGCCGCAAAATTTTTGCCAACTGAGAAGGATAAGATTTTGACAACAAAGCTGAATAGCAATACGTTTATTGAGTCTTTGCGTCAGAATAGAAATTATCTTGAGCTAGTGAAAAGATTTGATGTGTCATGGGGGTTTGATCCAGAGATTGTACGTTCTATTTTTGCACAGCTCAAAGATTCGGAAACATATTTAGAGTATTTGCAATCTGAAGATAGATCTATTAATGCGGAGAAAGATATCATAAAATACATCTTCAAAAAGATTATTTTAAAATCAGTAGAGATCGAGCAGGTATTTGAGGAGAAATTCATTAACTGGGCGGTGGATAAGGAGGTATTGCAAGCTATGATTGCAAAGACTTTTAAAAACTTCAGTTCAGAAGTTCCTTCACAAAACAAATTGGCTGATTTGACACCAAGTTGGTCTGAAGATGAAGAGTTTCTTTCTGAGTTGTTGAAGTCTACAATTCGTTATTCGGAGGAGTATCAGCAGCTTATTGCTGAAAAAACTAAAAATTGGGAAGCAGATCGTATAGCCTTGATGGATACTATATTGATGCGTATGGCAATTAGTGAGCTAATTAATTTTCCATCTATACCCGTAAAAGTAACTATCAATGAATACATAGAATTGTCAAAAACCTTCTCTACATTGAAAAGTAATACATTTATAAATGGTATATTAGACAAAATTCTTGCAGATCTTACGAAACAGGGACGCATTCGTAAGTCCGGAAGAGGGTTAAAAGACTAGTGAAAAATATGAAAAAAATAGTATTTGCTGCCTTGGCATTAAGTGTACTTTTATCGTGTAATAATTTGTCACAGAAAATTACAAATCAACAAGATACTACAGCATTACCAAATGAAGAAAATCTAATTGGTGGTGGGAAAATAGCTTTTGTGAGTGATGTGTTTGATTTTGGAACGGTGAAGGAGGGAGAAATAGTAGAGCATACGTTTAAGTTTACAAACGAAGGAACTGAACCTGTTATTTTGGCACAAGTATCAGCTTCATGTGGATGCACTACTCCAGATTACACTTCTGAACCTGTATTGCCAGGTAAGGCAGGAAAAATAAATGTTAGTTTCAATAGTGCCGGACAGGTAGGTGTTCAGCAAAAAATTGTTACCGTTACCTCAAATGCAGAGAATAATGTAGTGACAGTTCAATTAAAAGGTACAGTAGAAAAATAAATCAAAAACTATTAATTATATTATGATATCGAATATTTTATTACAAGCTGGTGGCGGTGGACTTATGGGAATGCTACCATTGGTATTAATCATTGTTGTGTTCTATTTTTTCATGATTAGACCACAAATGAAGAAACAAAAGGATCACAAAAAATATATTGAAGAATTAGGCGTTAACTCAAAAATTGTAACTACAGCTGGTATCCACGGTCGTATTGTTGAAGTTTCAGATACTACTTTTTTGGTAGATGTAGGTTCAGGAGTACGTATTCGTTTTGACAAATCTGCTGTAGCATTAGATGCTTCTAAAGCTGCTAATGCAGAGTCGAAGGCATAATCTTGAATCAAAAAATATAGGAAAGGCCATTGACAGTATCGTTAATGGCCTTTTTTTAGTGTATTTAGAAGAGTACGGTTAGAATTTATAACTTTGTGAATATGAAGCAACGTCGATTTACAAAAATTCACAGAAGAAAGATAAATATCTTTTTGCGTTGCCTTATTTTATCTTTCGTTGCTTGGCTATTGATCGCAATATCCAATCAGTATACCTTCACCATCAAATCTGGTATTATTTATGCAAATATGCCTGAAAAAAGGGCATTTCACCCCTTGCAATCGGATACAGTAAGCGTAAAGATACGTATGAGTGGTTGGGATGTATTAATGTCCAAGTTGCAGTCTGACACTAATAATATTCAAGTGGACTTGAGTAGTTTAAATACAAAGAATTTTGTAGTATTCTCAAATCAGATTGGTTTTATCAATAGACAATTTCCAAACGAAAAGAAAGTTATTTCGGTATCCCCAGATACCTTGTATTTTGATTTCTCACGTCAAACACAGCGTAAAGTACCAATAAAGGTTCCAACTGCTATAAGTTTTAAAAAACAATATGGTTTTGTTGGTGAAACCAAGACAAATCCTTCAATAGTTACCATCACAGGACCTACGGAAGATGTCGCAAATATCGAATTTTTAGAAACAGATACGATTAGGGGGGATGTGGTTTTTACGGATATTCGGACAGTAGCAAATATTAATAAACAAAATAAAACGAATATAACAATCTATCCTCGGATGACAGAGGTGGTGATACCGGTGGGAGAGTTGACTGAAAAGGTTATTGAAGTGCCGATTAAAATTATCAATGGAGCGAAATATACTTCTGTACGTACAGTGCCTAGTAAAGTTTCATTGACGATAATGGTATCATTGAAGGATTATGCTAAATGGACAGCAAGTGATTTTGAAGCAACTGTAGATATGCAGAATTGGGAAGATAGACATGTCAAGAGTTTACCTGTTCGTATCACTAAAGTGCCTGACTATGTTCAAATTATTAAAACTGAACCTCAGAATGTTGATTTTTTCGTTCGTAAATAATACTTCATTATGAAATCCATTAAGGTAGGCATTACAGGGGGCATTGGTTCCGGAAAGAGTTTTGTTTCGAAGATTTTCAAAACGATGAATATTCCTTTTTATGATGCGGATAAGGAAGCAAAATCTTTAATGGTACGAAGTGAGGCCATAGTTAATGGCTTGAAAAATGCTTTCGGCTTAGAGGTTTATTTTGAAGATGGTTCGCTTAATAGAAAATGGCTGTCCGCTCAAGTTTTTAATAATCCTACAAAATTAGAACTACTTAATAGTATTGTTCACCCAGTGGTGATACAAGATGCGGTTGATTGGGGGAATGCACAGACTTCTGTTTATAGTCTTAAGGAAGCTGCTCTTTTATTTGAATCAGGTTCTTATAAGACGTTAGATTACACTATTCTTGTTGTTGCTCCAGAAGAATTGAGAATTGATCGTGTAATGAAACGTGATGCAGCAACGAGAGAGGAAGTTATTAATAGAATCAATAAACAAATGTCTGACGAAGAAAAACGAAAATTCGCAAACTTCATTATTATTAACGATGGAATTACACCTCTAATTCCTCAGATTTACACTATACATAAACAATTAATCAGTAGATGTTAAAAGGAGATATTTTAGAAGATTTTTTGATAGAAAATGAGTTTGGGTTTTATTGTGCATATGGCAATTTCTATATTGATCCAAAATATCCAGTAGCAAAAGCGATAATATCGCACGCACATGGTGATCATGCTGTTCCAGGCCACCGTGCTATATACGCAACGGCAAATACTATTGCCTTTATGCAGCATCGGTTTACAAAGCAACCTTTAGATTCATATATCCATAAAAATTATCGGGAAAGTTTTACGGTAGGAGATGTAGTAATTAGTTTCTTTCCTGCTGGTCATATTTTGGGTTCAGCTCAGATTTTGATGGAATACAAAGGTGTTAGATATCTTTATACGGGAGATTATAAATTACAGCAAGATATTACTTGCGAACCGTTAGAATACGTTAAAGCTGATGTTCTTATTACGGAAACTACATTTGCAGATCCAGCTGTGATACACCCTGATCCAATCGAAGAAATAAAGAAATTAAACTCAACCAATTTAAATATTATGTTGGGTTGTTATGCTCTAGGTAAGGCTCAGCGCATTACAAATCTTATTAATACGTATTGTCCACTAAAAACTGTCTATACACACCATAATATAGCGCCTATACATCGCATTTATGATGATAAGGGTTTTGTGAAGCTTAATTATGAAATCTATAATAGAAAGGCACTAAAAGACGGTCAAAATAAGGTTTATCTTGTGCCTCCGATGACTTTTCATAATTACTTTCGTGCTAAAAATGTCTTACGTGTGTTCGCATCTGGATGGAAGCGATTACAAAATTATAACGATATGACTTTATTTATTTCTGACCATATTGATTGGGATGATTTAAATAATTTTATTACAGAAGTCGAGCCTACTGAGATTTGGACGGTACATGGTGAAGGAATTCACCTTAAAAATCATTACGTAGGAAAGATTGAGGTTAGAAATATATTGAAATAGTTTTTATACTATTTCAATATTGTTTCATCATGGGTTTTGCAATCCAATTTCTTCGTGAAATATTGTGCCAACTTTTCTCTGTTTTTAAGAATTAAATATCCTAGTATTACTAAAATAATATCTCCTAATTGGAAGTTAATTCCATACGAAAAGCCACTTCCTGAATCACTCACCGTTTTAGTGTAATTAAAACCAATTGAATTACTCAATCCCATAATTACACTAATAAATCCAAAAGAAACCAGCAAAAGATGAATAAATTCGGGTTTAGTTAGTTGTATGTTTTCTGCTTGTTGGGGCAGGAACCAATTCGCAATTATATCAGATTTTATTAAAAAAGCATATGCAAAAATAATTGGAATTATTAAGTTGACAAGCAGCGCTGTTGAAGAAAAAGGTTGGTTTATAAGTATTGGATTAAGTAGCTCTAGAAAACCAGTTGCGATTATAAAAAGAAAATAAATTCCAAAAGCCTTAATAATAATCTTTATTATGTTTAAAACATTCATACGTTTATAATTTTTTGGTTGGTTTTTTTTGATTAAAAATAATTAAAATGTAATGTATATCAAATTGCAATAAAACAATTTCAATATATGTTGGTTTTATAATCAAATGGCATTGATAAATACTTTCTAAATATGAACAAATTAATTAGAGCATTAATAGCAGGCTGGGGAGCCAAGAAAATGGGATTAGGATGTTTTGGGACGATAATCGTTTTTATTATTATCTATTATTTATTGGGGTATCTAGGATAAGGTATATAAAACAAAAAGCTTCTGATTTTTCAGAAGCTTTTTGTTTTGTGGTGCCAGCTGGATTCGAACCAGCGACACAAGGATTTTCAGTCCTTTGCTCTACCAACTGAGCTATGGCACCTTTACAAGATTTTGTTTTGAATCTGTTACTTGTCAGATTTTGCGGTGGTGCCAGCTGGATTCGAACCAGCGACACAAGGATTTTCAGTCCTTTGCTCTACCAACTGAGCTATGGCACCTTTTAAAGGAAACAAATATTCCTTTGTTGCGTTGCAAATGTAGCTTCTTTTTTTGAAATCTAAAACATTAACAACAATTATTTTTGCTATTTTTTTCAAATCATTGATTATGATTGAGATAAAATTACATGAAATAAACACGTTAATACATCATTTTAGGGTATCTTTGCACTTTAATAATTTGATATGAGTAAAAAGGGTAGAGTATTGGTCGCGATGAGTGGTGGAGTGGACAGTTCAGTTGCGGCTGTAATGTTGCATGAGCAGGGCTATGAAGTGATCGGTATTACGATGAAAACTTGGGATTATGCAAGCTCAGGTGGTTCTTCGAAGGAGACTGGTTGTTGTAGTTTGGATAGTATCAATGATGCACGTTCATTGGCTGTCAGCTATGGTTTTCCGCACTACATCTTAGATATACGCAATGAGTTTGGTGATTATGTAATTGACAATTTTGTAGATGAATATATTGCTGGACGTACACCTAATCCTTGTGTATTGTGTAATACGCACATCAAATGGGAAGCATTAATCAAACGTGCAGATAAATTGGATTGTGAATTTATCGCAACGGGTCATTATGCGAATATTCGTCAACATGATAATGGTCGTTATGTGATTTCAAAAGGTTTGGATGAGCACAAAGATCAGTCCTATGTACTGTGGGGAGTATCGCAGGAAAATCTAGCACGTACGCAATTTCCTTTAGGATCTTTTCATAAGTCGGAGATCAAGCAAATGGCGTTGGATATGGGACAACACGAGTTAGCGAATAAATCTGAAAGTTATGAGATATGTTTTGTGCCAAATAACGATTACCGTGATTTCTTGAGAAATAAAAGACCTACGCTGGATCAAGAGATTGGGCCTGGTAACTTTATTTTGTCAGACGGTACAGTAGTCGGTCAACACATAGGATATCCTTATTTTACAATCGGTCAACGCAAAGGTTTGGGTATTGCTTTGGGTAAGCCAATGTTTGTGATTGAAATATTGCCTGAGAGTAACTCAGTAATGTTGGGAGAGGAGCATGAATTAGAAAGAACTCAAGCTTGGGTTCGCGATATTAATTTAGTGAAATATGCTTCTATTGAACAACCTATGGAGGCTGTTACGAAAATTAGATATAAAGATGCTGGAGCTCAGTCAATTCTTACGCAGCATGGAGATAAAATGCAAGTAGATTTCCCTCATGCGGTAAAAGGTATTGCACCAGGTCAATCTGCAGTATTCTATGAAGGAAATGATTTGTTAGGTGGTGGATTTTTGATGAAATAGTAAACTATTTTTCTACAAATAAAAAAGAAAGCAAGCTATTAAAGCTTGCTTTCTTTTTTTACTCTGCGTTTTGGAGCAGGTTTATTTTGCTGTTTGAAATCGTATTGACGTTCCAAATATTTAATAATCTCAGCTGCAATATCTTTATTTGTAGCCTTCTCAATACCTTCTAATCCTGGCGATGAGTTAACTTCTAAGATTAAAGGTCCACGAGATGATTGAAGCATATCTACACCAGCTACAGTTAATCCCATTGCTTTTGCAGCAGCAACAGCCGTCTCTCTTTCTTTACGTGTTAGTTTTATGATCTCTGCCGTTCCTCCACGATGCAAGTTAGATCGAAATTCACCTTCTTTAGCTGTACGTTTCATGGCACCGACGACTTTCCCGTCAACGACGAAAGCACGTACATCTGAACCTTTCGCTTCTTTGATATATTCTTGAATCAAGATATTGTTCCCTAAACCGTAGAAAGCTTCAATTACAGAAGAAGCAGCTTTCTTCGTTTCTGCCAAAACTACTCCAATACCTTGTGTTCCTTCCAATAACTTAATGACTAGTGGAGCACCGCCTACCATATTTATTAAGTCGTCTACATCAGAAGTAGTACGCGCAAAACCTGTAGTAGGAAGACCTAATCCAGCTCCCGAAAGAATTTGCATGCAACGTAATTTATCACGAGATCGTGTAATTGCTTGGCTTGGATTTGCTGATATTACATCCATTACTTCAAATTGGCGCACGATAGCTGATCCATAGAAAGTAACTGACGCACCGACACGTGGTATGATCGCGTCAATATCATTAATATCTTGTCCCTTGTAATGTATACTTGGTTTACCTTGTTGGATACCTACGTAGCATTTGCTGTGATCCATGACAATGCATTCGTGACCGCGTGCAATTGCAGCTTCTACTAGTCGACGTGTCGAGTAGATGTATTTGTTTGTCGATAAGACGGCTATTTTCACAAAATATTTTGTTAAAGTTTATTATAAAACAAGGAAACTAAAAATTGGTTTTATCTAATTTACAGTGTGTTAGATGCTAAGTTCTTTTTCGAAACATCTACTAAAAATTTTTTACTAATAAAATTTCGACCCAAAAGCATAGGATAGGACATAGATGAACGATCTCGCAATGATAATTTGATGTCATAAAGCTGATCAAACATTCTAATCTTCGTCAAAAAAATATGTCTCGTTTCAGTTTGTCCAAAAGAGCTTTTTACGACTCTTTCACGATGTATCGGAAATGTAATGGTGAGGATTTCGTCGGATTCCAAATGGGGCCGGATATGGCAAGTGATGAAATGTTTTTCATTCTTTTCCGTTACCTCGTAATCCTCACAATGTAAAACAGAAGTTTCGGCTCCAGTGTCAATTTTAGCCTCAATATTGTACATTCCCAGTTCGGGAAGATCAATAATTTCGGCACGACCTATAATGAGCTTATCCTTCACAAGTATTATTCGTATATAAATGTGCCATAAGGCGACGTTACTGTCACTTGTTTTTTGTCGCTCGCTTCTACACGACCAACGATTTGTGCTGGAATACCGAATGATTCCGAAATTGCAATGATGTCTTGCGCGATTTCTTCCGAAACATACAATTCCATACGGTGTCCCATATTGAATACTTTGTACATTTCTTGCCAATCTGTATTTGATTCTTTCTGAATTAACTCAAAAAGTGCAGGAATAGGGAACAAGTTATCTTTGATGACATGAACTTTATCAACAAAGTGAAGTACTTTTGTTTGCGCACCGCCTGAACAATGTACCATACCATCAATTTGTGATCTGTATTTGTCCAAAATTTGTTTGATTACTGGAGCATATGTACGCGTAGGAGATAAGACCAACTTACCCGCTGTAACCTCTTCTCCAGTTTCTGTTGTGATTTTATCTGTCAAGGCTTTTCCACCCGCAAAAACTAAATCATAAGGAACTGCTGGATCAAAACTTTCTGGGTATTTTTCTGCAATATATTTGCTGAATACATCGTGACGAGCCGAAGTCAAACCATTCGAACCCATACCACCATTGTATTCTTTTTCGTAAGTCGCTTTACCATAAGAAGCCAAACCTACAATCACATTGCCTGGTTTGATATTATGGTTAGAGATTACATCTTCACGCTTCATACGACAAGTCACCGTGCTGTCTACGATAATCGTACGTACTAAATCTCCCACATCCGCAGTTTCGCCTCCAGTAGAGTAGATGCCTACGCCCATCTCACGCAATTCAGCCAAAATTTCTTCTGTACCATTGATGATTTCAGCGATTACTTCGCCTGGGATATTGTTTTTATTACGTCCAATAGTAGAGGACAAAATAATATTGTCAATAGCTCCAACACATAGCAAATCATCCAAATTCATGATGATAGCATCTTGTGCAATGCCTTTCCATACCGAAATATCGCCAGTTTCTTTCCAATATATATAGGCTAAAGAAGACTTCGTACCAGCGCCATCTGCATGCATGATATTACACCATTGTTCGTCACCTCCTAATATATCAGGGATGATTTTACAAAAAGCTTGTGGGTATAAACCTTTATCTATGTTTTTTATGGCATTGTGCACATCCTCTTTCCCAGCGGATACACCTCTTTGGTTGTATTTTAAGTCTGACATCTTGCCACAAAAATAATCAAAGGATATGATTATAGCTAAAAAAATTTACAAAGACTCTGTTACAGTTTTTCTACGATTGGCTTTTTACAATTTGCCAATCTAAAAGAAGCTTTTCGAGAGTGAATTGTGCGTTTGCAGGACTGCTGCTAGGTAAAGTGTGATAAGATAGATTTTGTTGTCTTTCAAAATATTTATCAAACAGCTTTTGTGTTTTTTGACCGTTAAATAAAACAGTCTGTATGGTAGAGTTTTTCTGTAAGAGCTGGTTGATGGGGTTGGGGATAACTTCCGTAATGGCTGTATCCATACTTCCTGGTCGGATAGCCGAAGCGCATACATCCCAAAGTGCAATTCGCTGTTGATGTAAAAGATTTGTCCTTTCCGAATATTCGAGCGTAAATTTTTGTTCAAAAAGTGCAAACAATATTTTCCAAAATCTATTTTGCGGATGCGCATAATACTGATCCTTTGCTATGGATAAATCACCGGGTAAAGAACCTAAAATTAAGATTCTTGGTTGACTAGGGATTATCGGTTCAAAAGATTGTTTTAACATAAATGGAGAGTTATTTACAACAACCCTTGCTTCTCTTCCATCTCAAATACAGAGTCAATTTGCCATTTCAATGGAGCTTTAGAAGCAGCAACGGCTAATTTATCACAACGTTCGTTGAGTGGATGACCGGAGTGACCTTTTACCCACACTAATGTAACATCATGCAATTTGTAAGATTGCATCAATCGCATCCAAAGGTCTTTGTTTTTCTTGCCAGCAAAGCCTTTTTGAATCCAACCATTGATCCATTTCTTGTCAATAGCATCGATGAAATATTTAGAATCCGAATAGATGGTGACTTTTTGTTTTATATTTTTCAATGCTTCCAGACCAACAATTACCGCCATGAGTTCCATACGATTGTTTGTTGTTTTGCGGTATCCTCCTGAAAATTCTTTCTCTATAAGTTTGCCTTGAAAATCAGGATTCGATCCATTGTATATTGTACGTAAAATAGTTCCGTATCCTCCTGGACCAGGATTACCACTTGAAGCACCGTCAGTATATAATTCAATCATTGCCTACAAAAATACAATTTTGAGAATCAATATTCGTTTACTTCACGGTAAATAGATATTTTTAAAGAATAAATCTATGTTTTTTATGATAAAAAGAATGTTCGCGGCTCTATGTTGCATAATAGCACTTCCGACTTTCGCCCAAGAGACAATAACGAAGGAATCTAAGAAGATGGAGTGGTTTGATGATGCTAAATTGGGTATATTTATTCATTGGGGTATATACGCTGTTAATGGACTTTCCGAATCTTGGTCTTTCTTTAATAATTATACGAGTCATGACAATTATCTACAACAATTGAATGGTTTCACGGGAAAAAACTATAATCCGCAAGATTGGGTAAATCTCATCGAAGAATCTGGAGCTAAGTATACCGTTATCACAACAAAACATCATGATGGTATTGCGCTTTGGGATACAAAGGGCGATAAAGGTTTATCTACAGCCAAAGATGCTGTCGCTAGAAAGGATGTTTTGACTCCTTTTATACAGGCTGTGAAAAAGTCAAAGTTGAAAACTGGATTATATTTTTCTTTGCCGGATTGGAGCCATCCGTATTACGATATCAAGACTAGAACTCAAAAGCGTTACGAATTGAAGGACGATCCTACAAGATGGAATAATTTTGTAAGTTTTTATCAAAAACAATTAACGGAGCTTTCTCAACAATTTAAGCCAGATTTACTTTGGTTTGATGGCGATTGGGAGCATTCGTCCGCAGAATGGAAAGCGGAAGAGAGTTTAGCTTTATTACGTAAATATAATCCAAACATTATTATTAATTCGCGTTTGAATCATCATGGTGATTATGAAACACCAGAGCAAGGTATTCCTGTTGTAAGACCGCAGGGTAGATATTGGGAATTGTGCTACACGATGAATGATTCTTGGGGTTTTCAACATTTTGATCAAAACTACAAAACACCGAATATGATTGTAAGAACTTTGGTGGATTGTATTTCGATGGGAGGTAATTTGTTGTTGGATATAGGTCCTAAAGAAGATGGTACTATTCCAGAAGAGCAAGTAGCTATTTTGAAAGAGTTAAGGCGTTGGACAAAAAAACATGCGGAAGCTGTGTATGGAACAAGAGCAGGTATCGGTTTTGATTATGTCCGAGAGAAGAATGCTTTTTCTAAAGATGGTAAGACGCTTTATGTTTATTTGGATGCGTTGAAAAAGAGTTTGTTACTTTATAATCTAGAGAAAAAACCTTTGCAAATTAGGTTGGTGGGGTCGCAAGAAAATGTTGATTATAAATACCATGAATATAGTTTAGATATTTCCTTAGAAAAAAATTCATTTGATCCAGTATGTACTGTAGTCGCAATTGATTTTGAAGACAAACCAGCATTTGATGCAGTGACAGTAGGAATGATTCCTTCAGTTTATGGAGGGCTAAATATTGAAAGTACTATAAAGGGTATTAATTATTATGCAACTAATATCGCGCATGGTTATAATCTATTCAAAGGTATGTTGAATGATGATGGTTCAATATTAAATAAGAATTTGGTTTTTGCATCCGAAGATGTTAAAACTTGGGTAAAAAAACATGCGGAGGTATTATATGCTGCAAAAGCAGGAATTGATGCTAATCATTATACTGGATATTCGGCACTATCACCAGATAAGCAAACATTATATTTGTTTGTAGAAGGCAAACCTACAGGTCCAATTGCATTAAAGGGTATAAAAAATGCTATTTCTAGGGTACGAATCGTAGGAGAGGGCTCGATGATAGGTCATAAGACTTATAATAAGCTGTATTGGTCTGATCGTCCAGGGATAATTTATATTGATATACCAGAAGATAGATTGGATAAAAATATGACCGTGATTGCAGTGCTCTTAGATAGACCAATTGAGCTGCACAAAGAGGAAGTCAAAGCAATAGAAAATAATTTGTAAAATATGGCATTCGGAATATCTAATAAGGTATTCCGAATTTTCTTTTAAGCGGTCTAAATATCATTGAGGTGAAAACTACAATCAATAATCCTATAATACAGCCTGCAGCAACAGAACCAAATCGATAAATCGGAGCTTCAACAAATCCCACTTGGTGAGGTTGTACCATGATGATCAGTAAAGCGACCAGCGCTACTCTTGCCATGTTTAAGACATTGAATAATCGGCAGACAATGACCGTAAGGAAAATCCCTAGGATAATGGAATAGACATTTGGATTCAAAAATAGAAGTAATACCATCGCTACGGCAGATCCAATAAAATTGGATTTAAATCGTTCAATAGACAATCTTCGGGTATCCTTTTCCTCTGGTGAGATGACTAGAATTATGGATAGTAATGTCCAAAAGAGGTCAAAGTCGGGAAATTCAATATATAATTTGTACCCTATCAAGAATCCAATACAGCATCGAATGATGTAAATGATGACAGGTGATGAAACTATTCTTTTTAGGACTATGTCGAGCATTCGGGAAGTTGATTTTGGTACAAAAATACATATTGTATTATCTTTTATGCAATCTAAATGTGAGTTTTAAAATATTACTTTAGATGACTACATTTGAACTTGGGTAAAAATAAATAGATCACTACTATAACATATTACTAGTCAAATTATAGCTAAATAATTTAATATGAAATTCTCGATTTTAACATTGATTATTATACTCTTTTTCAGTTCTTGTATTTCAAATAAGAATCCGACAACGCTAGCCCTTACGAAGAGAAAGTTGATCACATTGACATACAATATACATCATGGAGCGCCCGCTAATTCAAAAGAGGTGAGCTTGGAGAACATTGCTAAAGTTATCAAAAAAAGCGGGGCTGATATAGTTGCTTTACAGGAAGTTGATGTCAATGTGGCCAGATCAGGGAATCTGAATCAAGCGGCAGAGTTGGCTAAGCTACTTAGTATGTATTATTATTTTTCTAAATCCATTGATTTTGGTGGAGGCGAATACGGAGTTGCTATTCTAAGTAAATATAAGCTTACGAATACGCGAAATGAGTTATTGCTTATGCCTGTAGCTGGAGAACAGCGTAGTGTAGCTCTAGCAACGATTCAGTTACCTGGTAATGTTTTTGTTGAGTTTGGGTCTACACATTTGGATCTCAATGTGCCAAATAGAACTGCTCAGGTAGAACAACTGAATAGTATAAGCCGTCGATTGAATCGTTCTCTTATGATCGGAGGCGATTACAATGCAGAGCCTTATTCAGATGAAATGGTAAAACTAAAGAAAGAATTTAATCTCGCTTGTAACAATTCTTATCCGCTAACATTTCCTGTGATAAATCCTACAAAATCAATTGATTTTATGACATTCAATAAAATCGCATCATCGATTTTTACTGTTGCATCTGTAAAGGCTATGAACGGAGAATATGCTTCAGATCACCTACCTCTAGTTGTTGAATTCATTTATTAATGTTTCTTATTTTTTTTGCTAAAAAAATTAGTAATTTTACACTGTAATTTTAGTGTAAGAAATGGATTGGCAAGATACAAAGCGTTTTGTAGCACATTTGGATTTAGATACTTTTTTCGTCAGTGTAGAGCGATTAAAAAATAGTCAATTTGTGGGAAAACCTCTTATCGTGGGAGGTTTGAGTGATAGAGGGGTCGTTGCGGCATGTAGTTATGAAACTCGAAAATTTGGGGTACATAGTGCTATGCCGATGAAATTAGCTTTACGTCTTTGTCCACATGCTATCGTTGTACGCGGTGATTCGGATAGTTATAGTTATTATTCGAGATTGGTGACAGATGTGGTCGCTGATACTGTGCCAGTCATGGAAAAGGCAAGTATTGATGAGTTTTATGTGGACTTGACTGGAGTAGATCGTTTCTTTGGCTGTAGCCAATTCATGATTGAATTAAAAAATCGTATTCGTAAAGAATCTGGATTACCTATCAGTTATGCTTTAGCTTCGAACAAATTAATAAGTAAAGTCGCTACGGATGACGCGAAACCTGATGGACGTAAAGAGATTGAACACGGGTTAGAGAAATCGTATTTGGCACCATTAAAAATCGAGCGTATGCCTGGAATAGGCCAGAAAACTTCAGCGCTTTTACAGCAAATGGGGGTGCGTACGATCAAGGTATTGAGTGAAATTCCTGTTCTAATGATGCAAAATTTATTGGGGAAAAATGGAATCGATCTTTCTCGTAAAGCGAATGGCATTGATCCTACACCGATAGTGCCATATTCCGAACAGAAGAGTATCGGTACAGAAGAAACCTTTCAACAAGATACGATTGATTTAAAATTTTTGAATAGCGAAATCATTCGTATGACAGAAAAAATCGCTTTTCAGCTTCGGCAAAGTGGAAAATTGACAGGTTGTATTATGGTGAAATTGCGCTATTCTAATTTTGATACAGTTAGCAAGCAAATGGTAATTTCGTATACAGCTTCGGATGCGGTATTGATCCAGAAGGCTAAAGAATTATTCGCCAAACTGTATGAGAAACGTATGTTGGTGCGTTTGATTGGTGTACGTCTGAGTCATTTGGTGCAGGGGGCACAGCAAATTCGTCTTTTTGAAGATACAGAAGAATCGGTGCGGCTTTATCAAGCTATGGATGCGATGCGGAATCGTTTTGGCGATGAGGTCATCAAGCGTGCCATCTCTGCACCTATACCGCCTACGAAATAAAGATGTATTTCTGATTTTCCACTTTCGTTTCTAGCTCCTGATGTTTTTTATGAAATAGTTGATAGCCCTCTTGAATATTTTGCCAAAAGGAAAAAGTAGATTCATCGACTTGAGACTTGTATTTTTTCATGTTCTCATCAGTCATTTCAAAAGGGAAAATGTACACAGGAACTTTCTCTTGTCCTGATTCTTTTGCCCAAAGTGCATAGAGGTAAATTTCTTTTATTAACTCGTCTGTCATAGGAAGACAGCCCACAGTTTCACATTTGCCGTGAATGAAAATATCCGAACCGGTATAATTTTTTGATAAATCATACGCGTTTGGGTAATTTATACCTAAGGATAAATAAAATTTACTTTTCGGATTGAATCGATTTATATGGTAAAAACCTTCGGGAACTTGTCTGTCACCTTCTGCTTTTTTAGGACCTAACTGTCCAGAACGTGCACAGATTTTATACTCCTTAATGCGTTTGTAAGTACGGTCTTCTGTGGATTTTGCGAATACAGAGAGTTTATCTAAATCTTTATAAGCTACTAATAGGATATTTAAATTGTTACTATTTAATTGATGCAAATCCAAATTCTCTTGTACCAGAATAGCTTTCGTATCCTCTGCTATTTGCACGCGATCTTCAGTTTGCGTATTCTTTTCTGAAGTATTACAATTTGTGTTCATTATAAAAAATAAAATAGATAGATATGTTAATAATCTCATCAGCTGATTCGTAATTTATATTTAGTTAATAATGCGGGAAGACTTTGTAAAGAGAATTTTGCTCCTGTAATTCGATTTGCGTCGGGGTCGATTTGAAAATTATAGGCCGTTGTGAAATCTGCTTCCTCTAAGTTAGATTGATAAAAATTAGTTCGCGCGAGGTCACAGTTATTAAAGATAGCTTTTTTCAATTCTGTACCTTCAAAATCAACTTCATGCATGCGACAAGATGTAAACTTTGTTTTGTTCAATTTCAATCCCGAAAAATTGCAATGATCTAAAACACATTCGATGAAACTAAAACCTATATTGAACTGATTTGCCATCGGAAACTGCAATCCTAATGTTTTGCAATGAGTGAATTTGCAGTCTTGAAACATAGTGTTCTCAATTTTTATTAGACTCAAGTTGCAGTGTATAAATTCGCAATCTATAAATTTGATAGTATTCAATACTGTGGATTCAAAATTGCAATTTTCGAATTTGCAATATTCATATTCGGCTATTTCGATAGCTTCAACTCTAAAGTCTATTTTCTGAAATGTTTTATCTTCAATTAAATTCATCTTTTAGTGTACTTTTTTACAAAAGTAAGATTAGGTATTACTAATCAAATTTGTATTGCGTATTTCGTGCTATATATAGTTTTACTATTTTCTCAAATACTGGCTGAATGTCGTTGCTTACATTTTTGTATCAAAAATTATTTGGAAAGTTAAGAATACTTCGGAGTTCTTTCCTGTTAAAATATTTAAATGATAGGGTGTAATATTATTTTATGCTGTTGTGAAATATGAATTCTCTTTATTAGAGATTTTTAGGATCAAGCTGAATTCTTGGGGGGATAATCATTTTTAAGCATACAATTTCATCACTCTGTATAGGAAAAAGGTAGTATCTCTTACACCTCGAAACATACTCCTGAATGCCTTAAGTTTTGCATTGAAGGATTCTGCGGACGC
>NZ_JADEYP010000023.1 GCF_020295405.1 Sphingobacterium bovistauri
TATAAACTCTTCTATTAGCAATAAAACAGAATCCAAAACTGTCAATAATTACAAAATATCCAAAATATCCTCTGTATCCAAGTATGCAGCTTAACAATTAGAAGTTTTCTTAAAAATCGAAATAAAACAAAGAAGCTGCCCTTTTTGGACAGCCTCTTTTATTTTTTTATATTAGGCCTCGCGCCTTTATTTCCAAGTATTTGTTAATAGATTTAATACTCAAATCTTCTGGAGCAGTATAAATCGTCTGCAAACCATTTCGATTTAACTCCTGAATAATCAAGCCTTTCTCGTAAACAAATTTTTCTGCTATAATCTTGTTGTAAATCTCAATAGAAGAATTTGCTTCCTCTCTTGCCATCTGAATAAGTTCCGTATTTTTAAAAACAACAACGACAATTATATGACTCTTTGCCATCATGCGCAAGTAAGACAGCTGGCGATTTAAGGAATCTAAAGTCTCAAAATTACTATACAGGAAGATCAACGACCTTTTATTGATATGTCTACGCATAAATGCATACAAATTCCCGAATTCGGACTCTTCAAAATTTGTATTAATACCATATAGCTTATCTGAAATTAACTTCATCTGCTTATTATTCTTCTCTGGAATAATATGGTTGTCAATTTTCTTTCCGAATGTCAACATACCTGCACGATCTTGCTTCAAAACTGCAGCATTTGATAAGACCAACGTAGAATTAATTGCATAATCCAATAGGGTCATCTCGTTGAAAGGCATACGCATCACTCTGCCAATATCAATAAAAGAATAAATAGGCTGTGACTTTTCTTCCTGATACTGATTGACCATCAGCCTCTTGTGTTTAGCCGAAGCCTTCCAATTCATTTTTTTGTATTCATCACCCTTGACATATTCGCGAATATGATCAAACTCCATTGTACTACCAATTTTTCGAATACGCTTCACTCCCATTTCCACCAAGCGATCCGTCGTTGCCAAAAGTTGGTACTTACGCATTTGAATAAATGATGGATAACAAGGTATTTCGAGATTATCATCCAAAACAAATTTTCGCTCGAAGAGCCCCAAATGACTTACCAACACATTACATTTACCGAATACATATACACCTCGCTTTTTTGGCTGCAATTTATACTCGACCAGATGCTGCTTTCTCGGGATAAGCTCAAGATTGAATTCATTATTACGCTGCTGCAATTCAACAGGAATTTCTTCCAGAACACGTGCATTTACTCTGAATGGAAAAGTACTTGTCAACCCAATACTAAATGGATTTTCATCTCCATTAGATAGCTTGTCTGGGTATTTGCGTTGAATAATAATTTGATGTTTTGGCAAATGCAAAATTGTCAAATCCCAAATACAAACAGCTACCCATACCCAAAGTAGAATCGTAGATATGATGCGTAGTGGTTCTATATAAAAAGACAGCGCAAAGCAGGCTGCTAATAATAACAGTATATAGAAAAACCTATTTGCAATATATAATCTACGTATGTATTTCATTATCTTGGAATTTCAACACTTTCTACTATTTGGTGAACAATATAAGTTGCTGTAAAACCTTCCATCTCCTTTTCAGGTGTTAATTGAATACGATGCGACAAAATAGCATCAGCGACGTACTTGATATCTTCTGGAGTTACGAAATCTCGCCCTTGTATTGCGGCTGAAGCTTTTGATGCCTCCAGAATTGCAATAGAAGCACGAGGAGATGCTCCCAACGACAAATATGGATTTGTACGCGTTTGGATTATAATTTGTGCAATGTAACTAAGAATGTCCTCATGCACGTAAACCAACTTCGTTAAATGCTGAAAATGCACTATCTCATCTACCGAGACAACCTCATGTACTAAATCTTCCTTATTTTTAGCCTTTTGCAGATGATGTTCCTTCAAAATATTAAGCTCCTGCTCCAGTTCAGGGTAGCTTACATCGATCTTAAATAAAAAGCGATCCAATTGCGCTTCAGGCAAACGATATGTCCCTTCGTGCTCTATCGGATTTTGAGTTGCAAATACTATAAATGGATGTGCCATCGGATAGGTTTGTCCATCGACGGTAACTTGATGCTCACTCATACACTCAAATAAAGAAGACTGTGTCTTTGCGGGTGCACGATTAATCTCATCTATGAGAATGATATTACCAAAAATAGGGCCTTTACGAAATTCAAACTCATTGGATTTAATATCCAAAATAGTGGAGCCTGTAACATCTGAAGGCATTAAATCCGGTGTAAATTGTATACGTTTGAAATTACTTCGTATAGCTTTAGCAATTAGTTTTGCGGTTAGCGTCTTTGCTACACCAGGTAACCCCTCAATTAAGGAATGTCCCCCAGCAAGAATTGACAATAACAGCATATTAATAACCCTATCTTGACCTATAATGACTTTTTTCACTTCAGCACGCACCGCCTCCAATTTCTCTTGCAATGCATTAAGATCCACACGGTTTTCAAAGTCTGGTTTATATTTTTCCAAATTTTCTTGTTCCATCATATCAAATTGGCTTTTTGTTTGAACTCTTCAATCTTTTGATTTATTATTTTGACATCATGTATTGATGCCTCTCTTTTATTTCTATACAATTCAACCATACCCAATAGTTGTTTTATTTCCTCCATATTAACACCTGATTTGGAAGACAATTGCTTTATTAATCGATCATCATCCAGCTTCAACGTATCAACCTGATAATTATTCCGAATGTCAAATAAGAAATATTCAATTTTCTTTTGAATAATATTTCCCGGCGAACCATTTTCGTAATAAAGATTTCCTATGGTTTGAGCAAACTCTTTTGACTTGTTGGGTTCTGGTTTTATAACAGGAACTGCTCTTTGTTCTCTCTTTGATTTAAACAACATCAATAAGACTAATCCTATTAACAACAAATACCACGCTTGCGCAAAACCTTGCTTATTTAATATTACGCGCAAAGGTGTACGAGGCTGCTCCCAATTGTATCCATAATCATAAAGCCAGACATCTTTGCTATTAATCACATTAATAACCTTGGAGGCATACTTATAACTATTCTCCTGCAACATGTAATAATTACCAAATACCGCGGGTACCATATGTAAATACAATGCGCCTTTACCATAACTAACCTTTACAAAATTTGGCAGAGCTCTACCCCTACTGTTCAAATGCCCCAATATCGTAGTGGTTTCCGGGTTTAACTTTGAAAAAACAGGAAAACTTGCGACTTTATCAAGGTACAATCTTGATGTATCCCTACCAAGTGTGTAATACACCGAATTTGGAAGTGGACGAAACTTCGCATAGTCTAATAATTCGAAATAAAGTCCAAGCGTATCCAAAAAATTATCAGGAAATGACTTGCCTGAGAGAAACACCTCTCCGCCTCGCTCTACATAATGCAATAATGCATCTGTCTGTTCCTCGTAAAAATCATGGTATTCATAAATATCTATAAGAGCAGAATTTACTTGAGCTAGAGAATCCTCTGTATAAAATAATTCATAATAGGAGTCCCCAGTATCGGTATATTTTCTGTCCTTAGACAATATATTCGGGAGTTCTTCGCGAAATACGTAGGTGCCGAACGGTATTTTTTCTTTGAAAAGGTAGCTTTCACGCCAATCAATAGGTCGCTTTGCACCAGCATCAATCAATACGATCCCCATAAAGACTATCACTATCAATGCAACTCCAAACCAAGTCCCCTTACTCATGACCACCTCCTTTGAAATTCATTAAACTCTTTTGTAATCTCCTCAAATTTTGTTGCATCTATTTCAAAGTCACCAAACCATACGTAATCAAATAAGGATGAACACCTTTTGAAATCCTGTCTAACACCTTCTTGCTTGATTTGATCCATCAATTCCATGTTCGTTTTTGTTTGATCCCATGCAATAATGTTTTTCTTAGCTAGCAATTGAATATTCAGCAATTGCTGATAACGAATAGCTAATGAATAATTGGTCGAGTCTATTGCACTCTTAATATATTCATGAATATCTATATCCAAAAGATTTTTCTCTACAAATGCTAACGTTGATTCTTCATCAACGGATTCTTCTTTCGGATTAATAAGAAATTGTCTTCCAGAGAAGAAAAATTTGTACAATAAAAATACGACAAACACAGCCCCTCCAATCCCTAATAAATTATAAAACCAATCCCCCGGATTAGCATCTATATCTGGAAATAAATCTTTAAAAAACTTATTAATCCAATCATAAATAGAACCCCATACCGAAATTTTATCTGAGATACTTTCTACATATTCGAATTCCTTTGTTTGATACTTACCTATCATTTCGTGATATTCTTGATTTTTTGGCTGATCAAGCGTATCAATACTTCTAATATCCTTGTAATAATCTTTTTTCCAGTACTCGTACTTAGGATGTACAACTTCTTCCGGAATAGATGCAGAATCCGTCATCTCTGATAACGTGTCCTGATGCGCCTTTAAACAATTATGCTGAACACAAAAAAGAAAAAGAATCAACAAATATTTACGCATTCGAGGACCCTCCCAATTTTTCAATTCGTTCAAAAACATCCTCACCATATTGTAATTCTTTCGCCGTTTCGTAAATTATACCATAGCTAATAACCGATAACATATAGTATACAATGAATAATAATACCACGACCAATCCCCCAAACGTTGCCATTGCTCTGCCTAATCCCGATTCGAAAAAATCATTATCAAAACCAATAAAGTTATATGCTATTACAAATGCAATTATCAAGGGCATAATAGTAATAATACTAAGTAGCGCTTGAAATATAAACGAGACAACATAAGACGCTAAGCCATATTCAAATATTTTTTTCTTCAGCATCCTAAAAGACGAGCCAAAGCAATCAATCAATTCTACATAGTTTTCCCGATACAACATGAAAGCTGAAAAAAACCACAACCCAATGATAGCAAATATAATTCCTGAAGCAAATGAACCTACAATAGGTATAAAAGCTGATAATAAAATAGATAACGCCGCAGGAATAGAGATTAAAACACCTACCACAAGCATAGCTATGAAAAACCGCAAATAATAGTAGATATGATTTCGGAATTGAAGCCATATATCCTTTGAAGTGAAAGAAATATTCTTCCTGTTACGTAGTAAAATAAAGTACTCTATAGCAAAGCCAAAAGCAAAAAGTGAGACAAGCATGATCAGTAGAACCAAACTTACGACACTGACCCCCACATTAAAGTAATCAATATTAGTATGGTTAGCATTCATACTCATTTGAGTAGATAAATAATAACCTATTAAAACAACTAAGCAAATAGGAATTACCAATAAGCGAAACAAAACAATTACTAAATGTTTATAAATAACCTTTAATAAGTTGATAAAATCTTGGACAAACTCGCCCAACTTACGCTCGCGCTTAAATTCGAAATCTATTTGTCCCATCCGTAAATTTCTGCCATTTGTTTAGGTTTTAGAATATAGACATACACAATTGCTATGGCGGATAGCAAGATGATGATTGCACACAACCATATTGAAACTTGATAGTATCGTGTTACATATCCTTCTAAAGTACCAGCCACTATAAAAAAAGGAATCGTACTTATTAATACTTTTGACGCATTTTTCACTTGTCTTTTGAACGACTCAAGCCTTGTGTATGATTTTGGAAACAAAATACTATTGCCCATCGCCAAACCACACCCTCCTGCTATTACAATCACAGACAATTCTATCGTGCCATGAATCCAAATCGCAGTCATCGCCTCACCCAACACATCATATTTGTAAAACAAATAATGGAAAATACCCACCATAATCCCATTAGTCATTAGAATATAACCTGTTCCAAGACTAAAAAATATTCCGAATATAAAAGCAAAGAAAGCTACACGAACATTGTTAATGGTAATCGCCAATGCACCACCCCAGTTTGATCCTTGTTGGTAAACGCCTGCTGGATTGCCTTCTCTAATATTCTCTAATGTCATATCCACATAATGGGAGCCCATAATAAACTTGAGAAAACTCTCTTCATAATGGGCGGATATAAAACCTATTACATTAGCCAATAAAAAAATCAATAACGAATAAAGCAGTTGTTTTCTTATTCGCCAAATTGACTCAAAAATTTCATATGTAAAAAAATGCTTAAGTTTATTACTCGAAGATTTTTGATCTTTATATATTAATTGATGAGCACGAATCGACAATTCATTTAGATAATCCTTGGTCTTACTTTGCGGATAAAATGTCTGGGCGTAGGCTAAATCATTGGTCAATTCAATATAGTTAGAAGCTAAAATATCAGGGTCAACATTAATAATATTGATTAAATTATTTTCAATTGACAACCATTTTTCTTTATTTCGTTCAACAAATGAGGCTTCACGCATATTTAAGCATAATTGACTTTAATTCAAATATATGAATAACCTGTTAATAAACACACCTCAAAACGTAAATTTTGAGTACAAATTAGCCTCTGTGGGCTCTCGTATATTAGCATTTGGTATTGACTATGGTATTATGCTGTTGTACGCCTTTCTTGTAGCACTATTTTTTCAAATTACCGACATATTAACGGGTTTAGATTCGTGGGCAACCTGGGGCATATATTCGTTGATGTACTTGCCTATTTTTTTCTACCCACTTTTGTGTGAAACATTTATGAATGGACAAACATTTGGAAAAAAAATACTGAAACTAAAAGTCGTTAAGATTGACGGCACACGTGCTACATTTTACCAATATTTCATTAGATGGGTATCAAATGCTGTAGATATATTTTTAAGCATGGGGGGAATTGGATTAACAAGCATTATACTTTCACAAAAAGGTCAACGTTTAGGTGATATTGCGGCAGATACAACCGTAATTAGTCTTAAAGAAAATTTAAATTTGAAAGAGACAGTATTTGAGGATTTAGCTGTGGAGCACGCAATAGTTTATCCTGAAGTCTATAAAATATCAGACAAGGATATAAATGAAATAAAAGACATCTACAACACGGGCTATCGTCGGAAGAATTATGAAATTATTAAAGCCTTAGCCTCAAAAGTAGAAGTTATGATTGGGAAGAAAGCATCAGAACGCCCAGAAGACTTTGTTGCACAAGTCATTCAGGATCACTACTATTCCTTCAAAGACAATTAATAAGAAAGATGACACTGAAGTCACCATGTACATCTATTATAGGTTATTAGTCTGCGGTTTGAACACAAAACATTTACACTTGTCTGTCTTCTTTTTCACCAATCCTTACTACACCTTTTCCTAAAAAAGTATCAGCACCTTAAGCTCACTATTTTATTTACTTGACAGCTTTATACCAATAGATTTATTTTTTTGGTTGGCTCACCCAAAATCCTAGTAGATATTTTCTTAATTTTGTGTGCGCTTATTATTAAAAAACATAGCATTACAAGATGAACTCAATTGCAGTGGATTATTCTGAATTAGAAGATTCAGACTTATGGCTGTTAATACGTAGGGATGACGAAAAGGCTTATACAACGATTTATAACAGATATCTACCACTATTATACATTTATGTACACAAAAAATTATTAAATAAGCAAGAGTCTCAAGATATTACGCATGAAGTATTGATTTATCTCTGGAAAAATAGGTTGACTATTCCAGAAAACACAAATTTAGCCGCCTACCTATTTGCAGCCGCTAGAAATAAAGCCTTTGATCTTTTCGCTCATCGAAAGGTAGAGGAAAAATATATAACCTCTCTACAAAATTTCATACCCACATATACAGGGACTGATTATCTCTTACGTGAAAATGAAATTAAAAAATTAATAAAAAATGAAATAGAAGCTTTACCTCCTCGTATGCAAGAAATATTTCAATTAAGTAGAAGAGACAAACTTACGAATAAAGAAATTGCAGCCTTATTATCATTATCCACCCACACCGTTGACACACAGATAAAAAGAGCTTTAAAAATCCTTAAAAACAGATTAGGACCTTATTTTTTCTTACTATTTCTATTTTTAGAAAAATAAATTCTATTCGTTGTACCCAGTTCCCCCCATCTATCCCGCTATAGTACTATATACCGTGTAAGATATATAGAAATCCAATAATGATTGATTCTAAATTACTGTTAAAAAAATATAGAGACGGCCAATGTACGCCCGAAGAAATAGACCTTTTACATTCATGGTTTCATGAATTGAATATTTCTGATAATACATCTCTAACAGAAGAAGACTTAAAAGACGCCTTAATTCCAGCCGTTTCATCCAATGAAGATGGAATTAGTGGAAAACAATATTGGAAAAAATTAGCCCTTACTGCGGCAATCGTTGTTCTAATTTCGTTAAGTGCATTATTAGTTTTTCAATATAACAATAACACTTCAGGTGAAGTATTCCCTGCTGACGCTGTAGTGTTAACTCTAGAAGATGGTAAAAAAATTAATTTAAAAGATGTCGAAAAAGAGACATTCGATGAAAAGTTAGGTTTTTCAATTGTGAAAACCGCATCTGGTCGGATACAATACAACTTTGATGTTCAAAACAAGCCTTCTACACATAAAGTTGCCTATCATACTCTTCAAACTCCAATTGGGGAAGTTTTTGAAATAATATTGTCCGACGGGAGTACTGTTGTTTTAAATGCACAATCTACACTCCGATTCCCAACTAGTTTCTTAGGATTGGAGGCTCGTCAAATGGAACTCGTTGGGGAAGCATTTTTTGATGTAAATAAAGAATATATAGACTCAACTAAAACAAGCCGCAAACCATTCATTATAAAATCAAAAGACCAATACGTAGAGGTATTAGGGACTGCGTTTAATATTCATGCCTACCCTAATGAATCGCTTTTCAAAACCACATTAGCACATGGAAAAGTGCGCGTATTTTCTCAAAATAGGAATAACCAAATGGTGATTTCGGCGAGTGGAGATCAAGTAATATTGCAAAATAATCAATTACAAAAAGGAAAAGTAAAGCTAGAAAATGAGCTTGCTTGGAAAAGTGGAAAAATTGTTTTTGAAGATCAAGACATCTACAGTATCATGCGCTCAATAGCGCGGTACTATCCTATTGAGGTAGAATACCTAGCTGATTTCAAAGGGGCCAACTTTGGAGGAGTTATTTCTAAAGATAAATCATTGGAAGACATATTAAAACTTGTTGAAGAAACAGGCGAAATCAAATTTGAAGTATCACAAATCACCAATATTAAGTCTGAAAGGAGGGTAAAAGTAATGAAATAACCATTACCTATACATACATACTGGTAATTCAAAACCAGAAGTGCGGGAACACTTCTGGAGTTGCTTGGGTCCAGTATAATTGAAGCTAAACTTTAAACGTATTTATCAATAAAACCCAAACTAATCAAATGTATGAATTATTGATTAAAAGAGTGTTACACTTACCTGAGTCCACTTTTTTTAAATTTATTTTAATTATGAAATTCATCTTGCTATTTCTATTTACAGCAATGATGCATGTTAGCGCTAATACAATGGCGCAGAAAGTAACATTATCTAAAACCAATGCTAGCTTAAAGCAAATTCTACTTGAGATACAAACACAAACTAATATTGATTTAGTGTATTCTAGTCGTCATTTAGATAAAGCGCATACGGTCTCATTAAATGTAAAAAATAAGCCATTAAAAGATGTGCTTGATATATGTTTTGAGAATCAACCTTTAATTTACTCATTCAACAATGGATCTGTCGTAATTAAAGAACGAGCTATAAAAACGCTTTCGGCAACTGAAAAGATCGTACAAGATTTTGCTCCACTAAAAGGAAAGGTTGTTGACCAAAGCGATAAGCCTATTGCTGGAGCAACGATTACAGTCTATGATTCCGATGTTAAAGTCTCTACAGATAAATCTGGAAACTTCACCATTCAAGTTCCAACATTCAAAAAAACTATAACGCTAGAAGCGACATACCTCGGTAAGAAAAAACGAGCAATTATCATACAAACTGACGATTTAAAATTCATTACTATTCGTTTAGAAGATTTAGTGGATGAAATCAATGAAGTTCAAGTTACCGGTTATCAGCGTATTGATAAGCGCTATTCTACATCAGAAATAAGCACCGTAATGGCTGAGGACGTTCTTGTTCCAGGTATGACAAGTATCGATCAAGCCTTAGAAGGACGTATCCCTGATTTAGTTTTTACAAATAATTCGGGTGAGGTAGGATCGACAGGTCGTATTCGTGTACGTGGAACATCTACTTTATTAGGAAATCGCGAACCTCTTTGGGTATTAGATGGGTTTATCATGAATGACCCCGTAAGAGTGAGCAATGATGAATTGAATGATCCGGATTACATCAATATCGTGGGTAATGCTATTGCGGGTATAAATCCACAAGATATTGAACGAATTGATGTTTTAAAAGATGCTTCAGCCACTGCATTATACGGCACACGTGCTGCCAATGGTGTTGTAGTAGTAACGACTAAGAAGGGTGCTATTGGACCTGCAAGATTTAGCTTCAACCATTCTACGAAGTTAACAGAGCGTCCGCGCTATTCGAATAGAAATATCAATT
Organism: Sphingobacterium bovistauri; assembly: GCF_020295405.1. Classification (GTDB taxonomy): domain Bacteria; phylum Bacteroidota; class Bacteroidia; order Sphingobacteriales; family Sphingobacteriaceae; genus Sphingobacterium; species Sphingobacterium bovistauri. Next base: position 10,516 of record NZ_JADEYP010000023.1, read on the forward strand.
TGATGAACTCACAGGAAAGAATGTTGTTTGGACAGGATTTAGTCGATCTACATTACCAATTTCCTAATAATATGCCACTAGTTGGTTATGAGGGCGCAATCAACAGGTATTTTAATGGTTTGAATGATTATGAATCTTTTTTAAACGAGGTAAAATGGTATGAATCTGTAAACACAGATTGGTTCGACCTTTTAACGCGTGATGGTATTTCGTTAGATAATACGCTGTCCGTATCGGGAGGAAGTACGAATCAAAGATATTATGCTTCTGTAGGCTACAATCCTGAACAAGGAGTTTCTATAGGTACAAAAACAGATCGTTATACCGCTCGTATCAACTTGGATTTTACACTCAAAGAAAAATTCAAGACCAACATTTCTGTATATGGTAATACACAAAAAAGGAATAATCTAAACCAAGAGATTCAAGCAATTGATTATGCCTATAATACTACAAGGACACTTCCTGCATTCAATGATGATGGGAGTTTGAATTATTATTCAAAGGTAGCATACAATGGTATGAATCAAGGAAATAGAATGTTTAGGTATAACATATTAAATGAGATCAATAATTCTTCGAATACGTACGAAGGAGGCTCATTAGGTGCAAATATCAATATGCGCTATACTTTCATGAGAGGCTTGGATGCATCGGTTTCAGCTAATTATAACTCGAGTACTGCTTTGCAAGAACAATGGTGGGGTGAAGAATCTCACTATGTAGCGCGGCTTAAGAATGCAGAATATGGTGAAGTTCCAAGAACAGGTGAATTAGGTTATAGTGAAATGCCTTATGGTGGATTATTAAATACGACTAATACTCGTCAAGAAGGATACACATTACGTTCACAAATTGACTACAACACTTCATTTGGAGAAGATAATCAACATATGTTCACTGCAATGGGTGGATTTGAGCTCAATGGAAATACAAACAAAAGTATAGCCGACGAAAATAGAGGATTTGTAAAAAGTCGTGGACTACAATTTATTGATCAAATTGATCTCGATGCCTATCCTTACTATGCTACCTGGCTAAATAAAAATCGTCGCAATATTCGTCACGATATTACAAAACAAGTTTCGGGGTATAGTACAGTAGGATATAGCTACAAAAATCATTTTACACTAAATGCGAATGCCCGCGTTGACGCGTCTAACAAATTTGGGTCACGTGCGAATGAAAAGATGCTACCAGTGTGGTCATTCTCCGGAATGCTAAATATGAAACAAGCTTGGTTAGATGAAGTCGAGTTCTTAGACGATTGGCGTTTACGTTCATCAGTAGGTATTCAAGGGAATATGCTTGAGGACCAATCTCCAAATCTTATCATCAAACAGGGTACTGTGAATACGCAATATAATGAAAACATTTCCACGATATCGCGTTATCCAAATCCAAACTTACTGTGGGAAAGCACCACTCAATTCAACTTATCAATGGAAGCATCATTCTTCCGTAATAGATTAAATCTGAGTGGATCATTCTACAGCAAAAAGACGAAAGATTCATTTACAACGGTAAATGTGTCTTCTGTAAATGGAGTTCCAGGCCATAGCTATGTAATGAATGGTGGTGATTTAGAAAATACGGGCTATTCTGTTTCACTTGGTGTGACTCCTGTCAAAACAACAAATTGGTTGTGGAGATTCAATACGTTCTTTAGCGGAAATTATAATAAAGTAAAAACGAATGAAGTCGATGTGTACGCTATTGATGATTATTTAAATGGTACTGCTTTAGTACAGGATCAACCTATAAGTACGTTTTACTCTTACAAATTTATGGGTATAAATCCTGCTAACGGCACACCAATATTTGATGATTACATAGATAAACGTCACTTGCTGGAGAATAAATCATTAGAAGAAGCAGTGATGATGACTATGGTAAATTCTGGACAAAGAGACCCTATTTTCTCTGGCTCATTTGCAAACACAATCAACTATAAACGTTTATCATTAATGATGAATATGACCTATAGCCTAGGAGGAAAAGTACGATTATTTGCAATGTATGACCCAATTATTGGAGGAGTTTCAGCGGAAAAGAATGTAAGAAAAGAATTCGTTGATCGCTGGATGGCACCTGGCGATGAAGCTTTTACAAATATTCCAGCAATCATGAGTCCTTCGAATCCCGAATACATGAATTATATCAGCCATTACTCAAATAATCCTTTGGGTTCTACACCGATGCCAAAATTTGCATCGAATATATGGTCAATGTATGATCGTTCGGATTTACGTGTCGTGTCAGGAAGTTATGTTAAATTGTCGAGTGTGTCGATGCGCTATACGTTTAATGAAAAGCTATTAAAGAAAACACCTTTTTCTAATGCACAGGTAAGCTTTAATACGATTAATCTATTCACTTTATCTGCAAAAGAATTAAGAGGTCAAGATCCTACACAATCAGGATTTGCAACCCCAAATTTATCAGTAAGACCAACTTACACATTGCAGTTTAATGTATCATTTTAAAAATTAGGATTATGAATTGGAAATTATACATAGTTGCCTTATTTCTATTTTCCAGTTGTGGGAAATTCTTAGATGATTATTCACAAGATTTAGTCATTCCAAAATCTGTTCAAGATTTTGACGAAATCCTTTTAGGAAACGGATATTTGCCACGCAAAGAGGTTGCAAACTTAAATGGTGGCGGATTAGGTTGGTTTTTACAGATTCTTGATGATGACAGTAATACGGTACTAGAAGCCACAGCGATTAAAGGGGTAACAGAAATGGAACGCTCTTATTTCGGTTATTTCGCATGGCAGTTTGAAACCGGTCGTACATTTAACGGTTTAGATGTTACTCCAGATAATGGAACTTGGGATGAATTATATCAGCGCATAAATTCTTTAAATATTGTGCTTTCTGAAATAGACAATATGCCTCAAGACCATCAAAATGATCGTGAATCTGCGGCGAGAATTAAAGGTGAAGCTCTATTCTTAAGAGCTCAATTTTATTTGACTTTGGTCAATTTGTATGCTGACGCATATGCCCCAAGTACTGCAGCATCCAAATTAGGTGTGCCTCTTAAATTAACTCCTTTTGTAGAACATGATAATACAAAAGAAAGTCAATTTGAAAGAGCGCCACTAAATTTAGTGTATCAGCAAATAATACAAGACCTAGAACAATCAGTTTCGTCATTCGAACAAACCACCCAAGCTAAACCAACTTACAGAGCTTCGAAAGAGGCCTCTATGCTTCTGTTGAGTAGAGTAAATTTATATATGCAGAATTGGGAAGATTCGGCTAACTGGGGAGAGAAAGTATTGGAATCAAACAATACGCTTTTAAATTATGCCTCTATCGGCACTTCAGATGTAGTAATTAATGAAGAAAACCCAGAAATTATCTTTACACAAAGTGCATTGAATCTTCAAAATGCATTTACGGCACGTGCTGGTGACTTCTGTGTAACGGATGAGCTGTACAGCAGCTATGCAGAAGATGATTACAGAAAAGATCTATTTTTCGAAAAATCTACAATTACGGACAGTGTTGCTATAGCTCGTAAATTCAGAAAAGAAATTCATATCTCAGGTGTATCAGATTTGTTTTTACTACGTACTTCAGAAGTTTATCTGAATATAATAGAAGCATTGGTTATGTCTGATCAATTAAATGAAGCTAATACAATGTTAAATACATTTAGATCTTACCGTATGGCATCTGTTCCAGTGATTGCATCTGATAAGGCCGTTTTATTAGAAGAGATTCGCAACGAACGTCGCAAAGAGCTTTGTTTCGAAGGTCACCGATGGTTTGATTTACGCCGCTATGCTACAATAGAACAATTTGCCTATAAGAAGGATATCATCCATGTATTTAATGCTTATGATTGGAATGATAGAAATAGAGCCGTTAAAACAGTAGTTTACAAATTAAATCAAGATGATTTAGCTTATACTTTTGCCATTCCGAAATCGGTTTTAGAATTCGATAGATCTATGCCGAACAATCCAAGAGAAGGTAGAAAATCTATTTTAGAAATCCCTTTTAATCATTAATTATGAAAAGATTATTAATAATTATTGCTAGCGCATTTGTGCTTGCTAGCTGTCAAAAGGATGAGGAAATCACACCAGTTTTACAATTTGAGAACATCTATGCGATTATAGATAACCCAAATGATTCTGTTCAGCATCGAACTTATAACATATATAAAGAATTTGGTGTACCAGTTTATTTCAATGATACAATTGGACGTGTTCATGTGATGGATGATGTACAAGGAAATCCAATCTACAACTATGAAAAGATAGATTTATCGTGGTCTTTTCACTCTTATAATAAAAACACGTACGAATTTGATTATATGACTGACGATAAGCAAAAGATGAAGGCCTTAGATATTATAGAGACTTACTTAAAGGATGCTAGCCCATCTCTACGCCCGTTTTCATTTTTTGTGACTAATTCCACGCGTATGTATAATCAAGGTGTTTTGTCTACAACATATAGAAACTCAACATTCAACATTGGATTTCGTACGATCTTAATGACAGGAAATTGGACAGCAAAACAGTTAGCCGACCAACCAGGACTTATGAAGCGCCAAATGGTATTAAGTAAGATTACCAATTATGTTGAAGATGTTGCTTTGTTTTCTTCTGTTTCAAAATCTGTCTGGTATGGCGGTCTTGGATGGGAGAAAATTTACGATCCAAAAGGATTACAATTCGTAATTGGATGGAGAGACATGGAAATGCTGTATGACGACTGGTCTGGAGCGAGATGGTATACAGCTGAAGAGCTCGAAATTATGCGCAACAATGCACGCACTGTCGCTGGTAGTTTTGGTTTTATCAAAGGTAACCATACCACTAAAGGTTTAGAAACACCTAGTAATGCTACCTATGATTTACAAGACTATGTGATAGAAACCTTGAAATATTCACCAGAAGAATTTGAGCAGATATGGGGTAAATATCCATTAGTGATGAAAAAGTACGGCATTGTTAGAAACATTATAGAGAACAAATTACTAATAAAACTATAGATCGACAATGAAAAAATTAATAGTTCTAGCGATATCCATTTTTATATTACAGTCATGCAATAAAAAGGATTCTGAGTTGTCTATCAGTAATCCAGATATTACATACGGTGAATTTACGGATGACCGTGACGGGAATACATATAAAACTATAAAAATAGGTGACCAAACTTGGATGTCTGAAAACCTCAGGTATAGACTTCCGAAAGGGAGTTATGAAGGCTGCTACACCTACGGTGAAGCAAACATCGTTTTGACTCAATTGACTGTAAACAGAACGGTATGGGCGGATTCTGTCAAAGCATCTATCGCCAAAGGCGAAATTGTTAATCCTCCTGGATTACCTTTAGCACAACAACCTGTATTTATCTTAACAAATTTGATAAATATGTTTACGCCAAGTGTAATGATTGGTAGAATGGTAGCCTACCCTAATGTGCAAAATGTATTAATACGAATAAACAATAATTTATTAGTACCTGCATCAATCGCACAAGCTGCTCTAAATTTGAAAAATGCTGATAATACGCATAATGACTATAGTAAACGCTATGGTTATATGTATAAGCATGAAGCTACAACTCACATAGCTCCAGAAGGATGGCGACTACCTACTGATGAGGATTGGAAAATTTTGGAAAGTAATTTAGGAATGAGCGCTACAGAATTAGAGGAATTAAATACTTGGCGAGGAGATAAAGCCGATCGTTTCTTAATAAATACCAATCAATCCTCTGGGTTTGATGCGCAGTTAGCGGGTGCTCGAGTATATGGCTCATTTGCTTATGGCACACCTTTTATGAATAAGGACGTTTCTGGTTATTATTGGACATCTACAATTGTGCAAGATACCGATTCCACTGAATTAGGAATCGTGCGCAATTTTATGAGAAATAAGAATGGTGTATGGAGAGGAACTTCAAAAAAAGAAGCTGCTTATCATATCAGATTAATTAAAAATAATTAAACCCTCAAAAATGAGAAAAATCATATTAGGACTATTACTTATAGTTAATAGTATTGTATCCGTTCATTCACAGAGTATGTATGGTGATGAAGTGAAAGTTGATGTGAAGGTAAAATACGTACATTCCTTTGAAGAAGCATTAGCTAAAGCAAAAGCAACAAATAAATTGGTGTTTTTTAACTGTTTTGCAGATTGGGCATTACCTTGTCATGGCATGAATAAGAAAGTTTTCTCTGATCAAGAATTTGCAACATGGTTAGATAATAATTTTGTCACATTCATTACAGATGTTACTAAAGGCCCTGGTATTACATTAGCAGAAAAATATAAGATTCAGACTCAGCCACATTATTTGATACTTGATGCCAATGGCGAAGTAATCCATAGGATAGTTGGTGGTAGCGAAATCCCTGTATTCAAAGAAAGAGTTGCGCAAGCTTTGAGTCCTAAAACATCTCTTATTGGCTTAAAAGCACAATACGCAAAAGGGAAAAGGGATGTAGCATTTTTGAAATTATACTATACGACATTGCGCTACGCAGAAGAAAACAAAGAGGCTCGTTTAATTTTAGATCAAGTATTTGAAAAGTTAAAACCTAAATCATGGTCTAAAAAAGAAAATTGGGATATTTTCACTGCTCAAACAAGAAGTTTTGATGATCTCTATTTTACTTATTTAACGAACAATAAAGATAAATTTATTAAAGAAAATGGCCAAGAAGTAGTTTATAAGCTGATTTCTGATATGTTTACTAAATCTTTTTTTAAGCTGTCATTAAGTAGTCAAGAATATAATGAGCAAAAAATGCTAGAGATGTATTTATTGATGCAAAAACTTGATATAAATAAAGAAGATAAAGCGTACGTTTTTTATAATTTCGCTAAGTTCCGCTCTCAAGGAAATATGGAAGGAATGGTAAATATTTTAAATGCGCACGGTTCTTCGTGGGATCCAAACGTACTCCGCGTGACTGATTTATCTCTGTCTGAGTTTAAAGACTTATCTAACAAAGACGAGAAAATTTTGATTGAGTACTGGCAAAAACGTGCAGATTCATTTAATGGAACTACAAAAAATCATTATCTAACTGCGATAAAAAATCTTTCCGTAAAAACAGGCATTGTTTTCTCAGAATTATCATTTCAAGCTGCATTAGATAAAGCTGCTGCAGAAAATAAATTAGTTTTCTTAGACTGTTATACGACTTGGTGTGGTCCATGTAAATGGCTAGATGCAAACACGTTCAAAGAAAAAGCTGTTGGCGATTATTTCAATAAAAACTTTGTCTCGATTAAAATTGATATGGAAAAGGGTGAGGGTATTGAATTAATGAAAAAATATGAGGTAACTGCTTTTCCTACTCTTTTCCTTTTAGATCCAAAAGGTAATGTAGTGAAGAAAATGATGGGCGCCATGGATGGTACAAGATTACTAAATCAAGTGAAGAATTAAATTGAACTTGTATCTTTAAAAAAAGGGAGAATGTAGCGTTGCTACATACTCCCTTTTGCTTTTATAGCTTATTTTATCTCGTTCGTTACTGTGGCACTAAGACCAAATTCAAAAGATCATTTTTAATGCTGTTATAGCTTACTATTCTGCAACTGAAGCAGAAGATGTTTGTACTTGTCTATCTACTTTCTTTACTAATCCATGTAATACATTACCCGGACCAACTTCTACAAATGCTTCGGCACCATCAGCCAACATATTTTGTACCGTTTGTGTCCAACGCACTGCTCCAGTTAATTGCGCAATTAAGTTTGCTTTGATTTCTTGAGGATCAGTATATGCTTTTGCATCCACATTTTGATAAATAGGACAAACTGGTGATTGGATATCTGTATCTTCTATAGCTGCTTGCAATTCTACTTTTGCAGGCTCCATTAGCGGTGAGTGGAAAGCTCCACCTACGTTTAATTTCAATGCACGTTTTGCTCCTGCTTCAGTCAATAAAGCACAAGCTTTATCTACCCCTTCGATCGATCCAGAAATTACCAATTGACCTGGACAATTGTAGTTCGCTGCCACAACCACCTCTTCCACCTGCGCACAGATTTTTTCAACTGTCTCATCATCCAAACCTAAGATTGCAGCCATCGTAGAAGGTTGTAGTTCACAAGCCTTTTGCATTGCATTCGCACGCTGTGAAACTAATTTTAAGCCATCTTCAAAAGATAATGCGCCTGCAGAAACTAATGCAGAAAACTCACCCAAAGAATGGCCTGCCACCATCGCAGGTTGAAATTTATTACCTAAAGCTTTAGCTAAGATTACCGAATGCAAGAAAATAGCAGGTTGGGTAACATTAGTTTGTTTCAAATCCTCATCCGTACCATTGAACATGATGTCTGTAATGCGGAATCCTAAAATATCGTTAGCTTTTTCGAATAAAGCTTTTGTTTCATCATTAAGATTGTAAAGGTCCTGACCCATTCCTACGAATTGAGCGCCTTGACCTGGGAAAATGTAAGCTGTTTTCATCACGACTTATTTTTCTATGTTAAAGGTTATTATCTAATGGAAAATATTCGGCAAATATAACAAATATGTGGAAAAGCTATTCTTCTTCTGGCACAAAGCTTAAAGATGTCAACTTCGATTCATCAAAATACTGATTTGATAATTCTAATAAGTCCTCCGTTGAGACAACATCAATCTTATCAAAAACGTCTTGCAATGGCACTACTTTTCCGTAATCGATGAGATTTTTTGCTTCCGCAATAATCATACTCATACGCCCCTCTTCCGCTAAGGCAATTTGTCCTTTGAACTTTTGCTTAGCCTGCTTTAATTGATATTCAGATATTGGAGCTTGTTTCAATTTATTCAATTCCTTGAAAACTAAGGCAACAGCCTTTTTCAATTTTTCTTCATCCGTACCCAAATAAATATTGAAATGCCCCGTGTCAGTATACATAGTGAAATTAGATTCTATCGTATAGGCGATTCCATATTTCTCACGGATCCCTAAATTCAAGATAGAACTCATTCCGAAACCACCCAACATATTATTTAACAGCAACATAGCGGTTTTACGATCATCAAAAATACCAAAAGTCTGTACGCCCAACATATAGTGAGCTTGATTGATCGGTTTTTGTACTGTAATGATTTGACCTAAGTTTTCAACTATCTTTACTTCTTGACCTTCTCTCGTATTAGATTTAATCTTCCCGAAAATTTTATTGGAAAATCTCTGAACCTGAGCCAACGAATAGTTTCCTCCGATGGCTATTACAATTTCGTTTGTATCATAATTGCTTTGCATGAAATCAATGACATCTTCTTTTTGCAAAGCTTTCAAATCTTGTTCTAACCCCAAGATATTATGCCCAAGCCCCGTTCCTTTAAATAACAAATCCTCAAAGTCATCCATAATAGACTCTTCAGGACTGTCTAAGTACGAAGCCATCTCATCAAGGATAACACCTTTTTCTTTTTCAATCTCATTCGCAGGAAACGTAGAATGAAATAATACATCTTCGAAAAGATCCAGTGCTCTTTCAAGATGAGGATTCAAAAATGAAGCGTGTAGGCAAGTATATTCTTTGGTAGTGTACGCATTGAGATCGCCCCCCACTTGCTCTAGGCGGTTTAATATTTGATTCGTAGAACGACGCTCGGTACGTTTAAATAATAAATGCTCAATGAAGTGTGCAACACCAAACTTACCTTCCCTCTCATCACGCGCTCCGGCATTGACTATCATACAGGTATGTGTAATCGGAGAATCTTGGTAATGTAATAATATTCTGATACCATTATCCAGCTGGATAAGATTGTATTCCTTCATTCAGTATTAATTTAAACGACTGGCAAATCTACGTAATAAAAACAAAACGGCTGTAAGAACTTACAGCCGTTTTACTTATATAGTATTTTCAAATTACATTCTAGGACGTCTATGTCCTGGGAATTGTTCTTGATTCTGCATTGGGTTAATACCTGAGAATTTTTGCAATTTGAAAGTGAATGTCAACATAAAGTATCTTGCTAAACGATTTGTTTGGCTATCTCTCAAGATTTCACCAACTGTACGATTGATATTTGTCTGTTGATTCAACAAGTCAAATCCTTGGAAACGAATAGTTGCGCGCTGATCTTTCAAGAAACGTTGCTCAATGTAAGAGTTAATAATAAATGGATTCGCATTTGTACGGTATCCAGTATTGAATTCCTTAGAAACATCTGCCCCAAAAATTGTAGTCGGTGTAATATTTACCGAACCAATAATATTTGGTGTAATTTTTTGTGTATTTGCCGCTGCGAAATCTGGTAAAGTAGAGCTTGTCCATGTGTAATTATATCGTACACCAGGGTTTATTTCTAAGTTCTCAGAAGGATTATATCTAAAGAATAACATTTGCGTCAATGTTGTATTATTATTAACGCCTTTATCGAAACCTACAGCTTGTGCATTATTTTGTAAGCTAGCACCCTGATCATCTGTCAAATAAGAAATAGTACGTGAGTAATTTACACCACCACCATACATAATATTGTAGGTTTTCTCTTTAAAGGCCCTTGACCAGTGATAGAAAGAATTAATATTATACACTGGATCAGATTCATTAATGTAACCTATATCTTGTAATAAACCATCGGATCCAGCTCTATAGCGTTTGTTTAATGAGACAATTTTATCTTGGGTCAATTCCGAACGTAACATCGCAAAGAAAGATTTGCCCTTTTGAAAATCGCCCGTTCTGAATCTTACATTCATCGAATGTCTAAATTCTGGGTCAAGACTCGGGTTACCTAAAGTTGTAGTCGTTCTATTTGTACTCACTTCAAAAGGCAATATTTGCGAGATTCCTGGCTCAGCAGAACGTCCAGAATAATTAACTGTAATATTGGATTGACGAGAGAATTTATATTCGAAACGTGCAATTGGAATGATATTAAAGTTAGAGCGATCTATATTTACTGATTCACTCACCGAACGTGCTAAACCTTTAAGTTGAGAAGGTTGTACAGCAGCTCCTAATGAATATTTTACTTTTTCATTTTCGAACATATAGCTTGCGCCAAATCTGTGCGTAGTGAATCCATAGTCATAATTGTAATCAAAGTTTAATTTTTGACCTGGCAATGCACTACCATCTTGATTGAATGCACTTTGCTCATCATCATTATCGTAATCATTGGTATTATAATCGTAAGATAACTCCAATTTACTTTTCTCTGATAATGGTTCTAAATAAGATACAGAAGCTCCTGCGTTCCAGCTTTTGTTCAATGCCTCACGAATAGTTTGTTCGTAAATTTCCCCAATTGCCGTATTTTGATTTGCTGGATCATATGTCAAACGATCTAATACTTGATTAAATTCATTAGTTGTGGAAGCGTTATCATAATTAAAGTTGAAAAATAAATTACGCCCTTTGTCATTTAGTCTTCTATTATATAAACCAGAAAAATTATAGCGTGGACTTGTAGACTTATTATCAGAAGTACGAATCTGATTATAATCCAATATATTATTGTTGTATAAAATAGAATTAGCCGAATTTTCTGTTTTATTATCGTTAAAGCCAATCTGAGGTGTGATCTTGATATAATCTTTATCTGTGATATTCCACTCCAAATTACCTTCAAAACGATGGCTACCTTGGATACTATTGTTATCTGTTGTATCTCCCTCCGTTATATTTTGACCTATATATTCAGTAAAAGAGTTCGACAAGGTATTATTATCATCACGTCCATAAGAATACGAACCATAAGCTTTCAATGTTTCTGAAAAATCATGACGAATATTCACACCAATTGAACCAGTATTCGTAATCCCTTCTGTGCCGCCAAACATACCTCCACCACGACCTCCGCCACCACCTTGACGGCCACGTGCTCCTCCTCCCATCGCATTGAAATCAAATAATGGTGCATTCATATTATTTAAATTTCCCAAAACAGACACCTGAGACTTCTCTTTGAAGCCCATAAACATTCCTGTCGTTTGGTAACGCTCTTCTGTACCACCACCGATGCGTAAAGTTGTCGCGTAACCATTATTATATTTAGGATCAATTTGAATATTCAAAACTTTAGTAGACTCACCAGACTTGTTACCAGTAAGATTTGCCATATCACCAAAATCATCCACAACTTGTATTTTTTGGATAATGTCAGCAGGTAAATTTTGGGTAGCTGTTTTCACATCACCACCAAAAAAATCTTTACCGTTGATACGTACACGAGTCACTTGCTCGCCCTGTGAAGTTACATTACCATCCTTATCTACATCTACACCTTGCAATTTTTTTAATGCGTCTTCTGCCACTGCTCCTTGACGTAATTTCAAATTATCCATGGCGTACTCGACCGTATCACCTTTAACCTGAACAGTTACTACACCATTTACTACCACCTCCTCGATCATGTTCGCAACTGGCGTTAATTCTATCGTAGGAACAAGCATTCGAGATTCACCCTTGGGGTATGTATATTCCTTCTCGTAAGGTTGAAAACCTAGAGTAGTAATCCTGATCTTGAAGATATCAGATTTAACATTATTAAATGTGTAAATCCCTCCCACAGAAGAACTAGTATTCAACGTGTCATTAACAGACACTAATTGAACCGTAGCGCCAGACACTATACGTGATAATGAATCACGCAACAATCCCTGAACTACTTTGTTAGACTGGGCATGTAAATTAAAACCCAGACTTAAAAAAAATACAGCTAAAATCGCTCTATAAAACCTCATAATATTATGTGTGTAACTATTTTTTAAATTCATCTATAATCCAAACATCCGTATCTCCTTTAAATGGATTCTTTAACGTATTTTGTACCATAGGCCTTCCTCTCATAAACTGATAATATGAGGTATTGTTCCTTACATTCGAATTTTGTTGAGCTTTCTTCATAAGCATAAATTGTGTTGAAACACCAACTTGAACAGCTATTTTGTTGCTTTTGACGCCTACCAAATCCAGAGGTATTCGGGCTTCATATCGCAACATCTTTTTATCGATGTATTTGACTTCGGCACGGATATTATAATCATTATCCAATGTTAACAATCCATCTCTCACCTTTCCAAACCCCATTACATAATATCCATTGACATTATTTAAGAACTCATCTGCAATATTTTCAGGTACTAACTCCTCATTATTGATTAGCGCTCTTTTTCTCTCCCTGTCCCAATACGGAAAATAGAATCGAGCACCATCTTTCTTTTTATCATCGTAACTTATATTAATAAAAAAGCCACTACGAAACACCTCGTGCAATAATTGCTCATCCTCAACTTCTATAGCAACAACTAACTCCCCATTATGTTCATTTACCCCAAAACGAAATAAGTCACCATAGGCGGTATGCAATGCATCACCCCATTCTGTTAGATAGCCATCTACTTCAATTGTACTTAGATTTGAAAAAGTATAGTTAACTTTTTTGTTTTTCTGTGCAAATGATAGGTTAGGTAGAATAAAGCATAATAAAATAAAAGAAAGTTTATACATTAGTTTTTCTGCTTATTTTTACAATCTAGTTAGACGGCAAGATACTGACAAGGTTTAACTGTGTTACAAAAAAAACAATTACTTATTGTATAGTCTACAATTTTCTAACTTATCACAGAGAAGTTACATATAGAACTACTATGTTATTATCACATTATCAAGAGGATTTGATTGAAGCGGGTTGCGACGAAGCTGGTAGAGGTTGCCTTGCAGGCCCTGTATTTGCAGCAGCAGTCATATTCCCAAAAGACTATTACAACCCTATCTTAAATGACTCCAAGAAGCTGTCAGAAAAAAAAAGAATGGCACTAAGACCTATTATCGAGCGTGATGCATTAGCATATGCAGTGATGACGGTCAGTCCACAAGAAATCGATAGGATAAATATTCATAATGCTTCATATAAAGCAATGCACTTGGCGCTAGATATTTTATCTGTCAAGCCCGAATTATTATTAATCGATGGGAATAGATTTATCCCGTATAAAGACACCCCTCATCAATGTATAATAAAAGGTGACGGAAAATACCTCTCAATAGCTGCCGCATCGATATTAGCAAAAACGTATAGAGACGACTATATGATTGAACTTGGGAAGGAATTTCCAGCTTATGACTGGGCAACAAACAAAGGATACCCAACTGTAAAACATAGAAATGCTGTTTTGGAAATAGGATCAACTATACATCACCGTAAAACTTTCACGGTGAGTAAGCCACAATTAAAACTGTTTTAAAACAGAAAAGGCTTTTCAAATGAAAAGCCTTTTCTGTTTTTTATACGGATTGTTTTTTCCGTCTAAGAGTAAGGAATATTCCTGCTACTAACCCTAAAACCAAAACAATAGATCCGATTAGAGAAACAATATTGCTAATTTTCACCGTTGATGGATCAAATACAAATTCCACTTTATGATTCCCTCCAGGCAATTGAAGTGCACGAAGGATATAATCGGCACGTAAGATAGGTACTTCTTCCCCGTCTACATAAGCCTTCCATCCCTTCTCGTAATAAACTTCAGAGAACACCGCAAACACATCATTAGGTGCGCTATATTCATATTCCATTCTATCTGGATGATAAGAAGTCAATTTAATTGATGCATTATTTGCTAATCTTAAACGCTTCTCGTCGATTTTACTTTTGAACTCCTCATGTACAAAAGCTTCTTTTGAAGGATCGAAACTACTAATAGCTTGCATTTCTTGGTTATTGTCCTTTACAAAAGTTACCTTATCTACAAACCATGCATTACCTGCTGCTGTCGAACGTCTCTGAATACGGTCTACATTATTTTGTGGATCTTTAGAAATCAAATAACGTACGTTGAACATATCCAACACGTCTTCATTAATAGCTCCATTAAATTGGTGCTCTAATATCTCTTGAAAACGCATTAATTTCGCGGCATGGTAACCACCTAGACTTTTGTGGTAAAAAGAAGCCTTAGCATCTGAGAATGGATTTGTCGTTAAGTCCAACACTCTGTAGCTTGGATCTTTATCCAATTTTATCAATTGATCAACCTCACGCTCTTCGATAGGATTCTTTAAAACACTCTTATCAACGAATGTATCATTGTTTAGATAGCGTCTGTCCACCGTCCACAAATCCACCAACGTTACCACCCCAAGTACAATTACTAAGACGGTAGCAGATAGCTTCTTTTTTATAAATGCAAAGATTAAAGCAAGAATAATCACGACGATAAAGAACGAACGCCATGCATCAGCTGAAGCCAAGTCCGCTCTATCCTTTACCAAAGCATCCGCCAATTGATTTGCCATACCCGCATCACCAAGCTGCTGTCCTAACATCGCCACGAAGTTTTGATGATCAGTTATTTTGAAGCTTAAGAGACTTGGTATTATCGCAACTATTAGACACAAAAGCGCAACACCTCCGAAACTATATAGCACCTTTTTATCAAGGTCAACTATTTCGTCTTTTCTAAGAATCAACTCATGTACAGCCAAAACCGCTAACAATGGAATCAATATAGAAGGAATAATAAGTATTGATTCTGGTGCTCTAAACTTATTATACAATGGCGCATAATCGAAGAATATATCAGATACTATAGGGAAGTTTTCTCCCAATGCTAATAACATTGTCAAGACTATTGCCGATACAATCCACCACTTTAACCTATCTTTTACAAGAAATAATCCTAGAATAAATAAAGCAATTATACCTGCTCCAAAATACCATGGGCCAGAAGTAAATGACTTATCTCCCCAATATGTAGGTATACCTTGAGCATACTGAACAGCTTGTTGTTGTGGCGCACCTACACTTGTAAAAAACTTAGCTACATGTGACTCTTCGTCTAATAAACCACCTGATTTACCTCCATAAGCATTAGGTATTAACAATGTTAAATTTTCACCAACGCCTTGACTCCATGCGTACGCATATTCTTTGTCAAGACCGGCAGAAGCCTTTCCATCATCTGTTTTAGTAATATTTGCTTTGCCTCTAGTCGTCAATTTACTGTATTCGTAGGTAGGGAATAATACTGTAGCATTTACTGCAACTGCAACTAGCACTGCACCTACTTGGACAGCTGTGTTTTTCGCAAATTCTGGTAATTTTTTGTCACGAATAGCATAGTACAATTCGAAACCAACATAAATCAACAACGCTATAAATAGGTAATACGTCATCTGGACGTGGTTCGTACGAATTTCTAAAGCTAAAAACAATGCTAATAGAATAGAACCCCACAACCTATTTCCGCGATAACACATGATTACAGCGCCTATAATTGGTGCTAAATAGGCTATTGCATAGGCTCTATTGAGATGTCCTGCTTCTATATAAATGAAATTATAGGACGAGAAAGCTATTGCTATTGCCCCAACCGCAGCTAACCATGGTTTAACACGTAATACACTTAATAAGAAATAACCTCCTAATAGATAAATTAAAATTATATCTGCCGGAACTGGAAAAACTGATTTAATAGCACGGTTAATGTATGTCCCAACGTTGGTTGCATGTTCATACCAAATTTGAAAAGTTGGCATACCACCAAACATGGAGTTTGTCCAATTGGGTGCAGGACCATCTTTTGCCTTATAATCGAAAAGCTCCTTTTGGCTACCTATAGCCTGTACCACGTCATGTTGCGATAGGGTTTTACCTTGCCAAACTGGCGAAAAATAGAAAAACACTAAAGCAAAAAATATTGCAATGACGATTAAATGTGAGGAGTTATCTTTAAACCAATTTTTCATGTATAATTTAGTGGTTATTTTTTGTCAAAGCCCAAAAATATAGAATTGATTTTAATAATTACTATGACTTTGATGATTAGTTTCCTTTTTCAATTAACTTTTTAATATCGGATAATTCGCCAAAAACGACTAATAGATCATTTTCACGTAAGACAGTATCTGATTTTGCGATACCCGAAGCCTCTTTGTGCAAACCCTCAGATACTTTTACAGTGGTCAACACAATAACTTTATACTTATTCGTTAGATCGGCCTCGCGTAATGTAAGACCCACGTATTTATTTGGCACTTTCGTCTCGATGATTTGGTATTTATCTGAGACTTTGAATGAATCTACAATATCAATATTATCCAAACGCATTGCTAAACGCTCTGCCGCCTCTTCCTCAGGCATGATGTATTCGTCGATCTGCATAGCTTCCATAACGGTACGTTGCAAATCCGAAACTACGCGTCCAATTATCCGCTTTACGCCCAATTGTTTCACGAGAGCTGTAGTCATTAATGTCGCCCCCTCATCTTCACCAATTGCAACGATGACACCATCACAATCTTTCAATGGCAGCGAACTTACCGCTTCCCTATCTGTAGTGTCGAGACAAACTGTATGTGTAATTTTATCTTTTAATTGTTCGACAATCTGAATATTGAGATCAGCACCTATCACCTCATGTCCCAGTTCTGTAAGATGTATTCCTAATGAACGACCAAAATGTCCCAATCCTAAAATAATATATTTCATGCTATTGCCTTTTTCATATAAAAACTAGAAAAGTAGCTTTTCTGTTGGATAAATATAACTTTTGTTTTTTGTATTCTTGATAAACGCCACAAGCAATGTCAACATCCCCACACGCCCCACAAACATGGTGATGATTACCACTAATTTTCCTGCAGCACTCAATGATGGCGTAACCCCCATACTAAGTCCACATGTTGTATACGCAGAGACGACTTCAAACAACAATGGAATCATCTCTTGTTGTGGATCAGTCACATTGAGCAATATAAAAGAAAAGGTAATCGTCAACACCGAAAGAATTATAATAGCAAATGCTTTATTGATTGACTCTGCAGCTATTCTACGTCTAAAAATCTCAATTGAATCTTTACCTCTTGCTAATGCAATTATATTCATAAAGGCCAAAGCAATTGTTGTCACCTTTACCCCCCCACCAGTTGACCCTGGAGCAACTCCCACCCACATAAGCGTAGTAATCATTATTAGGGTTGGAATATTTAGAAAATTGATGTTTACACTATTAAAACCAGCTGAGCGCGATGCATTTGCCATAAAAAAAGAAGTCACCCACTCGCCAATCACACTTTTATCTTCTGATAAAGTATAATTTTGCTCCATCACATAATAGGACACGGTAGCCAACACAAGCACGACCATATTACAAAGAACAATAAACTTTGTATTGAAAGAAAACTGCTGCGCTTTGTGTTTGAATCGCTTCTTATTAACTACAGCCTGAATTAATGCTTCGATTTGAGATTTGACATACGTATAAAAATTATAAACCGTTCCGAATCCCATACCTCCCAAAACAAATATCAGTGCGAGCACAATTTGAAAACCATAGTTGTACCTATAATTATCATTTGCAATACCATCAGGCAATATCGTAAAGCCAGAATTACAAAATGATGATATGGAGTGAAAAACAGAAAAGAAAATTTGCTGACCTACATTGTCAAAATGTGCTGATTCAATTGAAAAAAAGATAAATACCGCTCCAATTAATTCGAAAAGTAACGTAATAGATATAATAGTCAATAATGTAGAAATGACAGAATTTAGCTTGTTTTCACCTAATATTTCTCCAAACATTAGTTGATTTTTAAAGGAAAACCCACCTGAGAAGAAATAACCAAAGAAACCTGTAAACGTCATAATCCCTAAGCCTCCCACTTGAATGAGCGTCAAAATCACACTTTGTCCAAAAAGAGAAAAATTACTCGATATATCTGTAACTGCCAATCCAGTGATACAAACCGCACTTGTTGCCATAAAAAATGCGTCTACAAAACTGAGTGGTGCATGCAATGTGGTACGTGGCAACATCAACAATAATGTGCCAATCAAAATCAAACCTATAAAACTGATTACAAATAATATTGTAGGATTAAAATAAAAATTATCAAAGAAAAGGCTACTCTTCGATAGCTCAGACAGAAATATTACACCAATCCCAAAATACATCCATTCATCTCTTGCGAAATAAGATAGGAAATCAACCCCGCTTATACGGGCCAAGACAATAACAAAGATGCTGGTGACTACAACTATACCCGAATATTGGGACACATTGATACGCTGACTTGCATAAATATACGAGCCTGTACGAAGCAGTTCCATGAAAAACAAGCCATAAAACATTATAACTATAGCCTGTCCTGTGTATAAAGCAATATTTGGATTGGTTATATACCCTACATGAACGATAACTGTAAGCGCACAAATCATGCTTACATAAAACATCACTCTGTCGACTATCCCCTGACGATAGCGGAATACAAACTTTAGAAAACTGGCAATGGATTCCATAGTACAAACATAGTAATATACTTTACTTTATAAGCAATTACTGTTTAGAATCCTCCTCTGATTTCTTGTCCTTTTTGAAAATTCCCTTTATAAAATTTCCTGTTTTCTTTCCTACATCCTTAGCGCCTTCGACGATATGCTTTCCTTTTTCTACAACATCTTTACCCGTTTCAGCAGTTCCCATTAATTTTGCTTCTCGCTCTTTACTTATTCCCGCACACTGCTTGATACCGTCAAGCAAACTTTGCCACACTGTTTTGAAGAAAGTATGTTCTGGCACCCGTGTGTAATTTATCTTACCTATAGTATATACCCCTTTGTTGTCAGGATTACTATCGTTGATCAATAGATGATTGACAAGATATGAAACAACCTTTTTTGAAGATTGCTCACCATTTTCATCCCTTTTATTGAGCAAACTAATCTTTAAGTCACTATAATCAAATCTAAATTCCCCCCAATTCTTCCGATCTGTCCCTTCCATATTAAAAGATATCTTTTTAATATTTCCAGAGGCCAACTCAACATTGAGTAAAGGCGCCAAGATTCGATTAAATGACGTAGCTTGCATGGCGCCCAATGTGCCGCTATAAGTATGATGTCCTGTTTTGCTTAACATATCAAACCCAAACTTCATATGAATATTCCCTGCGTTCATAATTTTTGCGCGCAAATCGGCTCGCATATACTTATCCTTTTTCAGTGCCAAAGAATCATTCGTTACATTAGTTAATACACCATTGGCGTTATTAAAACTTATTGACCCTTCTCTGAAGAACTTACCGCTCATTTCATGATACGTTATGGATATATTATCGACTACAACTGTATCCAAATGAAGTAATTTCTTCATTTTCATTATCTGTTGATGTGGAGATCTACCGACTTTTACAATTGGATATTTGGGGTAACGCTTATCTGCATATAAATCAACTGTACCATTTTTAAGTTGAACTTTAGAAGCGATTGTTTGTTGATTATCAATTAGAGCTTTGAAATCTAAACGTTCCACGCGCAACGTATCGAACTTCATCACGGCCATGGTCACATTTTGATTCTTTTGTTTATAAAATGATGCCTTATTCATCTTAGGTTGATAAACGACATCTGTAAGCAATATATTTTGGTCACGAGTATTAATCTTCAGCCCTTTAAATTTTGCTTTGTAAAAACCATCTGGCAAATCATATTCAAAGCCCGGAATATCAACATCAACCATTTTAGTATAGAAAAACCTTGTGCTGTCTTGCAATGATGTTTCATCGACTAATACGTCATGAACCTTGATCGTAATCTTATCCAAATCAATACTACTTTGCTTTCCTTCCTCAAACTTCGAATACTTAAACTTGACATCTTCAATATTTATATCCTTCACATTTACAGATGAGAAAATATCTTTCACATTCTCATAGAGTGTTTTTTTAGGCTTATTACTGATCGTATCATTAAAGGAATGATGTTCACTCAACAAATGAATATTTGGCTCTTCAAAAGAAATAGACTTGATATTCAACTTTTTCTTAGAAATCACATCCATCAAATTGAATCGACGGACTTTTAGTGCTTTTAATTTAATGTGAAACCGATTATTTGGTGCATCTTTCGACAATATCATTTTTTGGTAGACGACAGAATCAGGAATGAGTTCAGCATTCGTCAGAGTGACATTTCCCAATCCGATATTCAAATCTAAATCATCATATCGAAGTGAATAAAGACCATTAGTAGAGTTGTAAACTACCTCTTTGAGTTTAGTTTCAACTATTGGCTTCCAGTTACGACTATAATACCACACTACCGAAATTAGTATAACAATGATAGCTGCAATAATTCCCAGTATCCACTTCCAAATTGGTCTCATAGAAAAAGCGTTGTATATTGATTTATAACAAAACAATATACAACGCTTTTTGTTTTCAGTCCATTAACGGCTTATTAGTTAACTCCTGTTGTCATCATTATTATACATACTAATGTAGCTTTCATACCTAGATGATTCGATATGTCCAGCCTCAACCGCATCTAACACCACACACCCTGGTTCATTAATGTGTATACAATTATTAAATCTACATTTATTCAGAAAAGCACGCATCTCGGGAAAGAAATGAGACAATTCTTGCTTTTCTATATCTACTATGCCCAATTCACGAATACCTGGAGTATCAATCAATTTTCCTCCAAAAGGCAGCTGTATCATTTCAGCAAAGGTGGTTGTATGCTTTCCTTTATCAGACGAATCCGAAATATTCCCTGTTCGCAAAGACGCTTTCGGAACGATGCTATTAATTAACGTAGATTTCCCTACACCAGAATGCCCTGAGACCAATGTCACTTTATCTTTCAAAAGAGCTATAACATCGTCTATATTTGTTCCTTCTGCTGCCGATACCTGATAACAAGGATATCCTAGTTTTTCATAAATTCCTCTGTAGTCCGCCAAAATTTCTAAACCCTCATCACTAAATAAGTCCAGTTTATTGAACACCAAAATTGCAGGGATGCTATACGCTTCCGCAGTCACCAAAAAACGATCTATGAAACCTAATGAAGTCGGTGGTGATGCTAATGTGACCACTAATATTGCTTGGTCTAGATTTGCCCCGATTATTTGTGTTTGCTTAGAAAGGTTCACCGATTTACGAATAATATAGTTTCTTCTTGGCTCTAGTTCTGTAATTATCCCCGTGTTTTGATCAGCCTCCAATTCAAAATTCACCCAATCACCTACAGCAATAGGATTAGTAGTTTTAATACCTTTGGTTCTAAATTTACCCTTTATACGACAATCGTATTGATTCCCCAGCTCATCTTGTACCTGATACCAACTTCCTGTAGATTTTATTACCAATCCTCTCATGCGATTTTGTCTCAATTATATTTGAAATGACATTCCTACAAAAGTCGCAAAAATTTGTTAATATCAGCCTTATTCATTTTATTACCTTTGTAAGTACACATAAATATATATTAGGTGAAAAAACTATTTCTTCTAGACGGAATGGCTCTTATTTATAGAGCTTACTTTGCATTAAGCAAAGTGCCTCGTTTGACTTCATATGGATTAAATACTGGTGCTATTTTGGGCTTTACCAACACCTTATTGGATGTTTTGAAAAATCAAAATCCATCGCATTTAGCCGTTGTTTTCGATACTGCAGCCCCAACAAATCGCCATATCGAATTCGAAGCGTACAAAGCACACCGTCAAGAGATGCCAGAGGATTTAGCTAAGTCAATTCCTTATGTATTCAAACTTATTGAAGGATTCAATATCCCCCTAATTACAAAAGATGGCTATGAAGCCGATGATATCATCGGTACGTTAGCAAAGAAAGCGGAACTAGAAGGTTTTACGGTATATTGTATGACACCAGACAAAGATTTCGGTCAGTTGGTATCTGACAATATTTTCATCTATAAGCCTGCGCGTATGGGAAATGGAGCAGAAGTATTAGGTGTACCTGAGATCTTGGAAAAATGGGAAATCACTGATGTATCGCAAGTCATTGATATCCTAGGCCTGTGGGGCGATGCAGTAGATAATATTCCGGGCATACCAGGAATTGGTGAAAAAACAGCGAAGAAGCTCGTTCAAGAATATGGTTCTGTAGAAGGTCTAATTGCAAATGCGGACAAACTTAAAGGAAAGCAGCAGGAAAATGTTATCAACTTCTCCGAACAGGGTCTTATTTCTAAAAAATTAGCAACTATCCTTCTTGACGTCCCTGTAGAATTAGATGAGGAAAGCCTCAAAGTGATCGAGCCAAATAAAGAAATTTTAGAACCATTTTTTGCAGAACTAGAATTTAGAACTCTAGGAAAGCGTGTTTTTGGAGAAGATTTTACAGTAGTAGATAGTGCTAAAAATACTTCCGCTCAAATGGATCTATTTGCTGCACCAATCGCGACAACAGACAACACAAATGAATCAGAAGATATCCCTACTTCTGCTGCAAACAACATTCACAATACGCCGCACAAGTACACATTAGTCGAGAATATTAAAGAAATAGAGGGATTAGCTACTGATTTATCTAAACAAAAAATATTCTGCTTCGATACAGAATCAACCGGCCTGGATGCGCTAACCGCTGAAATAGTCGGTTTATCCTTTTCTTTCGAAAAAGGGAAAGCTTACTATGTGCCAACTCCAGCAAATGCTGAGCAGGCACAGCAAATTGTCAATATTTTCAAACCAGTTTTGGAAGACAAAGACATCACAAAAGTTGGACAAAACATCAAATATGATATTCTTTTATTGGCAAAATACGGCATTCAAGTAAAAGGAGAATTATTTGATACGATGTTGGCTCACTACCTAATTGATCCAGATACACGTCACGGTATGGATATATTGGCTGAAACTTATCTTGGCTACACACCAGTTTCTATCACAGAATTGATTGGTAGTAAAGGTAAAAACCAAGGCAATATGCGTGATGTGGAAATTGAAAAAATCAAAGAGTACGCATCTGAAGACTCGGATATAACATGGCAATTGTATGAAAAACTAGTGCCGCAATTAAAAGAAACTGAAACACAAGATTTGGCTCAAAACGTGGAATTTCCACTCGTTTATACATTGGCTGAAATCGAAAAAAACGGCGTTAAAATTGATGTCGATACACTAAAAACTTTTTCTGAATCTCTTGAAAAAGACATTGCTACTCTTGAAAACAGTATTTACGAAAAAACTGGGGTGAAATTCAATATCGCCTCACCAAAACAGCTCGGAGAAGTTTTATTCGACAAACTTCAACTCGACCCCAAAGCAAAGAAAACGAAAACAGGTCAATACAAAACTGGTGAAGATATTTTGTTGGCGTTAGCACACAAATCGGATATTGTACAAGATATTCTAGATTTTCGACAATATCAAAAACTAAAATCTACTTATGTGGACGCTCTCCCAACGTTGATCAATCCGAATACAGGATTAATTCATACGTCATACAATCAAGCTGTAGCTGCCACAGGGCGCTTAAGTTCGACAAACCCCAATTTACAAAATATCCCAATTCGTACAGAAAAAGGACGAGAGGTACGCAAAGCATTTATTCCAAGGTCGCAAGACCATGTATTACTTTCAGCCGATTATTCACAAATAGAATTGCGTATCATGGCTGAATTAAGCCAGGATGAAAATATGCTAGAAGCTTTTTCATTAGGACTTGATATTCACAAAGCTACAGCAGCTCGTGTTTATGGCGTTTCTTTAGATGAGGTTACCTCTGATCAACGTCGCAATGCAAAAGCGGTGAACTTTGGTATTATCTATGGTCAATCGGCTTTTGGTCTTTCTCAAAGTTTAGGAATACCTCGCCGTGAAGCGGCTGAAATTATTGAACAATATTTCAATCAATACCAAGGTATCAAGCAGTATATGTCCAAAGCTGTTGAATTTGCCAAGGAACGCGGATATGTAGAAACAATTTTAAAACGTCGCCGTTATCTAAGGGATATCAATTCCGCAAATATGACTGTAAGAGGTTTTGCAGAACGAAATGCAATTAATGCGCCAATACAAGGTTCAGCTGCAGATATGATCAAAGTCGCAATGATCAATATTCAAAATGATATCAATGAACAAGGACTCACAGGCAAAATGATTATGCAGGTGCATGATGAGTTGGTTTTTGATGTTCCTACACATGAGATAGATTCATTTAAAAATATTATCTTAGATAGAATGAAATCCGCTATTACTATGCGCGTACCGATTGAGGTAGAAATCGGAGAAGGAAGTAATTGGCTAGAAGCGCACTAACAATTTAGGTATTATGGTAAAAAAATATTGCTTCTTTGTTGTATTCTTTCTTATTAATTTCTTTTCCTATGCACAAGACATTGTCTTCAAGGAAAAGATAAATAATGACTACACCAGGTTCTTTTATGATGACAACTATTTTTTAGTTGATAAGAACTGTGAATTTAAATCAATTGAGCGTGTAGCACAATTTGATACAATCACTTTAAGGTTTCACGGAGAATTCAAAGACTTCAATAATCAAGGGAAATTAATCCTTCATGGATTCTATAAGAATGGAAAAAAAGACGGAGCATTCACGGCTTATCATCCTAATGGAAAAGTGAAATGGAAATCAACCTTTATTGATAATGACGAATCTGGGCTATGGAGCTACTATTATCCTGATGGAAAACCTATGTTAGTAATATCATTAGATAGTGCAGATTTCAAGTTCGTAGACTTTTGGGATACATTTGGCAATCAAAAAATTAAGTCCGGTGAAGGTAAATACAATATAAACATACCTATAAAAGGGTTCACGGATCATGGTTATGCCAGTTACAATACAAAGGGTATTATTAAAAATGGAAAACCTGATGGCAATTGGTCTACATCTTTTATTACCGATGGAAAGAAAAAAGAACTTGTCCAAGTCTTTACAGAAACATTTGCTGACGAGAAAAGAACCTCAAGTCACCTATCTCCTGACTTCATCGGATTATTCATCCCATATGAAGACTTCCAATTGGTTCCTTCTGATTTTTTTGGCAGGAGTGAATTATTTATATTCAATAATTGTTCTTTTGATGAATATAGTGGCTTTAAGAATTTTACCGCCAGAAAGATTAATCACAACCTAAGTACGTTTACGTTCAATATTCCTAATACCTCCTTTCAAGTTGAAGTTAAATATGCCGTAACCAAAAAAGGGTTTCCTTCAAATATCGAGTTAATAAATAGTCCCGATGATTTAAATAAAAATGTTAAAAACAGAATTATGGGAATATTCAATGCTATAGGATATTTTATTCCTTCAATATTGAATGGAGAACCTATAAAAGACAACATTACAATAACAGGAGACTTTATCAACAACAATGGAAATCTAAGATTAAGTCACTTGGACATAAAAAGAGAAAAGGGACAATAGTTTATTATTCCACCTAGTTGTTTATATTTGCACAAAACAGAGATTCATGAAATTTCATAAAGAAGGGTATACAAGTTTAGCTTTAGTAGTTTTATTTATTTTTATAATCAACGCTACAGCTGATTATTTTGATGCAAATCAATATGTTAAATGGTTTTTATATCTTTTATCAGCATTTTTATTTATTACAATAGTTCAATTTTTCCGCAGCCCTAAGAAAATAATAGCCTTAGACGAAAATGCAGTATTGTGTCCCGCTGATGGTAAAGTAGTGGTTATTGAAGAGACTGAAGAATCAGAATATTTTAATGACAAAAGATTACAAGTATCAATTTTTATGTCGCCAATTAATGTTCACGTGAATAGGAATCCCATTTCTGGAATTGTATCATATTTTAAATATCATCCAGGTAAATTTTTAGTCGCTTGGCATCCGAAATCTTCTACTGAGAATGAAAGAACGACTGTCGTTGTTAAAAAATCTAATGGTGTCGAAGTTCTTTTCCGTCAAATTGCAGGTGCATTAGCACGTAGAATTGTGTGGTACGTAAAAGAGGAACAACAAGTTCAACAAGGTGAAGAGTTTGGATTCATTAAATTTGGATCTCGTGTTGATGTATTTTTACCAGTCGGAACAAAAGTTTCTGTGAATATTGGCGATAAAGTTGTCGGAGGAAAAACAGTTATAGCACGCTTTTAATATTATCTTAACATTAATATAAGTAATTTAGCTTCACATATGTGAAGCTTTTTTTATGAACTTTAGACTGTTAGTATTCTATATATCTGCTATAATAGCACTTTCATTGGCAAGTGTAAGCTA
Organism: Sphingobacterium bovistauri; assembly: GCF_020295405.1. Classification (GTDB taxonomy): domain Bacteria; phylum Bacteroidota; class Bacteroidia; order Sphingobacteriales; family Sphingobacteriaceae; genus Sphingobacterium; species Sphingobacterium bovistauri. Next base: position 37,506 of record NZ_JADEYP010000023.1, read on the forward strand.
TTTTTATGTCCAAAACTGGACACACTTTGCCTTTATTGCAGTCGTTTCACTCATAATATCCTTCATTCTACTTACAAATATCCTTCATCGCCATATTCTAAATAGGATTAGTAACATATATAAACTCATCCGTAGTCTAAAACTAGGTAAAGACATGAAAGTGTTGCTTGCCGAACATGCTAGTGAGGATCCTATATTAAGCACAGAGCGTGAAGTTAAAAATTGGGCTATTCAAAAATCTTCAGAAATAGACCAACTAAAGGCGCAAGAAAAATTCCGCAGAGAATTCTTATCTAATATCTCACATGAATTTAAGACTCCATTATTTGCAATTCAAGGATACATCGAGACGCTTAAGGATGGTATGATTGAAGATGATATTGAGATGGCAAACAACTTCCTGAACAAAGCCTCCCGAAATATTGATAGGCTGACATATTTATTAAACGATCTTGATCAAATCTCAAAATTAGAGACTGGTCAAATCACCATTAATAAAGAAAAATTTGATGTCATAGAACTCATTCTAGAGACTGTCGATCATTTAATAGACAAAGCACGGAAACAAAACATAGACATAGTTATCGATATAAAAAACAATAGCCCAATCTATGTTAAAGCTGATAAACAACGAATACAACAAGTACTCGTCAATCTAATTGACAATTCAATCAAGTATGGTAAGCAAGATGGTAAAACTAAAATTAACATCTACCCCCTATTTGATCAAATACTAGTTGAAATTACAGATAATGGATTTGGAATAGAAGAGAAAAATATTTCTCGAGTATTTGAGCGATTTTTCCGTACCGACAAAAGTAGATCAAGAGATATAGGTGGCTCTGGACTAGGATTATCCATCGTAAAACACATTATCGAAGCACATCAACAGACCGTTCACGCAAGAAGTACAGAAGGAATAGGTACTACATTTGGGTTTACTTTAGAAAAAGCTAAAGGTAACACCTAAAAAAATATAGGAAGACTTAACATTAACTTAACATTAAGATCATACATTTGGTGAAAATATAAGAATATGTCATTAAACAGTATTTTTCAGTACTTTGTCCCAAAGGATAAAAAGTTCTTTCCATTATTTGAACAAGCTGGTGCCAATTTAATCGATATGGCTAAATTGTTGAAGGAATTGGTAAATTCACCCAACATCGAAGATAGAAAATCTATCTCTAAAAAACTTGAAGATTTAGAGCATGTAGGTGATAACATCACACATCAGATTCATATGGAACTAGGGCGTAATTTTATAACTCCTTTTGACAGAGAAGATATTCACGCATTAGCAAGTTCATTGGACGATGTTGCTGATTTCATACACGGTGCATCCAATCGCATTCAATTATATAAAGTAGATAAACCTACTGAACCAATGATTGAATTGACTGATTTAATCCTTGAAGCGACTGAACATGTTGCAAAGGCATTATACGAATTAAAAGATTTAAAAAACATCCGTAACATTACAGACTCTTGCGTTCGTATTAATAGTGTGGAGAATAAAGCCGATTATATTTTTGATAAAGCAGTAGCTGATCTTTTTGAATATGAAAAAGATGCCATTATGCTTATCAAACAGAAAGAAGTGTTATCAGCAATGGAAGACGCTACTGACAAATGTGAGGATGTAGCAAACGTATTAGAAAGTATTCTTGTTAAGAATGCATAAACATTGATTTAAATTATCTAATTAATTCATTATGATACCAACTCTACTGATTGTAGTTGTCGTATTAGCTATAGCATTTGATTATATCAATGGATTTCACGATGCAGCTAATTCTATAGCCACAATAGTCTCTACCAAGGTATTAACTCCATTTATGGCAGTACTTTGGGCCGCGATTTTTAATTTCGCTGCATACTTTTATTTCACAGACCATAAAGTTGCAAATACAATCGCAAAAACAGTTATTGAAGAATACATTACACTTGAAGTGATTTTTGCTGGTTTAGTAGCTGCAATATCATGGAATCTATTTACATGGTACTATGGTATCCCATCTAGTTCTTCACACACCTTAATTGGTGGATTTGCTGGATCAGGAATGGCCTACGCTTTATTCCTTGGAGTCAATCCTATCGAAGCAATCAATGTAAGTGCAACCTTAAAAATAATATCTTTTATTGTCTTGGCACCCGTCATTGGTATGACCATTTCCATCATAATTACACTTATTATTATTAATATTTGTAGAAACGCTAAACCAAGAGTCGCAGAGAAATGGTTTAAAATTCTTCAACTCATCTCATCAGCAGGCCTTAGCTTTGCACATGGAGGTAATGACGCACAAAAAGTAATGGGAATTATTTTTGTAGCAATGATCGCCGGAGGTGCTGCTACAGCAGGCGAACAAATGCCAGAGTGGATTCCTATTTCTTGTTATGCCGCAATCGCATTGGGAACAATGAGCGGAGGTTGGAAAATCGTTAAAACTATGGGAACAAAAATCACCAAGGTAACTCCATTAGAAGGTGTGAGTGCAGAAACTGCAGGAGCGGTGACTTTGGGGATAACAGAACATTTTGGAATTCCAGCATCAACTACACACACAATAACAGGTGCAATCATAGGGGTAGGTGTAGTCAAAAGAGTATCAGCAGTACGATGGGGAGTAACCATTAGTTTATTATGGGCATGGGTATTAACCATACCTGTTAGTGCAATACTCGGAGGATTAACTCTCGCTATTATACATTATATTTTATAATAAATTAAAAAAAGAGATGTAAATAAAGAACTACATCTCTTTTTTTAATTTATTACTTTAGAACTTTTTGCTGATTTGGTTTGTTTCATTATGAGCAAATATTTACCTTTATGACAAATTATACTTAAAATTAATAATGATTACAACATTTTGAGCGATTATTTTTGGCATCATTATTGTTAAGTATTGTTAAATTTAGAAAACAATTAAAAATTTTATAACCTTAAACAAAAAGAGTATGAACTATTCTACAATTAAAAAAACAGCTGTTGCCGCTTCTCTAGTAGCCGCTTTAGGTTACGCTGATGTAGCTCAAGCACAAACTCCTACTGTATTCGGTGGCCGTTCTCAATACAGAACTTGGTCAATCGGTTTACAAGGCGGTATCACTACACCTAACGTATTAGTTGGTGGCACGAATAACTTTGGTCAAAAAGTTGGTTATTTCCAAAACAAAGTTGGTGAGTACTACGGATTAACTGTACGTAAACAATTTTCTCACTTATTCGGTTTAGAATTAGAAGGTAACCGTGGTTCGATCAAAACTTACAACCATGAGTTAGCGACTCCAAGAGCTGAAACAGCTAATGGCGCTATCGCAGCTAAAACTGATGTTAATTGGGCAGCAAGCTTAAATGGTGTATTCCAATTAGGTACTATCGATTTCTTAAGAAGAGAAAACGCAGTTAACTTCTACGCTAAAGTAGGTTTAGGTGTTTTAGCAAACAATCCTGTTCAATACAACAACGAAGACTTCAATGGCACTCCAGTTTATAACAATGAAGGCAAATGGGGTTCTGAAGTTTTTGGTGACCGTGAACCAACAGGTGATAGAGACAACAAATTAGCAGCTTATGTTCCTGTAGGTGTAGGTGTTAAGTTCAAATTATCTGAGGTTGTTGCTTTAAACTTAGGTTACACAATGAACTTCACTGATGACAATTTATTGTACGGACCAGGTCGTTCAGATGTTAAAGGTAAATTCTCTAACGTATATGGTGGTTTAGAATTCACTTTAGGTTCTCGCGATAAAGAAAACTTAACTTTCGCTAATCCAGTTGCTACATTATATGATGAGTTGAAAGACCCTTCATTACGTAATGAAGTTGAAGCGTTAAAACAACGTGTTTCTTCTTTAGAAGGTACTGTTGATCAGTTAGGTAAAGATTCTGACGGTGACGGTGTTTCTGATAAATTTGACAAATGTCCTAACACTCCTGCTGGTACAGTAGTTGATGGTTCTGGATGTCCTATCAAATTCCCTGAAGCTCCTAAACAACAAGCAACAACTGGTGCTTACTTTGCTCCTATCGCTTTTGAATTTGATAGCTCAGTATTGAAAACTGAATCTTACTCTACTTTAGATAAATTAGCTAAAGAATTACGTGATTCAAACGGATCTGTTACTTTAGATGGTTATGCTTCAGCAGAAGGTACTGAAGAGTACAACAATAACTTATCAAAAGATCGTGCTAATGCAGTAAAACAATACTTAGTTAACGCTGGTGTTGCTGCATCAAGCATCAATGCTAATGGTTACGGTGAAGCTAATCCTATCGCTTCTAACGCTACTGAAGAAGGTCGTGTTCAAAACCGTCGTGTTGAAATCAAAAAATAATTATAATTTATAATTATAATCAACATATAAAAGCCGCCACAATTATGTGGCGGCTTTTTTGTATTTAACCTTTTGAAATACAATGCATTCCAAAACGCATGCACACATGTTGAAAATAAATTGCATGCACATGATACAAAAAAATGTATTTTTAACTATATTGAGTAGGATATGGAAGAGGAATTTGATTTTGGATCAGCAGAAGAACAAAGAGAATTTGTTAATCGTTTCGAAGAAATGATTCGAAATGAAGATCAATATTTCTTTGATTCAAGCACATTTGAAAGCATCATAGATTATTATTCTGAGAAGAATGAATCTATTAAGGCATTGCAAGTTCTTGAATTTGCGACTAGTCAGCATCCCTATGAGGCTACTTTCTACACTAAAAAAGCACAAATTCTTACTCATATGCGCCAGTTTTCACTGGCCTTAGAAGCTATTGAGAAGGCGATTTCTTTAGAGCCTTCGGATTCTGACACGTTATTAGTTAAAGCTTCTTTATATTCTGCGCAAGGATTGTTGGAAGAGTCTGAGGAACTATTAAATCAAGCACTCGAGAATGCTGAAAATAAAGCTGAAATCTACCATCAATTGGGTACAATCTGCGAATACCAAGGTGACTTTAAAAAAGCTAAAGATTTTTTGAAGAAATCTTTAGAAATGCATCCTGATAATCCAGATGCGCTTATGGAGATTAATATGTGTTTCGATGTCTTAGATGAGAATGAAGAGGGGTTGCAATTTTTCTCTCACCTCATTGATGAAGACCCATACTCTTATAACTGCTGGTACTACTACGGAAACTCATATCACAAATTAAGTAGATTCGAAGAAGCAATAGATGCATATGACTATGCAATCTTAATCAATGAAACTTTTTCATCAGCGTACTTTAACAAAGGAAACGCTTTAGTAAATTTAGACAGATACGCTGAAGCTATTGAGATCTATAAACAAACCTTTGAATACGAACCACCTAGCGCTGACACGTATTGTGCAATGGGTGAATGTTACGAAAAATTAGAGCTGATGGATACAGCTCGCGATTACTACAAAAAAGCAGTCAAATTAGATAACAATATGGCTGACGCTTGGTTTGGTATTGGGGTAACATTAGATTTTGAAGAACGCTATTTTGAATCATTGCATTTTTACAAAAAAGCACTAGAACTGGATGATGAAAATCCAGACTTTTGGTTTGCTATCGCTGACGCACGTTACAAACTAGGACAAATTGAAGAGTCAGAGGCAGCATACTATAAAGTGGTAGAACTCAACCCTACAGATATTGAAGCGTGGTTAGATTTTTCATCCATCTACTTTGAACAAAAGCAATTAGATCAAGCTATAGAAACAATTTCGGAGGCTATTAAAATCAATACTGATGCACCTGAGTTATACTATAGGCTTGTCGCTTATTTATTTGCAAATGGACAATATACCGAGGCCTTAAATTTTCTTGAATTAGCTTTAGCTTTTGGTCCAGAAAAGCATCATATTCTATTTGATTATTTACCACAACTAGAGGGTAATCAGATAATTTTGGAAATTATAAAGAAGTACACTGATCATAATGATTAAATTAGGGTTAATCGGCTATCCTTTGGGGCACTCGTTTTCTAAAAATTATTATTTAGGAAAATTCGAAAGAGAGAATATCAAGAATATTCATTACGATTTTTATGCAATAGAAGATGTTGCAGACTTTCCCAATCTGTATACAAACGACCAATCCTTCAGAGGATTTAATGTCACAATACCACACAAACAAGCCGTTATACCATACCTGGACGAACTGTCAGAGGAAGCCGCTAAAATGAAAGCTGTTAATTGTATAACTATCTCAAAAAAAAATGGTAAAACAGTTTTGAAAGGATATAATACAGACGCCTTTGGTTTTCAAAAGTCCCTAGAACCACTTTTGCAATCCCACCACAAACAAGCATTAGTCTTAGGTAATGGTGGAGCAGCTAAAGCTGTTTTCTTTTCATTAGATCAATTAGATATAGCTTATAAAATTGTAAGTCGTAATAAAACCACTGGCGACATTACCTACGATCAACTTACACCAGAAATACTTACTGAACATCATATTATAATTAACTGCTCTCCTGTTGGGACATTTCCCAATATTGACACGTGCCCAGACATTCCGTATGATGCCATTACAGCAGATCACCTGCTTTATGATTTGATATACAACCCAGAAGAGACACTCTTCTTAAAAAAGGGCAAAGAAAAAGGAGCACAAATAAAAAATGGTTATGAAATGCTAATTTTGCAAGCAGAGCAAAATTGGAAAATTTGGGAAAGTAATTTTTAGTAATGCTCAGATTCCTAGGTTATATATTCGTTTTCATAGCATTATTGAGTTGCAGCAATGAAGATTATAGTCCAAAACCTAGAGGATATCATCGTATTATTTTCCCCGCAAAAGAATACATTCATTATAAGGATGAAAAGTATCCATACAGCTTTGAAGTTCCGAAATATAGCCGTCTTGTAGATGAAAACAACTCACAACCTTATTGGAAAAATTTAGATTTCCCACATTTTAACGCACGTCTTCACCTAAGTTACTTTAATATCACTAAACAAGCCACTTTGCAAGCTTTAACAGAAGACGCAAGGTCTTTTGCTTTTAAGCATACACCAAAGGCTTCAGCTATAGATCAACAGGCTATTAAATACCCCCATAATAATGTCTATGGTCTAATCTATAATATTCAAGGAAATACGGCTTCCAACTTTCAATTCTACGCAACCGATAATAATAAACATTATATACGTGGAGCTTTATATTTTAACGAAAAACCAAACCTAGACTCTATCCAACCAGTTTTAGATTTTATTAAATCTGATATTCAACATTTAATTACTACTATTAGATGGAAATAAATAGTTAAATTTGATTCATGTTAACTATTGAGACACTCACATTTAATCCTTACCAAGAAAACACCTACCTACTTATTGATGGTGAAAAGAATTGTATTGTTATTGACCCTGGAATGCATAATTCACAAGAACAATCATACTTCAAAGATTATATTGAGAAAAATAACCTAAATCCTACCATTTTATTAAACACACACTGCCATATAGACCATGTACTTGGCAATCATTTCCTTTTTGAAAATTGGGAACTAAAGCCAAATTTCCATGAAGATGAAGTTCCCGTATTGGTCTCTGTAGAAAATTACGCTCCTCAAATGGGTTTTCGTTACGAAACCTCACCTATTCCGAATACGTTCCTTCAAGACAATGAAATAATAGAATTTGGCGGTCATCAGATACAATCCATTTTAGCACCGGGACATTCTCCTGGCCACTTATGCTATTACATCGCAGACTTGCACATATTAATCGGAGGTGATGTCCTATTTCGCAACAGTATTGGTCGCACAGACCTTCCAGGAGGAGATCATCAAACACTTTTAAATAGTATTAAATCAAGAATTTATGTTCTTCCTGATGATGTTGAAGTATTTCCAGGTCATGGACCGTCAACTTCAATTGGTTTCGAAAAACAAACAAATCCATTCGTAAGAGGATGAAAAAATTAAGTGTTCCATTATTTTTTGCACTTAGATATCTTTTTTCAAAGAAATCTGTGAATGCAATAAATATTATTTCAATAATCAGTATTGTAGGCATCTTTGTCAGTACCGCTGCTTTGGTTATTGTTCTATCATTTTATAATGGAATGGAAAAATTCATCCTATCAATGAATAGTACCTTTTCTCCAGATTTAAGGATAGAAGCATCCAAAGGAAAAACATTCATTCCAGATCAAGTATTTTTTGAAGATCTATCAAAAAATACTTTAGTAAAAAATTATTCAGAAACATTAGAAGATAAAGTCCTGATCCAATATGATGGCAAACAGATTGTCGGTCAAATGAAGGGCTTGACTCAAGCTAGCCTCGATAAACAATCAAAAGATCATATACTTCATATTGGAAATTTCAAAATTAAATCTGACTCGACAAATTACACCTTAATAGGCCCTCAGATTCAAACCAATTTACAGGTTCCGATTTCCGAATTCGACAACGTAATTGATCTATATTTCCCTCGCAAAGAGTCTTCTGTTAACAATTTAAATCCTTTAGAAGACTTTAATATTCGACAGATATCTGTTAATGGAGTTTTGACTTTTGAGCCAGAATTTCAAAATTTAATAATGGTTCCTTTGGACTTTGCACGAGATATATTAGGAGAAGATCGAGCAATTTCAGCTGTAGAATTATTCTTAAATAATCCACTAGAATCTCATCAATTACAAAAAGAAATACAAAATAAACTAGGTGAAGACTTCAACGTAAAAAATAGAGAGCAGCAAAATCCAACACTTTATAAAACCATTAAGTCCGAAAAGTGGATAGTTTTCTTTATTCTCACGTTTATAGGTATAATTGCGATTTTTAATATTATTGGCTCACTGACAATGCTAGTCATTGACAAAAAAGAAGACATGAAAATTCTTCAACATTTAGGAGCTAACAAATCTGTAATCGAAAAAATATTCTTTTACGAAGGTATTATGATTACATTAATAGGTAGTACAATTGGAATTATTATAGGTTATATATTTTGCTATTTGCAAGATACCTACGGTTTGATTCGTACAAATAATGTTAATGGTGGATTTATTGATGTATACCCTGTGGATGTTAGACTGCAGGACTTCGTATTGGTGTTTATGACTATTTCAATCCTGTCTATTATTGTATCTTATTTTTCTTCAAAACTTAGTGTTAAGGAGTTAGGTACTATAACTGCTTTGAAAAATGATGAATAGAATAATGCTAATATTTTAATTTTTCACGGCTATAATCTCCTTTCTTGATAGAGTTTATCAATTGATACCAATTAAAAGGATTTAAGAACGGATTATTCATGCGCTGATTAATATTTTTATTTTGCATGTAATGATGTCTCTGCAAGGAATTAAAAGTTTGAATTTCCTCCGCGCTCCTAGGCACAACACGAGCTAAAGCAGCTAACGCGTCTGGACTCAAATTTCTACGTGCTGTAGCAATCGGATCATCTCCTCCCAACGCCATAAATTCTGAAAGATAATCTTCGTAACTAGCCCAAGGAAAAGGTGTCACAGCAGGAAGCTCAATTATCTGTGCTAACATTTTAATTGATGCTGTATGCCTATCAGATTCGACATCAGGAATAGTGTAAGTAACTGGATTAAAACCAACGCTAGTAAATTCAATTTCATCCCCTACGTGAGCAACAAAAGAGAAATAGCCTTCATTATTCGAAATGAAGGATTGATTGTTGAAAGAAGTATTTTTGATTGTTACAAAACCAACAGGAAGATCAGATCCTGTTGAAGTTATTAATCCACTAAATTGAAGAATCTTCTTGCTTTGTGCAAAAACAATATTCATTGTGAGCAATAAAGCTCCAACAAACACAAAAAGATATTTAGAAGATTTTTTATACATTTTAACAAAAATAAAATTTAAGTCTACTCGATGCTGTTAAAATGTGTTAATCAATAAACAACATTTTTGTTACAATGCTTGTCCAGGCAAAGTAGCATTTGGGTCGTTCATGTCAGTTATATTGATTGCCTCAACAGCCACAATCTCAGGCACAGCCTTTTTAATTGCTTGCTCTAGACCTGCTTTAAAAGTCATTATACTCATAGAACAACTCGCACAAGCTCCCAACAATTTCAACCGTACAACCTTGTCTTCCGTAATCTCTTCTATGCTAACATTTCCGCCATCGGTCTGCAAATAAGGACGAATCGTCTCCAATGCCTGTTCTACTCTTTCGCGTAAGCTCATTTTTATGTTACTTAATAATCTGTAAATATAATGAAATTTATTCCCATCTAAAATCAATGCTGTATTAATAGCAAAATAATGACATTAAGAATAAATGGTTAAAGTTTGTTAAAGACAGTGTGGAATGTATATTAGTAACTTAAAAATCAAGTAAATTGCGGTTTAAAATTTAATTGAATATTATTTTTAATTGACGTATCTTTGTAAAATGTTTTTGAATAGACGTACACCTGTAATTTTGGCTTTATGCATAGCTACATTGTTTTTTGTAGGCTGTAAGAGTAAGTTTGAAAAGCTTCGAAACAGCAACAATATAACAATGAAATATCAAGAAGCGGTAAAGCTATATGAAAAAGGCAAATATTCCAAAGCACTCATATTGTTTGATGATTTGGCGGGCAAATACCGTGGTAGAGCTGAGGCTGAGGATTTATTTTACCTTATTGCCAATGCAAACTATAAGCTAAGAGACTATACATCCGCACGTTTTCATTTCAAAAACTTTGCGAATACTTACCCTAACAGCCCTAGATCTGAAGAATGTAGGTATATGGCTGCTTATTGTTATTATATAGAATCTCCTAGGTCAAATTTAGATCAAGAAAATACACGTAAAGCCATTGATGAATTACAATTATTTGTCAATTACTATCCTGAATCAGAAAGAGCTGCCAAAGCAGGTGAACTGATTCAAGACCTTCGTGTAAAATTAGAGAAAAAAGCATTCGACAACGCTAAGCTTTACTATAACATGGGGCTTTCCGATGATTATCGTGCTGCTGTGATAGCCTTAGAGAATGTCTTGAGACAGTATCCGGACACCAAATTTGCTGAAGAAATTGAATTTTTAATGCTAAAATCACAATATCTTTTTGCGGACAATAGTCGTGTTTTTCGTCAGGAAGAGCGATTTAATGACGCTATAGATTACTACAATAGCTTTAATGAACATTTTCCAAACAGCAAGTTCAAATCAGACGCCGATGCTCTGAAAAGAAGTGCGGATAAAAAGATATTAGCTGCTATTCGTCTTGTAAATGATTACAATAAAGAGATAGAAGAGAGAAATAAAGAATTGGGTATAGAAACCAAAAAAGAGGAAGAAAATACAAGCAATTCTACAAAATAAAAGAAATTAATATAATATTGAGTTAATATGAGTCAAGCAAAAAACAACGCCATCCCAAATTCTACAGTAACTCGTGATTTGAGAGAATTGGACAAAGCTACTGACAATCTTTACGAGTCAATCGTGATTATTAGTAAAAGAGCAAACCAAATTGGTGTAGAAATAAAAGAAGAGCTAAACGGAAAATTAGCTGAATTTGCAAGCAACAATGACAACTTAGAAGAAGTTTTCGAAAATCGTGAGCAAATTGAAATTTCTAAACACTACGAGCGTTTACCAAAGCCATCTTTGGTCGCTATTGACGAATTTTTGAAAGACAAAGTGTATTTCAGAAATCCTTCTAAAGAACAAGAATAATTAATAAGAAGCAATGTCTTCTCTAAAAGACAAAAATATTGTGCTAGGTGTATGCGGCAGTATAGCCGCATACAAAATAGCTTCTTTAATTCGACTCCTTATTAAAGAAGACGCTGCTGTACAAGTCATTATGACTCCAGAGGCGACACAATTTATCACTCCACTTACCTTATCTACATTATCCAAAAAGCCTGTATTGGTAGATTATTACGACTCTAAAACCGGAGAGTGGAATAATCATGTTCATTTAGGGCTAAACGCTGACCTGATGTTAATAGCTCCTGCATCTGCTAATACTTTGGCTAAGATGGCAAATGGATTTTGTGATAATTTATTAATGGCAACATATCTTTCCGCAAAATGTCCTGTTTACTTTGCTCCAGCAATGGATTTAGATATGTGGAAGCACCCAGCTACACAAAAAAATTTATCACTCTTATCGAGTTACGGAAATATCATCATTCCTCCAGGTAATGGAGAATTAGCTAGTGGATTAGTAGGAGAAGGAAGGCTTGCTGAGCCTGAGCAAATTTTAGATTTTCTTCAGCATAATACAGAGACATTAAAGCCTTTATTAGGCAAAAAGGCCTTGGTAACAGCTGGTCCAACTTATGAGGCAATCGACCCTGTTAGGTTTATCGGCAATCATTCTTCTGGTAAGATGGGTTATGCCATAGCCGAAGAGCTCAATAACCTAGGTGCAAAAGTAACTCTAGTTAGTGGACCTACTTCTCTGCAAGCTTCTGAAGCAATCAATACTATTGGTGTAAAATCGGCACAACAAATGTTTGAAGCTTGTGACTCTCACTTTGATAATGCAGACATCATTGTAATGAGCGCAGCAGTAGCAGATTATACACCGAAAGAACCTGCTAACGAGAAAATCAAAAAGAAAGCTGAAGATTTTACGATAGAGCTTAAAAAGACTACGGATATACTTGGCACACTTGGCCAACGTAAATCCTCATCTCAAACTTTAGTGGGTTTTGCTCTAGAGACCAATAATGAATTGGCTCATGCCCAAGACAAACTTGAACGTAAAAATGCTGATTTCATTGTCTTAAATTCGATGCAAGATAGTGGAGCTGGTTTTGGTACTGACACGAATAAAGTTACGATCCTTTCACGTAAATCAGCCGCAAAAAATTACGACCTGAAGTCTAAACTAGAGGTCGCAAAAGATATTTGTAAGATTGTTGTTGAACACCAACAAAGTTTATAAATTCCAAATCCTTACCTCTTTCGGGCAATAATTATTAATTCTATTATCCATCGCCTTTATCCATCCTAAGTTAACATCCTTATACCTCACGACTACCCACCCCCTCAAATTCGAAGAATTAATAGCAGTTGACATATTTTCCTTACGTAGATAGTTTTGAGCTTGATCCAATTCTAAATCCAAATGCTGTAAATCCTTTCTTACCAGATTACTTAAAGCCAAATCATGACTTGGAATCAGATCCTTACCCTTTAATTCACCAATCTCTGTACCTGCATTTTTTAAATAAAGGACACTCTGCAATGCAAGAAAATCGACTTCGTACATTTTAGGAAATATATGCAAGAAATTACTGTGTGTAAATGAATAATGATTTTCTGTATTAATCCAATCTTGAGCAAGATCCTGTGGTGCTGTATTCTTCTCTCTTTTAACTCTCTTCATGGAGAAAGTATCTTGATCTGCCTTCTTACGTAGAATACTAAGAAAAAAACCTTCTCCTTTTAATATATGTGGATAAAAGCGAAATCCAACGGCATCGTTTTTTTCAGATTCAGTAACCGTTATTCCCCAACTATCATCTATTGACAAAGAAACGCTTTCCATCCCAAAATCATCGATCAACCAGTCGACTATATCTTCGTTTTCTTCCTTAGAATAAGAACATGTTGAATACAATAAATAGCCTCCTGTTTTTAAAGCAGACAAACTCTGACTTAAAATTCGTTGTTGACGTTCACGACATAACTTTACATTAGCTAATGACCATTCATCAATTGCAGAATGATCTTTATGAAACATTCCAGAACCTGAACAAGGAGCGTCTACCACCATTAAATCAAAAAAGCCTGGTAATCGTGAAAAAGCAGATGGATCATTATTGGAAATGACCACATTAGAATTTCCCCAACGCACCAAATTTTGAGTCAGTATATTCACCCGCGTTTTAATAATTTCATTTGCAACAAGTAAACTGTCCTTATGCAAAGTGGAATTTAATAGGGTAGACTTCCCTCCCGGAGCAGCACACAAATCTAACGCCCTAATAGGAGTTAAATTCAATTTCAACTCACGTAAGACATGATCAATAAACATAGAACTAGCTTCCTGCGAATAATAACAACCGCTATGAAATAACGGATCTAACGTAAACACAGGTCTTTCTTTTAAATAATAACCATTAATACACCAAGGTATTTCCCTTTCTATATTATAGTCATTGATATTTATATTTTTCGATGGGTTAAAACGTATTGATGTAGTCCTTTCCTCAACATCATGTACTGCAACAAATGCTTCATAATCGAAAGAAGGGTTACCTTTTAAGGAATTAATTAAATCATTAGGAAGTCTATTACTCATAGTCAAAAGTAAAAAATCGAAAGTAAAAACCGAAATACTATACAATTGCATTATCTTTGAATAGCATGAAAAATTTTAAGAAATATTACATCATCACTGCTGAGCCAGAAGATATATATAAAGCCATCACTACGGAAATAACCACCCAATTGTGGACCGGAGACACGGCAGAAGTTAATCCAATTGTAGGAGGAGAATTTTCATTGTGGGATGGTGGAATAACAGGTAAATTCCTTGAGTTGGAGCCATATAAAAAGATCGTACAACAGTGGTATTTTGGTGATCAAGAAGAACAATCAATTGTAACAATAAAACTTCATGAACACAAAAAAGGCACTTCATTTGAAGTGAATCATATTAATATTCCTGATGAAGCATATGATGATATTGTAGACGGTTGGGACAATGAATATGCGGGTAGCTTGATTGATTTCTATACTGAAGAATAAAAAATGCCATGAATATTCATGGCATTTTTTATTCAACATAGTCTTAAACTTACATCGAAGTTTTAACTCCTGTTACATAAACCTCTCCAAGTCCAATAATATTTTCCCAATTATCAGAGTTTGTATCACTTCCAATAGTAGATGAGGTTATCTCTGCTTTAATGCCTTTAAATGTGGCGCCATCATAACTATTTTGAGGTACATCTACGACTAGCATTTTTACATGATCTGGGTCAATTTCATCCCTACGAACCATCTTACTTACAGCATCGCCAATAGTAGTTATTAACACCTCAGTACCATCACTTTTGATACCATATACTTTAAGCTGGCTTGGCCAAACGGCCCAATCCTTCGGCGCCTTAAACACGAAAGACAACTTCTGAACAAGTATATTATCATACGGACCAGCAGGAGATCTATTTACCGTATTATATTGTGAATCTCCGTCATTTGAGTTTGCTCTCTTCTGCGTAAATGTAAAATATACTGTTCGAATACGTCTGTCAGAATTAAGTTTAGTGACACCATTAATTGATACAGCGTTTAACTTTGCCGTACCATGCAGATCTTCATTTCTGGTATAATCACCATCAAAGGCTTCTCCAACATTCCACCACCCCGCATCATTATAAGGCGCATCATAAAAGATAGTCCATTTACGTTTATCCTCCACAGGAAATTCGACTCCTTGAACTTTAAATGCATACGACTTACTACCTTCTAAACCTGTAGATTTATCCACCAAGCTAATCACCAAATCCTGTTGACCATTATCCAAAATAGGGATAAATTGCTCTCCTTGTGCTCCGGAGATATTCACAGATTGGTTTATTAAAGAATTTTTAATGGACATAGTCATATCTTTTAATAAAATGTTAGACCATCTCAAACGTATATAACGACCAAATTGTGTAACCTGAGCTTCATTTAATAATTGCCTTGCATATAAATCTTTATTAATAGATTTAATCATAGCTACCCTAGATTTATTCCCATCAGCATCGAATGCTTGAACATTGAACGTGTATTCACCATATTCCTTCACAGAAAAAGCAAAATCAGACTTTAACTCTGTAAACTCCATGGATTTTAACTCCCCTGTATTCTTTTCCGTATATGTAATCAATACTTTTTTGACTTTATCACTTAAAACAGGCCATTTTATGGTATAACCATAATCGTATTCAGGAACAAATTGCACGTCAATAGGTTTTGCAATTAAATCAATAACACCCACTTCGTTCACATCCCCAGATACGGGAATCATCAATTCAGCTTCTCTACAATTGACTAAAAGTAGACCGAAAAAAAACAATATAATATTAAACTTATTCATTGATTAGTCCCTCCAAAACTCTTCTAAAAATCTGGTTAAAAACTCTTTACCCGCTAATTTATTATCTTCTGCCAACTTCAAGTTGAACCAATAGAACACCTGTGGTAGCACATCAACAGTTTCAGCATATATTTCATCTAAGTTTGGCTCACACAAACTATAAAATCTTGTAATCCTATTGGTGCCTGCACCAGACAACATTAAATCTGGCGCTGAAGTGTTAGCAGCATTTAACCACCTGTGGTCTATTGAGAAAAATTGATAATTGGCTATTAGGCTATTAGATAAAGCATCACTCGATGATATAGAGTTCTGACAAGCCAATTGCTTTATCTCTGCGTCAGTAAGTACTTTATTCCATACCCTAAAATTGCTAATTTGAAAATTAGGGAAAGAGTATATACTTGATATAGGTGTGAAACCGACATTAAGAGGATCCAAATTTTCAAAACTTGAAAGCCCCATATTTATTGTAGTATTGGCTTTACGAACCCCATTCTCATATATTTCCACAGCAATCGAATTTGATGTCAGCTCCTTCAATGTAAATACAATATGATTCCATCCACCCGTATTTTTCACAAAATCTACATTTTCAGAATCTGCACCATTTTGAAATATTAGTCTATGCTCCCCTGAAGATCCTGTAGAGTAAGACCAACCTTTCGTCTCTACCTTATCATCCAAATCTTTACCTAATAAAAATGTACTGCGATAGTCTGCCGATGCTCTCCAAAATCCTTCATTTAAGAAATTAATTTTGAATTCGTAAGTAATAGATTTTGAAGCATTATTTGAAGCATTAAATACATTACTTACTATTCCGGTAGGTGATTGCGCTCTAACACCAAGACTTGTAACCGCACGAGGTCTATTTAACGAAACATCATCATATGGATAATATGTACCCGGAAAATATCCATTCGCATGCAGGTATGACATAGATTCTGCGCGAATTTCTTTAGACAAGAAGCTTTTATTATAATACATGCTAAATGTGTTGATCTCATCCAACGATGACTCTCCATATTTACCCACAGAAGTTCCCCCTTGTGGTGAACACACAATTATCAACCATTTTTCCTTATTGTAATTCTTTCTCTTTTCAATGCCCGAAACAATATTTCCTATATAAGCATCGATCTGATCCAATGCAGATTTATACTTCGCATTACTAATCAAAAAACCTCCATCCACACCAGCATTAACAAGTCCTTTAAATTGACCTATCAACAAATCCGTTTTTTGAATATTAATTAAGTTTAGCAGTTCTTTTTCCACCTTTGCATCAGAATCCACTACTGCATTGGTGTCTGCATTAGCCAAAAGCATAGCATTCATCGTTGCGTTCTGAACAACACTTGCTGTTCTAATTTTTAAATCAGCTCTTTCTAGACGATAAAACAATGATGGCGTAAAATCATATGAAGCATGCTCCTTTTTCAAATCAATATCTACCATAAAGGATTCCTTTGTAATCTTATGATCATACGATTTGTAACCCGTTAGCAACGTAGCCCAACTAGCATATCCATTTGTATTGTCATCGGCTTTAGTTTCGTATGAATATTTAGCATGCTCCATCATCTTTCCAATATTAGTTGGCTTATAGATTTTCACTTGACTACCAACTAGCCCGTCTACTGCTATTATTAATACTTTACGTTTTACCGTGGTATCTGCTATATCATTATATTCATCAAATTGTGGCTCAGGATTGGCAAATTTTGTACAAGACGTACTTAATAATACTATATGCATTACACATATAAGCCATATATTTATTTTAAGGTTTTGGGTTTTCATATTTATGGTTAGTTAGATTCATAAAATGCTCCCGCCTCTGCTAAAGCAGTATGAGGACTATTATCAAAATTGTCTTCTATGAATGAAAAACGTATATACCTAGCATCCACAACTTCTGCAAATTTGAACTCTTTACGAGCATCTTTGGTTGGATCATTATTATCATTGGCAAGAACTAATTCCCCCTGTTTTACCCACGCAGCTGTTTCTACAGTTCTTGTATAGATGATCGCACGTCTTCTATATGTGTTACCCTGTCTATTTTGAAGATAAACACCCGAAATAAGACGAATCAACTTCGTGTCCAAATCTAGATTAGTAGGACTAGATTCTGAAGCGGTCGTATTTATCGAACAACCATCCCAGCAAGTATGCCAATATGTATTTGTAAGCCCATCACTTAAAGCCTTGAAGCTCCCTAATGACTCATTCGTAGCCGTTGCCATATTACTTGTCCATAAAAAATCAGGACTGCTCATATCATATTTTGCACTCAATGACTCATCACCTCCTGAATTTGTAATAGGATTGTATTTCCAAACGGCAACATCTAATGCAGGATACAATTTTCTCATATCTTTTTGAGCTAACACACTCACAGGAATACCCCATGCCTGCATAAATCTCGCATAATCTTTACCCGTAAATGCACATAATGCACGATAAAAATAATCCATTTTCGCTTGATCTAAACCGCCAAAATAATAACTCGAGTTTCTAGCCTCTTTATATAAAAATGTAAAGAAATCCCATCCATTCTCTCCATTCTTACCCTTTACTTTTTCAAAAATTTGCAAAAATGGTGTCAATCTATAGTATGAATCGTCTCCATCACCAAAACTCGTATTAAAATTCTTAATCGTATTTTTATCTGCAAAAGTTAAAGACTTTGTAATTAATCTCTTTACCTCTTCGCTTAATGAATTTTCAGCTAATCCTACGCGAGTTGCAGCTTTCAAAATGAAGAGATTGTTTGTTACTTCTTCTAATCCTTTCCAGCTCCAGCCACCCCACATCTGATAATTGTGACCGATAAGGTGATAAACATCCCAAGAATCAGCAATAGAATTTTTCAGTAAATTATCCGTTGATGTCATCCTATTGAACCAATATTTATCCATATAAGCAGTCCAAGGATAACCAGGCAAAGAATAATAAGGACGTCTAACCTGAATATCTAACACGCCTCGCTCCGGCAACTCTGGATAGCTGTTTTTTGTTATAGCATTATGAGGTGTCAATCCCATCACCTTATAGAAATCTTCTTCATAGATCTCCTTCCATTTTAATAATGTCGATTCAATATTAATTTCACTTTTATATTGGAGTACTAAAGATCGCGGAACTGTAAAGACCACGCGCTCTGATCGAATTTCTAACCAAGGAACATCATTATTTTCTACATCTTTCAGCCATTCAACTTGATTAGATTTACCTTGTACATAATCAGAAGACCTAACGACATTACTAAATTTAAAGTTCACTGGATTAGCTATAGCAATAGAAGGCTTAATCCAGATCAATCCTCCATAAGGATTACGGATATAATTAGTACCTACTACTAATGATTTAGATGTTACCACATTAGCATCTCTATACATTATACTTTCTTCAGACAAATCATTTGATTGTGATCCAATTTGAACTGTAATTCCTTCTGCGCCAGCAGGCACTTCAATTTTTATATTCTCACCTGCCGGAGCATACACCCCTGTACTATACACAGGCATCGGTGCATAATTTACCATGAGATCCTCAGCTGTAATTGATCTAAAATTTAGATTCAAAGTGACCGTTGTATCTTGAGCTCTACGAACGTTACTACCTACAAGCCCTGGAAATATCCTTGCTCGATCCAACTTGGATCTATCTATATAGGTAAGGCTCGTATCAACTGGATCTGTTCCAGTCTTGTCACCCTCTTGCCATCCATCTGCAAAATCATATCCATACTTGCCACAGGATAGGATACTCATTGTTAATATTACTGCAGAGAGAAAAAATAAACTTCTTTTCATAATCTTCAAATAGTGAGATTTAATATTCTAACACTTTATAGGGTGGAGTCCACGACTTACTTTCAAGTTTCCAATCACTTTTTGGGATTACCCCAAACCATTGCATAATAAATAATGGAATGTCTACCGTATTTGGGACAATTCGATAGGTTTCACTAGTAATATTTGGCATAATATAAGCGGACTGATCCGAAAATGTCTGCCACCTTACATTATTAAATAATTGCAAATCTCCAGCCTTCGTTGTTACATCTGTCACGACATTCTCACCATTATTCTCATAAAAAGGCCAATAGGCTAACAAATTGTTATAGTAAGGTGAATTTTCTTCTGTGACCAATGACAGTTTAGCATATCTCTCCACCTCTTCGTTTGACATAGCTACATTATAAAACTGAAAATTACATAGCATAACATCTCCATCCCCGCCTCCCTCAGATATACTTCTTCCTATTACCAAGGGCTCAACATTTGCCAAACTTGAGTTAGACAAATCTTTTTCTGAAGACAATTTACCATCCGTAAACATTCGAGCTTTCTTGGCCTTACGATCAAAAACGATAGTAATAACATGCCAAACTGGGCCTAAACTTACATTTTCCGACACTAGTCTATCACCACCAAACCAGTCCATCCCAATGCGACCATCATAAGCCATAAAAATTATATAGCCAGGTCTGCTTCCATTTCCCCATGAGCTCCATTTTTGTACGAAGGGAGTCCACCAAAACCACCAATCTAGATTTTGCTTGTAAAAAAATGTAATTGTTACGTTATCGTTTGGCCCGATATTCAATTTGGTATTGTCCAGTAACCTTGCAGAAGTCGCATTTCCCTTATCATCCTTATTTACAAAACGCATGGCTGCACCTTGGAAAGGAATGTTGTTGGTATTAGGTTTTACGATAAATTTTCTGCCAAATTCAGTTGAATAAAAATAGGTGAATGTATTTTGTCTCGAATCACCAAAAGCCGTTTTATCCCCATTTGTTAGATCACTTTTCACAACGCCACCTACAGATGAAGTAAGAATAATTAACCATTTTTCCTTTTTTACATTGGGTCTATTATTAACTGCCTCAACTAAATCACCTATTTGGTCATCCAATGTCAACACAGCATCTCTATAATCAGAATCCTCCGATTCATAAGATTTAGCGTTACCAATTAAATAGGGATTATTGAGATGTGCAATAACCAAATTTGATTGTGTTGATGCTAAATTTGATTTCACGCTCTCCACAACCTTCTTGTCATCATCCAATTCAGTTGTCTCATCTACACCTGCAAATAATTTTTCCTTAACATCCTTTGAGCTAGTGTATGCCTCTGCATGAAAATCATTATAATTACTTTTCATTCTAGCTATAAAACTAGGTGCTGAATTAACATCTAACGTTGAAATATCATTAGATTCAACTTTATGTTTGTCAAATCTTACGCCCGTCATAATATTTGCTAATCCCACCTCTCTAGTAAACAAATCAACTTTATCATCACCAAATGAGTTATTTGAATACAATGAGTTTCTAGATAAAAGTCTGAGATTTTCAGGGTCTATGTCAGTAATTGCTGAACCTCTTAAACCATCTACAACAACCAATAAAACCTTACTTTTTGTCACCTCGGCTTCTGTGGTTCCATAATCCTCTTTGAGCATTCTTGGAAAATCTTCATTACAAGATATCAATGCAAGTTGCGTGATAGCTAATAATAAATAGATAAAATCTTTATATTTCAGTTTCATAATCCCTCCTTTTTAATCTCTAATTTCTAATCTCATAATACTTCCAACTCGATTCCCATCCATACTTATAAAATACCCTCCCATCAATAGCGCAGGATATCCTTCGCTAGATTTGGTTTCGACAACCGTATTGATACTACCGACAAACGCACTTAAATTATTATAATCTTGGAGTGCTTCACCTGTTGATTCCAAAATCAATAAGCCTGAACGATTTATACTATTATATTTAACTATATCACCACACACTACTATTTTTCCATTATTCATGGCGTATGTAGAGACTGGTATTTTGCCTTCCGTATCTCCCAAAGTGAATTTTTGATCTACAGTGAAATCATCATTAAGCACTACAGCATATTTTTTATTTGCCCCCTTGAACATAGTAAACTTACCCACCAAAGCAATTTTTTTAGAAACAGCATTATATGAAACATCATAAATAGTACCATTGCCCCCAGCTCCTGTAGAAGCCGCATCTAACGATCCATCAGCATTTAACACCAAAAAATTATTTACATCCATTCCATTATATTTGGTGAATCCTCCGACTATAATAATCTTACCATTAGATAATCTAACAGATTTAGAGATAATACCATTAACACCTGTATTTTTTATTTGAAAAGTAGAATCTAATGATCCATCGATCTTCAATCTTGCTACATTACGAACCTCAGTATAGGTATACAATTGAGATTTATAAGTTGATACTTTATAATTTGGCTTTCCATAATAATTAAAATTTCCAACGATGAGCATGGTCTTTTCATCTGTAGATGGATAGATGCCGTAAACGCTACCAAAAATATTACCTGGAAATATAGAAACAGTATCCTTCCCTCTCTCTGGCTTAGAAATGTCCGAATTCAACACATCAACAATCGTCGTGTCTAATGCACCATTTGATTGCAATCTCGTCATCCCGTTTGTTTGCTTTTTATCGAATGTAGAAAAGCTTCCTCCTATTAAAAATTTTCCATCGCTTAATTGCGCAATACTATATATGCTCCCCTGTGTGCCTCTACCAAATTTTGAATCTATAGTATTACCCGTGTTATTTATTGCATGTATTCCATTTCTAAAGACCTTATCAGCGATAGATTCTGTTTTATAATTTGAAAAACCTCCAACAACAAAATAATTACCCCCAACCTGTAATAACTGATTAATTGGTCCATTAAATCCTTCTCCTGTAGAAAAATCCGTATCCACTTTTACTTTTCCTTCAATAGGTACTCTCGGTCCGTAAAAAACTTGATTCCCAACTAAAATCTTAACAATACCCGAACTGACGAACTCAGGAACCCTAATATCTAGCGTGGTGTCTGTAAAGGCTATTATCTCGGCCTTTTGTTCGTTAATAAAAGCTGAAATATCTTCCTTTTGCCCCAATAAACCTTTTACCTGCAGCTGTAATACATCTTTCAATGGACGTACGGCGTCAATCTTTCTATTAATATTTAGGAATTTTATGCCCAAAGGTGACTCACCACCATCATATGGATTAATACCCACCTCGCGATCTTTACCACAACTTACAAGTAGTATTAGCCCAAGTAGTATTGAATATATTTTGAATAATTTATATCTCATGATTCTATATTTTAAAAGAATGTATAAGCTCTACTTGCGAAATATTGCCCCGAAAATCCCAAAGAGTGCTTGGAGAAATTCAAAACGTGTATAACACCATTACTGGTTTTCAAATTGGATGTTGCCACAGGCACATTGATCATTCTACCAAGCTCATTAGTTACATCTACAGAAGAAAAATACAATTGTCTATACCCCGCGTATTGTACAACTTGCTCTTGACCTTCATTATTTTTGGTTTTTACATCATTGTATATTACACCGATATTCATATTATTATTTCCAATAGAAACAAAGCCTTGACCTGGGAAAGCTGTCATTCTATTGGTATCCACCTGCGGATAGTCATTTAGCATTCTTGATCCACGAAAGATGTACATCTGCAAAAACTCTCTCCATATTGCTTTATCAATTTTATCTAAGTTCTTAATGGTGTCTTGTCCATTATTTTTCAACTGATAGTTTAGATGTCTTACCGATTTCATGATTGAAATATTTGGTGGAGCAAAAAAAGTATTGCTTTCCATATTTATTTCATTAGCTAAATCTGCTTGATCAATAATTTTAGTTAATGAATCAAACAATTCAGGTCTTGATTTTAAATAGTCCATAGTAGTACCCTTAAAATCATTTTGAAACACACCAGAATCTATATATTGAGATTTTTCGCACGCAAAGAAATTCAGCAGAAACAGGGCTACCAGGATCGAACAAAAAAATTTATTCTTCATAATTCTAATTTTTTATTTACTACTCCAATAAGTATTTAACGTCATATATGGATTGTTATTAAGCGCGCTTTGGTCGATTGGCCACGTCCAAGCACCTTTATAGAAAGCATCAATAGATATAGGTATACAATATGAACCACTTAAAATTTTCTTAGTCCGAACCAAATCATAGTAGAAATGTCCTTCGCCTAGAAGTTCTCTAACACGCTCCCACCATATAAAATCTTTGAGATTCTCTCCTGTCAACGCACTAATAGGTGTTGCTCCAGCCCTGTTACGAATTCTATTCACAAGGCTTATGGCTTCTTGCTCATTTGCTCCTCCTCCCAATTCAGCAAGAGCTTCTGCGCGTAAAAGAATGGCGTCAGCATACCTAAATACGATAAAGTTATCATCTGGATTTGTATCTTCTCCTTCAGCCCTAAAGACATTTAATGTTTTCAAGAAAACAAATCTTCCATTGGGTTGATAGAGATTTTGTTCTTCAAACCATACTGATTTTCTGTTATCTGGCTGCCCCAAAGGATACATCATCAACATAAAATTTGAAGAATAATGCAAGTATGAATTCACAATTTCGGGTCTCTTATAAGGATATCTCAAGAAGTTGTCGGCGTACATCGCTGACAAGTGGAATAATTCCCCATAATTGAAATTTTGCGTTATTTCGAATAATCCCTCTTTAGTACGTCCTTTAAAGATTTCCTTCGTTCTAGATAATGGAAGTAAATCGTATGCTCCTGTATTTTCTTCTATTAACTCTTTACCCAATACCGTAGTTCTCGTATAATATTCAGTCTTATTACTTTCAGAAAATCCGGCTAACCACATATTGACATGCATCATCAAAGCTAAAGCTGATCCCCTCATAGGTCTATTTCCTACTTCAGTAACATTTGTTTGTGTCCAAGGTAAGTCCTTATAATGTTCGGCTACATCAGCATCTACCTTCTGTAAGACTTCTAGCATTGGGGTTCTGACTAGGGATTCTGAATAGTATGCATCTGTGTAATATGCAACATCACCAAACAACCGAACTAAAAAGAAATAGCTCAGATTACGCATAAATACTGCCTCAGCAATGTATTGCCTTTTCTTTTGCTCACTAATAATTCCATCTTCAAGCTTAGATAATTCGTATTGTGCTATATTTGCTGCACCTATTACTTTATAAAAACTCTTCCAATTTTTAATCTGATGAAAACCAAAGAAATCGTTTTTATAGCCCCAATCTCTTTTATTAGCATTGCTATAGTAAGAAAAGATAGCATCCAAATTATTGTCTCTGATGTAGTCCAGCCAATTGAAATCATCATATGATGCATTAGACCCCGCGTTACGAATTATAGGAGCCGCTCTCAAATCTCCCGTAGATGGAAAAAAAGATTGATTCATTGTGGCAATACGAAAATTGCTGTACAAACCACCAATAAACATTTTAATGTCTTCCTCTGTTTGCCAATAATTATTACCCGTCATGGTATCAGTTGGAACGACTTTCAACCAATCCTTACCACACGAAGAGATTAGTAGTGTCGTTGCTATTGATAAGTATATATATATTCTTTTCATGTCTTCAAGTGTTAAAATTGAATATCAAGACCAAATGTAAATTCTCTAGATCTTGGATAACCATTGGAATTATCATATCCCAAGTCCGTAACCATCTCAGGATCTGGACCTGAATATTTCGACCAGGTATATATATTATTGGCATTTAGGTAGAATCTAAGCGAACTTATACCATATTTGCTTGACCACTCTCGATTTACATTATAAGAAAGCGTCGTAGATCCTAATTTCAAATACGAGCCATCCTCTTGGAATAAAGTAGAATTATATCTATAGGGATCTATAGCATTAGCTCTTCTAAAGAAAAGAGGGGATGGATAAGATGCGTCAAGATTATTTTGTTGCCAATAATCAAAATCCAAAGGCATCAATGCCTTTTGCTCTGTTGGATTATAATAGTTTCTAAAAACGTCTGCTTTAGCCCTATTTATTACATCTCTCTTAAGGGTGAACGTGAAATTCGGTTGTAGACCCCAATTTTTATAACGAATTGTAGCCCCAAAACCACCTGACAGCCTTGGTATAGCATTGCCGACAACAACTAAATCCTCTCTATCCAATACATAATCTCCATTCAAATCTGTGAATATTGGGTCCCCAGCTCTAAAGAAATATTCTTCCCCTTTGTTATTCGTGGCTCTATATTTTAGACCTGTAACTGGATTCACTGGTACATCATTATCGGACTGATACACCCCCTTGTAGTGGTACAATACATTTGAAAAGGAGTTTCTACCCAAACGATTCAACATCATGATATAAGAAT
Organism: Sphingobacterium bovistauri; assembly: GCF_020295405.1. Lineage (GTDB taxonomy): Bacteria > Bacteroidota > Bacteroidia > Sphingobacteriales > Sphingobacteriaceae > Sphingobacterium > Sphingobacterium bovistauri. Next base: position 63,760 of record NZ_JADEYP010000023.1, read on the forward strand.
CATCTCCTGGTTGAAATATTTCTTGTCTTATACCATTCGGCAATTTGGACAGATAATCCTTATTATAAGAAAGGTTTCCATACGTATTAAACGACCAATCTGCACTCTTGACTTGAGGTCTAAAACTAAAAGACACCTCATGACCAATGTTGACTAAGCCTTTTTCATTTTTGGTAATTTTATTAAACGAACTAATATTTGCCAATTGTATATCAGCTAACTCATCTTTAGTTTCTTTATAATAATGTTCGTATGTCAATGTTAATCTTTGGTCTAAGAACCCTAAATCAATTGCATAGTTCCATTGTGAATTCACAATTGGGGTCATTGCTATATTTGGAATCTTATCCATATCTAGTGATACGATTTGCTGATTATTATAAGAACCACTTTCTACAAAGTATCTACCATATACATCATAAATAGAGCCTGTAGGATAAATATTTCTACCCCATGTCACACGTACACTACCATCACTAAAAACTGAATTTTTGAACCAAGATTCTTTATTAAAATTCCATCTAACTCCAGCAGTCGGATTATGAGCCCAAGGACTTTCTGCACCAGATGTCGAGGTACCATCTAATCTATACGCAATATCTACGATGTATCTTGAGTCGAATTGATAGCTGACAGATCCCAAATAGCCAAGGCTTTTTCTGTCTGATAAATTATTTAAATATCCACCTTTTGTACTTCTTGCATTGAATCCTGATCCTACCTGTATTTGGTCACTTCCTGATCCCATCATCTGCATAGCCTGTGCTCTGTAACTACTGATACTAGCCTCAGAAAATACACTTGCCTGGATTATTTGTCTTTCGTCATCAAATAAATTACCATTATACCTTATTTGATTTCGGCTATATATACTTTTATTATTATCATCGTAGGTGTATAATTTATTTTGTCCTGAATTCAATATCTCTGGGACAAAACGATCTTGTGTCGCTAGATCATATTGATATTTAAACGTAGTTGATGCTCTAAAGCCCTTAAATATTTCATACTCCAAGTCAATATTTGTGACTAATCCTGCTGATTTATTGTCATTACTTGTTGAGGTGGCAGATAGAGCATCAAAACTTCCTGTATATATAGAAGGAGAGGGTAACAACGAAGATGTATTGACCGAATTAGCAACACCTGACTGTTGAAAAGCATTACCTGATCCAGTACTATTTTTGGCCATGCTAGCATTCAAATATGCACTAATCAAAAATCTATCAGTTGGCTTGTAGCGCATATTCGATTGAACATTATATCTTCTAAATGCTGTATTTCGTATAATACCTTTTTGATCATAATATGAAGGAGCCACCTTATAATTAAATCTTTCATTACCACCATCTATACTCAAGCTATGATTCATATTGAATCGATTAGCATAGAAGTAGGAATGCCAATCTGTCGAATTATTATAATAAGGATTTAGAGTATCCGATAGAAATGGGGAGTCATTAATTAATCTTAGTGCGCCTGCATAGGTAGTATCATATTGTAATATTTGATTTACACGTAATCTATTTTCATCAGATCCACCTATAACACGCTTAAGCTTAGGAACTAATGACATAAAATATTTACTCGAATATCTAATTACAGGAATTGAAGAATTACCACGCTTGGTTGTAACTAATATAACGCCATACGCTCCTTTGGAACCATATTGTGAAGTCGCCTGCGCATCCTTCAAGACTGTAATACTTTCAATCTCATCTGGAGGAATCATAGATATAGGACTAATACCTGGTCCTTGAGATTGAAAACCATATTCAAAATTACTTCCCTCTTCTATTGGTACACCATCAACAACAAATAATGGAGAAGTACGTCCAAGGAATGCATCACCACCAGAAGCAGAAACATTGGTTGTGTTAAGACCACGAATGGACATTGAACCACGCATACCAGGCGTTCCATTATTTAACTGTACATTGAATCCTGCTACACGTCCTTGCAATAAATCAGTGAAATTTGCCGCAGGAGCATCTTTGATGTCTTTACCGCTAATTACGACGGCTGAGCCCGTAAGTGTCTCTTTTTTACGAACTGTATACGCTACAGTCACCTCTTCTATTTCTTGATTATTAGAAGCAAGCTCTACATTCACAACGGTTTTATCTCCTATTGAAATAGTCTTTTGACTAAATCCAACAGCTGTAAATAATAAACTCTTTGTATTTGAAGGTACTTTAACAGTATACGCTCCTTGCGCATTTGAAAGTCCCAAAGTCTTATTGCTGGGTAAAGCCCGAATAGATACGGCATTAATTGGTTGACCATCTCCATCTACAACTTTACCAGTAATTGATATATCATTTTGACCAAAAACCTGGTTGACAAAAAGACATAAGAATAATAATAAAATACTATATAATTTTCTCATAATTGGTTTCTTGGTTAATCGTTATCAAATTTTGGAATAGAACCAGCGAAACGTATTCTGATTTCCCAATGCCCCTCCTCGTATATCGCAAAATTGAACTTGATATAGGATTCTGACAGCCGACCAAGAACATCAAGCCTTTTATAACCCAAATACAATGTTGATCTAGTCCCGTCAGAATTTGTATAATTGGTTTTGATATTTGCTATAGGCATCGGATACAATACATCATACGTCACCTTGCCATTATCAAATCGAGGATTAAAGCCATGAACCAATGTCTCAAAATTTGTGTTATTAAATTTTTTGATATCTATTGGTTTGTACAATGAGTCCACCGTACTAATAGTTAGTGTGCTGCCTGGAGCTTTATTATCATAGTTTTTTATAATATTTATTCTTATATCATATATACCAAATTGATCTTCGTCTATTAAATTCGATATATCAGTTGGCTCAGGCCATAGATAAGAATATCTAGCCAACCCGGTATTTGGGTCATATTCTGATGGCTCATACGGTCGAGGCTTATAAAATCTGAGTTTAAGATCTCTATCGATAGTTGATCCACCCTTATTACCTATTGCAACGTCCATTGAATATCCATCCGATGGAATAGTTTGTAATCCCAACAACGAGGTTGTATTCCAAAAAACAAGATCGCCGGAATGCTTTTGCAATTCTATTGCGGGTCTATATTCGATAGTTCTTTTATCTTCTATTTCTTTTAAAGATGTTTCTTTGCCTGTATAAGAACTTTGCCATACATGTACAGGGAATTTGTCCGTAAATAACTTTTTAACAGAATTTCCATCTGCATCTTTTATATCCAAAATTTCAATATCAAGAGGTAAAGTTGATTTATTAGTTTCTGACAAAAGATCCTCATGAAACGAAGTTCTACCTACAATTGGAGTGAAGTCTCTTTTCGTAAATTTTATTTGATCCCCCAATGCATCCATATCATCTGGAATATATGACTTACAGGAAAACATGCATAATATCACACCCATATAGATGAAGCTCGCTAATAAGCTTGATTTCAATATTTTCATGTTACTTTTTTGTTTTAGTGAAGTAATCGGTTAGCTTTCCAAAGGCAAATTCATGCTGAGAAGTCAGCGTATGTATATAACCATTGGTTGCATTTAAATCAACAGATTTTGTGTTTGAATTCTGCCAATATCTTCTATATATCGAATTATTGACATCACTAAAAACGATCTGTTGATTACCATAATCAACAAGTCCAGAGGCTGTCAAAACTCGATACTCCCAATGCATATCATAGTTGTATTTGGATGATTTATATACAACACCATCCCATTGATCTTTTAGATCATTTATACTTATCATCTGATCAAATAGATACTTATTGGCAAGCTGATCTAGAATCAGTTTATCAAGATCTTCAAGATATAAAGGACCTAATCCTATCTTTTTTCTTGCGTTATTCAAATTCTCAATCGCCAAAGAAAAGGATCTATTATTCACAGCAAAGTATGATAATGAAGCGTCAGGTTTGCTTAACTTAGTTTTGACTTCTGGCAATATCTCAAGTAACAAAATCAAAGAATCGTATTCTCCAGGTTTTGTACTGAAATAATCATAAATAGTTCCATCAAATGTGATATTACTTTTAGTAAAATCAACATAATAATCATTTCCCTTCTCACAAGAAGTAATTATAAAAATGGATATAAAAACAATATATATATATCTTAGTGCTTTCATGATGTTATATCTATTTCCAATATTCATTTTGTTTTAGATTAGGATTTCTCGATAAGATATCAGAAGCGATAGGCCAATAAATTCCTTTGGTAGAGATTAAATGGTTAAAGGATGCATTTTTCTGCACGTACTTGTTATATCTTACCAAGTCGTAAAAACGCCAACCTTCACCTATCAATTCTCTACGACGTTCGTCGAATATTTCATCTATAATTGGTTTTGTAGACAATACCGAATATGCAGGCAAGCCACGTGAGATTTTAACACCGTTTAGTAAATCTATAGCAGCATTTCTATTACCTAAAATTGCTAATGCTTCTGCTCTTAATAAAACGATCTCCTCATATCTTGTAAATATCAAACTGGATCCAAAAACGGCGTAATTACCATTGGAAACACCATCTCTAATAATTTTTATTTTCTTAAAAATTGGGATTTGATTTTGGAAACCTTCGAAAAACACTTCTCTATAAAGCCCTGATATGGTATCTATGCCAAATCTCTTATCTTCCAAGTCTGCATAGATATTAAGAATAGAATCCTTGGACACAAAAATATCTGGAAACTCTTTATTTACAATTGGCTGAGCCAAAGTCAACTGCTCTATATGTCCAGAATTCGTAGCCTCAGCTGTCCAATAAGCTGCACTAAATGCGACCAATTGCCCCAAACCATAATTGGTCGAGAAAATTCCATAATCTCCCGTCAACCCATCATCACCACCCCAAGTACCAACGAGATTATTCGAGTTTTTTACATTTGCTTTGGAACTATTATCTATGATAAACTTAGTATATGCGTCGACATTACTGTATTTTCCTTGCCATGCGGATATATGAGCCAATATAGCGTAAGCACTAACTCTATTGATTAATATCTTATTCCAATTATTCCAGTCCTCACCATAATACTTATTGTCTTGGGTACCAAATTGAAAAGGCAAACTTTCTAATGCGCTCAAAATTTGTTCTTCGGCATAGTTCAAAACTTCTTCTGCTGAATTTGACTTTACAGCGTCAAAGCTTCCGTTATCAAAAGATTTGGTTAACAAAGGTACATCTCCCCAGATTCTTACCATATAGAAGTAAGCGAAAGCCCTCAACACCTTTGCTTGAGCTATATCTGCCTGCAAATTTGCCTCGGTATACCTGTTGTCATTTTCCAATACCTGAGGAGCTCTCTCAATAAACACAGATGCTGCATTAACTACGGCGTAGAATCTTTGCCAATTTGACAAATTCTGAACTATTGGAAATGAAGCGTTAAGCGTATTCGACTTTATAGCCGTCAAATCAGCTCTACTATATACGGAAAAATCTCCTCCTCGAACATCGCCATACACCCAATGCCCATTATTTGAAACAAGTGCTGATCTCATTAATCCATAAATTCCCAACAGCCCAGCCTTAGTTTCTGACATACTTTTCCAGTGCAACTCTTCTCCTGCAACAGATCTATTGGGTGCATCCAATAATTTATTACAAGAAGACAGCATTACAATCAATAAAGTGAAAAGTAGTACTAACCCTTTATTTTTTAACTTATTAATCATTTTATTATAGGTCTAGTTTGATTCCTAATGTGATAGATTTTGATAACTGCATGCCATAACCATCATACAAACCATTAAAATTTATTAACTCTGGATCACTACCTGAGAAAGAAGTAAGAGTTAATAAATTATTAGCATTGACGTATACATAAGCTCTACGCACAGTTTTTATTAAACTTTTTATAGAAGAAAGATCTGATAAGTCATAGCCTAATGAAAGCGATCTAACTTTTAAATATGATGCATCTTCAAGAAACAAATTCTGATCTAGTCTATATGGATTCGTATTACTCCACACATTATATATAGGATATTTCGAAAGGTCTAAATCCTGTTGCCATTGGAAAATTTCTTTCACACCATATATACTATTGCTAGATTCATTATTTATGAAATTGAATCTATTTGATGCTCTTTGATTTAAAGCCTTTTGGCCTAGGGCAAAAGTTAAACCGACATCAAGTTGAAATTTTTTATACGAAAATGTATTATTGAATCCTCCGAAAAACTTTGGTGTAGATCGTCCTTCAATGACCTTATCTTTACTATCAATAATCCCGTCATCATTCAAATCTTCCCAGATTGCATCACCAGCAGAAAAAGGTAGCCCATCAATACTTAGTAAAGAATTGTTCTTAGTAGGAATTTCATTAATGGAATTATAAATGCCGTTATTTTGATACAACCAATAACTATCGATAGGTTTACCTATTTTTAGTATTCGATCACCAACTACTAATTCTTGCAAATTATTAGGAAGACTTTCTAACTCATTCTTATTTATATTAAGATTAAGGCCTAGAGTCCAACCAAACTTATCATCCTTCGTTTCCAGCACTTTACCGATAACGGAGAAATCTAAGCCCAGATTTTTAACCGCTAAACCATTTCTTAATTCAGAAGAATAACCATATTCTCCAGGTACAGGAATACGTACAATTTGGTTTCTATCTTGAACAAGATATGTGGCCAAGCTAAAATCCAGACGAGAATTAAAAAAAGACTTTTCCATAGCCAATTCATACTTTTGACTATAAGCCCATGTCATATCATATCCTATCCATCCATTTTTATAATTACGACTCAAGCCCGCGTAACCGAAATATGTAGAAATTGTTGGTTCTTCATCCCAAGCAAGAGAACTACTACTATATTGCGGCCCCATTGCATATCTACTATCATAATTAGGAATTCCAATCTTGGCGTAAGATGCTCTTAATTTGAATTTATCTTCACTCTCAAATTGATTATCCAAATTGTATTGCATCGACACGGCTGGAGATAATATCCATCTATTATCCCTTTGAATAGTTGAAGAACCGTCCCATCTTATTAATCCCTTTATATCTAACAGATTTTTGTAAGCATAAGATAGCGAGCCAAAAAACGATTGCATATGGAACTGCTCTTTATTATTCCATCTCAACACTCTTAACCCTCCTTTAGGGGATAAATAATCTCCCTTTTCAGGATCACCCTCTACTACATTAATTTTTATATAGTTATTAGGTCCATCGAAAGCTCTAGCATAATAATAGCGATATAGATCCTCTTGATAATCTGTCCCAAAAGATAAACTAAGCTGATTATCATCAAATTGAGTTTCATAAGACAAATAATTTGATAATATATACCTTTGAGAATAAGAGAAAAATGCCGATTGATAATTTATAGTTTCCATCAATTCTTTAGGATAGAATAAGTCTCTTCTCCCTTCATTATAATCAACTTTAAATGATGTGCTAAACTTCAAACCCTTGTACAAATCTGCAGTTATCTTAATGCTTCCCTGAAAATTATTATTGATGTTTTTATCAACAACCTCTCTATCGTATTTGGCTAAAAAACTTTCATATAGTGTTCCATTTGGCGATACTGGAGTAGATAAATCGGGATAGTAAGACATTTCGGTTAACCGATCTCTTACATTTTTATTTCTATCTCTATCTGATCTTCGCGCATTGATAAAGGTATTTACAGACAACCACTCATAAGGTAACATGTTTACATTAAAAAGTATGTTGTAGCTATTAATTCCTAATTGATCTGAACTAATAGCATTCCTATTAAACCCACCAAAGAAAGCAAAATTTGCCCTTTCAGTTCCTCCCCTAATATTAAGATCAACATTAGCTAAAGGTGCACTTGAATAATAAGCATCACGCCATGTCGCAGGGCCATAATAATTCTGATTAGTTGAATCTGATAAGTAACCTGGATATCGTACTTCATAATCATCATTAGTTGTACGATATCTGTTATAGAATTGCCTTCTAAATCTATTCTCAAAATCCGCATTTACTGGTGTCACCTCAGGCTTCGTACTAAAACCATAATAAGTATTAATACCTATCAATCTATCACTTGCTAATCCTTCATAAGTTGTAATCCAAATAGCACCATTTGAGGCCAAAGGTCCCAATTGAGCTAATCTTACTGGGTCTTTAATCACTTCAATGGATTTAATTGTTGATAGATAAATGGAAGACAAATAATCAGTACCTGTTCCTAACTTCGTAAAACCGTAACGCTGCAATTCACTAGAAAAATTATGTTCTAGAGCAATTGGCACACCATTTACAAAAACAGCAGCAATATTTCCATTTACATCTGAATTTGAAAATAGAGGCTTTGAAAGGCCTCTGACAATGATATTCTGGTAAGAGCCTGGTTCAGCCGTAGGGGACTGAATTAAAACACCTGACACATTTCCTTTTAAGTAATCTCCTACATGAATGTAGGGGTTAATCTTAATGAAATCAATATTCAATGTATCAGATAGTGAATCTATAGAGCTAGGTACAACTAATTTTAAGCTATCTAAATCGACAACCCTATTATTCAATTTTTTCAAAAAAATAAATGAAAAATTAGAGGCCTGTAAACTTGCGTTATAGAATATTAGAATCAATAGCATTGAAAACGCTATATAAACATTCCTTATCATAAATATTTATTATTGGTTTATATTATTAAATGGTTGATTTGTCAAACTCGGTGAGTTTTCAACACAAGATTAATTATTATTTTTTAATTAAAAGAAATAAATATTTCGAAAATATAAATTTAAACAACAAATACCTCGAAAAATACATTCTATAAAAAGCAAAAACCAAGCTTGATTGATCAAAAAAGATGTTTTTTTAAGGAAATTATTAAAAAAAAGATGTTTATACTTGTAGTTAAAACCCTACATGAACACACACAACTTACAACACTAACCTTTAGATCTGTAAGTTAAATTTTGGAAATACACCAAATAAACTATTAGGAAAATGATCAATTACAGAAAAGTGTATAAAATAAAAAAGCCTTAGTACGATTGTACTAAGGCTTTAGTTTTTATTATTGAATAAAAGAAGGCACCGACCTACTCTCCCACCTGTTACGGCAATACCATCGGCTCGGGTGGGCTTAACTGCTCTGTTCGGAATGGGAAGAGGTGAACACCACCGATATAGGCACCCAAAG
>NZ_JADEYP010000024.1 GCF_020295405.1 Sphingobacterium bovistauri
ATTGTACTTTCATATCGTTTTTTGGGTGCACCTCAATTTACAAAAAATTGAGGACAAAAAACATAAGCCCCGCCATTATTTTTTAATGACGGGGCTCTTTAATTAACAGACCTTTTTAGACAGCCTCTTTTATTTTGCATAATTGAAATAGCATTAAATACCAGTATAATCTCTTACGCAACGTAATGCAATCTTTCTATTTAAGGCTCTATCAGTTTCTTTAAGATAATTTTGTTCACCATCAATTTGAACCATATCATAAACTCCCCCTGTTGCATCTCCATTAACTACATGCAATAATGCCGAATCATTTAGACCTAAAACCCAAGAACTATACGCTCTATTATAATCTGTTGTAAAAATAGCCGTTTTAAAAAACGTAACCCACTGTCCGTCATCACCTTTAAATGATGTGTATGATTGTTGAGGAACATTAACATATGGTTTCGTCGGCCAAGTTACAGGAGAGCTATTATCCCATCCATCAGCTTGTTTTCTATCAGTAGCAGGGGTAGAACTTCCTCCAAGCAATAAATATTCAGCACTAGTAGGTAATCTCCAGCCGCCAGGTACTTGACGACAAGGATCTAGTGATGTACTCCAAGTAGCCCCCCTATGTGAAACGTCATTTGATATTGTAGCATCCCAAGGAGTCAACGAATTATACATCCAATAATCATTTTCTGCATTTACGACAACGCCATTGGGAGTTTTATTAATTCTATAAGTTTTAGTAGTTGGATTATAAGAAAGGTTACCTCTCGCCCAAATAATATTCCCCTTACGGATACCATCTGTATTTAACAAATTCAATCTTGGCGAATACGACGTTCCTGGTTGAGGAATAACAGCTGTTTTCGCTTTGATAACAAAATCCCTATTTGAAATAACCGGATAATCAAAATCTCGATAGGTATATATATCCTTCAACTGAACAGAATTAACACGTAACGTTATATCAGTAAACGCATTAACAAAATCTGCAGTATACAAATATGCAACACGAGATGAATCACCATCTGAACTTACAGCCGGAACAAATCCCAATGAACTTACTGTACTACTTGCAACATTACTAATTTGATTCGACACTAGGTTTAGTGACCCACTTTTAAAGTATGATTGACTAGTAGCAGCTAATTGTACATTAAATTGCGAATTTGGCATTATAGCCGGAAAATCATTTGCTCTCACTGTAATTGCTAACCTAGCAAGCCTATGTTTGAATAAAATATTTACTTTTACATCAGGGACATTCGTTGAATTATCAACTGGAACTAAAATATTAGCAGTAGATGCTGCGTATAATAAGTCTTTATCGACAGGGGTTTGTATTGATAAACTACTTGCGTTTATAACATCAGTTATTGGTTGATTGTTGTTATATGAATAGGCAACCCACTTATAATTTTTCCCTTTGAATATTGGAAATGAGGCATTAGTATAAGTCGTACCACGTGTTAAATCTTTATGAGCTTTATAAACAAAATTCCCTCCCTGCTCTTCAAGTAAGACAAACCTGTATATAATAGTACTACCTAACAGAGTAGCCCCAACTTTATTCATACGGTTGCTATTCAGTTGATTCTTTATAGTTGAAGTACCAAAACTCTCTTTATCGAATGATGTCGAATAATATATTTCACCCTCTTTAATAGTATTTACAACTTCATCATTATGAGATTCTCTACTATTTAAAATAGTATTAGAAGCAGAAATATCCAATTGCTCTTCTATTCCGTCAATATTTATTGTAAAATTCACATTCTCAGTCAAGGAGTTAACTGGATCTACACTCTTTTCTTTACCACAGCCCCAAAATAAGAAGACAACAGAAAGAAGATATAGACTTAATGTATTGCTAATTTTATATTCTATATTTTTCATACTCAAAATTTAATTCTAATAACGTGAATCCTTAATTTATTATTACAAAATCGTTATCATCAAATCCACTTCCATCAGTCCAATTTTCAACTTCTACTGTATTTGATGAGGGATCAATACCTAATCTTGCATTTGACGTACTTGAAATGGAATCTTCCATGTAGATAATAAAAACCTTACAGAATGGACGTTCATATTTTTTCATATTAAGTATTTTTGCTTTGTTAAAAATTAGTGTGTAGGCTAAAACAATAGGTTAAAATTAACTACTCGGCGAAAGTACACATTAATAATTAAGAAACAGGATGTAATACAGGTGTAATAAATTAACTGTAAAGGAAGGGCTACAATTTAAAACACAGCAGCATACAAAGCATATAAACTGTAGATAAATAGCTATACAAAATAAAGAAAAAAGATATTTTCACAGAAACTAACCATGTACCAACATGGAAATGGCTAATTAATTTTCTCAAAAAAATAAAGTAACCAAATAAATCTCATAGCAATAAGTAAGACGGAACATTTACCTAAGAGATCAACACTATAGACTTGAAGAATGTTTGGAGATTAAATATTTGTGTTTTGCTATATAAAATATTGCACACATTCAAAATATAACGAATAAGGCCACTATTTATAAATAGTAGCCTTATTCGTTATATAATCCAAATCACTTTTTATTTCCGATATTTCTTATATACTTTAATAAGCATCATCAGAATTATAGCAAGTCCTACAAGTCCTACAACTCCAAATATCCAATTCAAGGTAGATTTTAGTATAACTAAAAAAACGATTGCAAATAATATAAGAGTTGATATCTCATTCCACAAACGCAGTTGACCAGATGTCCAACTTGACTTTTGATCACGTAATTGATACATGATATGTTGGGTTTTGAAATGATAGATCACCAACGCTACAACAAAGCCTAATTTAATTTGCATCCATCCTTGTCCCAATAGAGCCGAATTGTAATATAACATCAAAAGAGCAGAACCAATAGTAATGTACATCGCTGGAGTAGTAATAATCCACCATAATCGATTCTCCATTACGGTAAACTGATTATGCAAAACACCATATACTTTATCGCCCTTATCCTTTGCTTCTGTATGATAGATAAATAAGCGTGGCATATAGAATAAGCCTGCCATCCAACATACGACGAAAATTACATGTATTGCTTTAGCGTATAAGTAAATCATAAATCTTAGTTAATATTCAAAAATAAGAATTCTATACAAAAACCTATTCAAAATAATAAGGAGCAAAGTTACCTTTGCTCCTTTTATAGTAATTTCTACAAAGAATTAATATCTAAATTCTTTGATAGTATCGATCGCAAACTTCACATGATCAAACTTCATATCTGGCGAAATACCATGCCCTAGATTACAAATAAAACCTTTCTCGCCACGCATTCTTTCAAATAATTCATGAATCTTTGCCTTGATCACTGGTTTATTTGCATACATTATAAATGGATCCAAATTTCCTTGAACTGCCATACCTTCTGGTAAAGACTTTTTCATATTCAATAAATCTGCATTCCAATCCACAGACAAGACATCAGGATTAGTTTCAACCATTAATGGTGCAAATACCGAAGCTCCTTTAGCAAAGGAAATTACTGGAACAGTACGTTTTAGATTCGCAATGATATATTTATTGTACTTATGTGAAAAATCTCTATAATCATTCCAAGATAATGCAGACGCCCAGCTATCGAATAGTTGTACTGCATTCACTCCTGCATCGATTTGCATATTCAAATATGCAATCGTCAAATCAGCTATCTTTTGAAGAATATGATGTGCCAATTCTGGCTCATTGTTCAACATCAATTTTGTTAATTTAAAATCTCTTGTCGAACCTCCCTCTACTAAATAACTTAAAATTGTAAATGGTGCTCCAGCAAAACCAATTAATGGAATCGAGCCATTCAGACGTTGCTGAATTACTTTGATTGCATCCGCAACATATTGCAATTTGTCAATACTCTCAGCACCTGCTAACTTTTTTGCATCAGCTAAAGATCGTACAGGATTTGAAAAACGAGGACCTACCCCTTGTTCAAAAGAAAGATCACCTCCCATCGCTTCCGCAGTAACTAAGATATCGGAAAACAATATAGCAGCATCAATCCCCAACAAGTCAACAGGCAACATTGTCACATCAGCCGCAATTTCTGGTGTTTTACACATTTCTAAGAATGTGTATTTATTTTTAATCTCCCAATACTCTGGCATAAAACGTCCTGCTTGACGCATAAACCATACTGGAGGTCTTTCAGTTTGCTGCGATAATGCAGCTTTAATAAACAAATCGTTTTGTAAAATCGTACTCACTATGCTAATTTTTATGTTTTTCAGTTTCGCTTTTAATTTTTTGAACAATATCCTTTTGTCTTTCTGTCAATTTCAACTTTTCCACAACACCAAGATAAACTTCTGTTCTATCGTACTCTTTTTTTCGAAGATTGATATTAGCCAAATTGATTAATACCATAGCCTTTTCATTATCCTTACGCCACGGTAAGCGCGAAGCCAATTGAAAATGATATTCTGCCTCTTCAATATTGTTATCTTTTAGCGCAATATTCCCAATCATGAACTCATAGAAATTCCTTCTCCCCTTACGTAAATGATCTGGATTTTTTATTTCACTCAATAGACGTTTGGTTTTTTCGTAATCCTGCTTGTGAAAAGCTTGTGTAGCCAAAAATACAGTACCATCACGGTATTGACTCCACACCATGTATCCTATCAAACCTAGAATATACACGCACGTGTAATAATACCCTGATACAACACAATAAGCTAAAGCAATTACAGCAAAAACTAAAATGACAAGACGAAATCTAGTATTCATTCTATATTATCCTTCACTATTGTCAGTAAACTTGTATCCTACCCCACGAATGGAATGAAAATAAATAGGATGCTTCTGATCTGGTTCGAAATATTTACGGAAGGTCAATATAAAATTATCAATCGTACGTGTCGAAGGATACACATCATAATTCCATACCGTTTCTAATATTTGCTCTCGAGACACGGCTTCATTACGACGTTCAATCAACAATTTTAATAACATTGTTTCTTTTTTGGTCAATGACGTGATTGCTCCATCGGCCTGATGCAATTCAAATGAGTTAAAATAAATTGTTTTATCACCAATCGTATAAGAATTCAACTCTTTTAAATCTTCTGGCTTAAGCCCACGACGAATCAGGTTTCCTACACGAAGAATCAACTCTTCTAAATTAAAAGGTTTAACCAAATAATCATCAGCACCTTTTTTAAGTCCCGTAATACGATCTTCGCTGCTATTCTTAGCAGTTAAAAACATAATAGGCACCTCTGTATTTTGCAAACGAATTGTTTCAGCCACTTGGAAACCATCGATTTCTGGAATCATGACATCCAGAATAATCAAATTAAAACGCTCTTCTTTAAATACTTTAAGCGCCTTCTTACCATCTGTAGCAGTAGTTACACGGTAACCCTCTAATTCTAAATTAAGTTTAATAGCTTCCAACAAATGTTCTTCGTCTTCGACTAGCAGTATTCTTTGTTTAGCTTGCATAATTTTCAAATATAACTTCAAAAACACTACCTGAAGGCTGATTATCCTTTACTTTAATGGTAGCATTATGTCTTTGTAAAACGGTTTTTACTATATATAACCCCAAACCAGTTCCTTTGGTTTTACGAGTTGATTCATTTCCAACACGGTAGAACTTATTAAAAATAAGTTTTTTTTCATTATCAGCAATACCTTGCCCATGATCGGCAACTGTAAACACCAAATCCTTTTCTCTTTTGAACATTCTAACATCTACTGTAGCACATGGTGGAGAGTATTTAATAGCGTTCTCTACTAAATTGTTAACTACGTTTGTAATTGCAAATCTATCTGCATGCAGGGTAATATTGGGCTCAATATCGACCTTAATCATCTCTGTCTTGCATGCATTTTTTTGTAATCGATCTGTCACATCTTCAATAAGTGTTGAAAAATCAAAATCTTCCTTAGGTAGGTTAAAACTTCTATTCTCTAATTTAGTAGCCAAAAGTACATTCTCGACCAAGTAGTCCAGTCGTTCAATATCTTTCAACGAATTGGACAAAAAAGCTTTTTGCTGCTCACGATCCAAATCTCTTTTGAGGATAGTCTGCAAATACAATTTAACCGAAGCAAGAGGAGATTTTAATTCATGAGTGACAGACAAAAGAAAATTATTTTGCTGCTGCGAATTATTACGTTCTTTTTCCAAATGGTTTTTAAGGCGTATGATACCTAAAATGAAAATGAAAATAAAAATCATTCCCTCTCCAATAATCATCCCCTTACGATCAGGAACATATTTAATAAACATATACCCCCAAGCAAACAACTGGCAAATTGCGTAAAATGCTAATACATAAAACCAAATTAAAGCTCTCTTCATGTCTTATATTTCAACAAAAATACTTAAAAGCCATAGCAATAGAAAATGCGGCATATTTTATGACAATAAGAGGAAAAATCAAATTCATCCGCATAAGACCTCAATTTTATATCTTTGCATATGTTTCATCACAAAAAAGATATTTTCTTCGATTTAGATCATACGATTTGGGATTTTGATCTCAACGCGAGGCAGACTTTGCACGAGTTATATTACATCTATAAGTTTGACCGACTCTTTAACAGACCTAATTCTGACGAATTTATTGAAACCTACACTATGAATAATCACCGTGTTTGGGATTTATATCATCACGGCAAAATCGACAAGCCAACATTACGCAAGCTACGATTTTCTGACACTTTTACTCAATTAGGTGTTGACCCCGAATTATTTCCGATAGATTTTGAGGAAGATTATCTAAAAATTTGCCCCACCAAAACGAATTTATTCCCTAATGCTATTGAAACATTAGCTTATCTACAAAGCAAGTACAATCTTCACTTGATATCCAATGGATTCAAAGAGGCTTGCGAAAAAAAGCTATACCACAGTGATCTCGAGAAGTATTTCAAAACAATCGTTATTTCTGAAGTTTTTGGTGTTAACAAACCAGATCCAAGGATTTTTGATTATGCCATAACTAATGGTCAGACCCAAAAGGATAAATCAATTATGATTGGTGACAATTTGGATGCTGACGTAAGAGGAGCATTAAATGCAGGGCTAGATGCTATATTTTTTAATGTAATTAGCGCTGAGAAACCAAATGATGTACCGCATATGATTGTTGATTTAAAAGACCTCCAAGAACTCTTTTAGAATTAAAAGAGAGCATTCACTCAGATATCTAAAATATAAACATCATCTACAAAAAAACAGATTAGCATTTAATGCAACATTTTGATGTTTGAAACAAAATCCCACAGCCCCTTACACCTAGAAATTTCGCAAATAAAATCTCCACATATTTAAATATAAAATTTATTTAATCGCACAAAAATTCAGATTAAACCTTCATTAACCTGCACTCTCCCAATCTTTTCTATTAAACTAAAAGTTAACACTTTAAAATCAAACAATATAAAGCCCTAATAATACTTTTTATTCAGCAAAGCTTTATACCTCTTTTTATTAACATAAAATAATATTCCAAAAAGTTAATTAAATATACTTTATGTAAACTATATACTACAATAAGAAAATTACTTAGCTACATTTTTTTAAAACAACTATTAGATTTCTCGAATCTCACAAAAGTTATCAGCAAATTTGCACAACGTTTTAACACTAACTAAAACATAACTAATGAAAAAGAAATATTACACGCCAATGTGTCATGTTACTATTGTTGAAATTGAAGATAGCTATTGCAATGCCTCATCAACGATTAGTCCAAGCTCCAATGATACAGATATTGTTTCTGAATATGAGACAGGACCAGATGACAATAGATCTTTTACTTGGCAATAAATAATAAGAAATAATGAAAAAAAACACTTTTTTATATACTTTTCTACTGCTATTTCCTATAATAATCATTCAATCTTGTTCAAATAAAACAGATAATATAGATATTGAAACAGCCGTCCCCGAAGGATATGGATTAATAAAGGTTGACTTGCCTGAGATTGTATTTCAGGAAGAGAACATGGGAGGAGATAAAAACGCAAGTACTAAATCTACCGCTCCTACTACTAACATTACTGTTAGTGATGGTTTTGTATGCGATGTCAAATTGGAACCTATCGGTACCGCCCGTGGGCTTGATTTAAGCGCCAAAAGTTTTGATAAAAAAGCCGCAACTATTACCGAACAAGTAAAGAAAGACGTAAGATATAGGTTGTATATATTTGACAAAACAACAGGTAATATTGTTGATTCAGCTAAATATATACGAGGAAAAGAATCTACAGTAGCTCCTTTAAAAATTGTTGGGGGTAAAGAGTATACGATAATCGCCTACTCTATAAATTCAACAACAACTGACCCAGCTTATTTAGCAAACAAACAAAACATAAATTCAGCTGAAATTATAAATAAAGATGTTGATTTTATGTTTTACAAACAAAATATTACAATTCCTAACCGAAGCACTAACACCTTAAAAATAAAGTTTAGACACACTTTCAGTCAGATTACAACAACTGTTAAATTGGACAATGCTACAGCTGCTTATTCATACATAAGAAATATCAGTTCAGCAAGTTTTGTAAAACCAAGCTTTACTACAACCAAGTTTAGAGTCAGCGATCAAACTATAACAGGTCTAGAAGAAAACCCTCTAGGAGCACCTGTTATTTTCCCATTTATTCCTTTGACCAACACCTCATACAAAACCATAACAACTACATCACCAACTATTGTAAATTCACCTGCAACAGGTAGTAATGGAAAAATGATCTTTGAAGCCATGACAATAGGTGGAGTAACTAGAGGAAATATAATTGTAGATAATTTAAAACTTACACCAGGAGTAAAGTATAATCTTATTCTCACTTTCAATGTCCCAGAAACAGTAGAACTTGGTGATAACCCCTATTTTAAATATTATGACAACTCTAATACTAATGGAAGCACTTATTTTGACCATGAAGTAAAACTTATCAATCCAACATACGGAGCTCAATTGGACATATTTTACTTAGATAATTCGTTTCAATTATTTGTTAACGATAAACCTGTTTTCTCAAGAGAAATAAACTTCGAAGATTACTTAGGCTCTGATGTAATATTTTCTGATGGTACATGGTATGGATCTCCAAACTCTGGAACATCCGTGATTTATGCGATTAACAAGGATACACCAAGACAAGAAGTCCCTATAATAAGACTCGTAATTGATGAAAAAGGTCAAATCGTATTATTAGGTAGAAAAAGCCTTAATGAGACGCTGCGCATTTTAACATTTAGAAATGGTGTAACATATACTCCTGTTCAATTCAACCCTAATGCTGAGAACAAAATTAAGTTCAGATCTCACAACTGGAATATTACAGACGTATGGGGTCGACTATACGGAATTCGATTGAAATAAAAATACACCTGAATATCTAACAGAGGCATTAGTAGAAATATTAATGCCTCATTTTTTTATAGGATTCTCTTTAAAATCTTATGATAAGCTTCTGCTATTTTAAGCATTCCAATGTCATTTGGATGGGCATAATCAACAGTAGAATTTATATCTAAATTATAATCCATTGCCGATACAAAATACAACTTTTTTACACCTGATTTTTTCAACCTTTTCACGGTAGCATGGACAACTTTTGATGATTTTCCATATTCAGCCATTGTATGTATATTCTGAAACCCTCTAGTATATGCAGAACTATGCTCTGCTAATACAATAGGTGTAGTTGGATGTTTAGAACGCAACAATTGGACAGCGTGTGTAATAAGCGAATCCAATTGTCCTTCCGAACGACTATTGGTGATAGCCAAATTGGGAATACAATCCAAAATATAAACCGCAGCATCTTCTTTATTAATTAAATCCAAAATAGGCTGTTCTAATCGACCATTCCCTGAAAAAGCAAGATTAACAACCTCATTATCGAACTCTCTTCCTAATATATTTGTCCAACCAACACCAGGTCGAGATGCACATGCACCCTGTGCTATTGATGTACCATATACGATAATAGGTTTATTGTCCTTTCGGATAAACTTAAAATTTTCATTTACATTTACACCTATTTCTAGCCATTCTACAGTGTTATAAAGTGGTAGATACAGCCTGTAAGTATGATTGATATTTTTACCTATATTATTAAAATTATAAGTAACCGTATCCTTAAATTGATATTGACCAAAAGCCCAATCCCAGCTTTTAGTTGTTTTATTGAACGAATACAGATCCACGCCACTCACCCCTGTACTAGGCATATGCGGCATGTTTAACGAACCTTTCACCTTATAACGGACCTGGATAGAGTCTGAACTCGTTTCGAACTCTATATAAAGTCCTGCTGAATTTGTCCCCAGAGACCAAACTGGATCTCTTACTACATTCTTGGATTCAAGAGGTAGCCTACCAAAATTTTTTGCTTCATCTAAGATGGCCAATCGTCCTTGTATAGCTTCCTGACCCAATGGATTGAAATATTTTTTACTTTGAGCTATAGCTACAGATAAACTCAACAAACAAAAGAGAGCGCATAATACGCTCTCTTTAATAAAACTATTTTTTAAAATCATTATTTTAATACTTTCACTTTCATATCGCGGTACCACACATCATCACCATGATCTTGAAAACCAATTAATCCAGATTTTGTTACCCCTCCAACATTATTCAACAACTCAAATGCCATTGGCCATTTTTCTTTACTGAATTTACTAGCCTGCAACAACTCGGTCCATTCCTTTGTACGCACAGTATATTCAACCACTTTGACACCGTTTTGGAAATGTTGAATGGTATTACCCTTCACTACAATTTTCGAAGTATTCCACTCGCCTGCTGGCTTTGCATTTTGTGGTTTAGCGGGTATCATATCATATAGTGAAGCAGATTTGCGATTACCATCTACCCCCATCTTAGCATCTGGATGTTTTTCGTTATCTAAGATTTGAAATTCAGGGCTTGAGATATAAATTGGTTGCCCCTTAATCTCTTTAGCAAGAAAGAACACACCTGAATTACCTGCTTCAGATATTTTCCAGTCAAAAGTCAATTCAAAATTCTTAAAATCATACACAAATACGATATCCCCTCCTTCAGGCTTATCAACATTAGGATTTTTTGAAAATTTTAATGTTCCATTATCAATATTCCATTTATTCGGTACATATTCTTTGTTATAACCTCTCCATCCATTTAATGACGAACCATCAAACAATATGTATGCACCTGAGTTATCCTTTTTAAGTGACTTTATATCTACTCTAGATAATTTTAATTCCTCGATTCCTGACTGTTCTTTCACGACCTCAAATGATTTTTTACCTTGAGCGCATGCCGTGGTAAACAAAAGTGATGCGACTAAAGATGATTGTAAAAAGTACTTTATCATAGCTTATAAATTGTATATCTTAAAAGTATAAAAAATATTGCTCACTACATACGATATTTTAATTTGTTTGATTAATAACCGCCATCACCACCATCATCCATAGATCCTTCATCATTACGCTTTGACTTTGAAAAATCCTGAAGGCCAAATCTATAAGAGAATGTCAAATTAAAAGTACGACGTGACCAACGGTGGTAGAAATCCGAATAACGTGTTGGAAGATATGTTTCGCCGCCAAATCTGCGTTTATCAAATACATCACGCACATTAAATAACAATGAACCCTTTCCTTTTAAAATATCTTGTCGCAATGCGAAATCAACACCGTGCATAGATTTCATTTTACCCTGAAGTGTCTTCATCGGTGCACGATAATCACCTTTAATTTGCATAGAAGTTGTAGTAGAAAACTTAACATTTGTTGTCAAATTAACATCCCAAGCTATATTTTCGACTTTGTTGATGTTATAACTTTCTACTGGATTAACACGTTGATAATACAAATTAGCATTTGCTGTAGCATCCCACCATTTGAAAATATTTACTTTAGAAATCAATTCTAAACCTGCATTATTACGAGAGCCTACGTTTTCCCAACGCATGAAAGTCGCATTTTCTTTGCCATCTAAATACATAGCAGCTATCGGATCACTTTCATCATATTGGAGCGGCTGAGTCATATCGTTAACACGACGGAAATAAGCCGTAGTGATGAAATTCCATTTGCTGTAAAACTTAGCAAAACTCAATTCCATAGCATGAATATCTTCGGGCATAAGATTTGGATTCCCTTGTCTAATATTCAATGGATCTGATAAACTCACAAATGGATTCACTTGCCACCCACGAGGACGTTGTACACGACGCGAATAGGACAACTGTACTTTATCCCCTTCCTTATTCACTTCGTAGGTTAGAAATGCACTTGGATAAACGCGGAAATAATCCAAATTACCCTTATCAATGTAATTCCCTGTTGCAATCACAACTGGATCTACACTTTTATTTTCGGTATTTAAATAGGCGTCTTCTGCACGTAAGCCTAGTTGTAGACCGACCCTTTCGCCCAACATACGTTGGTAATTCGCATACAATGCATGTACCCCACTTTTCATTTCAAACTCATTCGAAACGGTATAGTCTGGAATCCAAGCCGTATTATTTAATGTATCAGAAAACTGAAAATCATTTGAGTTACGTAATGTAGTACGATACCCCGTCTCAAATTTATGATTCTCTCCTAATGGTAAAACATAATCTAACTGAAAATTCCAGTTTTTACCATTTTCTCCTGTTCTATTAGAACGATTACTTACAAAACTAGGATTAGTTTGTACATAATCATTTGTTCCATCTTCCTTATCGTTTCCAAATGTCACATTCGCCGTAATTTCCTCCCCTTCACGTTTCAATACTCTTTTGAAATCGAACATCATATCATAGCCTAAATCATCTTCATGCTGTCTCGATGTACGTGGAGTAACCACTGCTGCGGACTGACCACGATACGATTTATAAAAAAGATCTTCGCCCCGATCATTACCACGCACGCTTACATTACCACCTAAGCTCAATGTGGTTTTATCATTAGCATAATAATCTACTCCTAAACGCAACGAGTTATTCAGTCCTTTACGGAATGATTCATTTGTTGTTTCCGTAATTAAGCTATTAGGCTCTTGCACTCCATTAATAAGGCCAATGGTCGTGGTTTTGCCTTCCCCTAAGTTTCGACCGTATCTGAAATTGTAGCTTCCGAAATAATTGAATTTATTGTCACGATAATTTAAAGCAACTCCAGCATTATAATTGTCATAATTACCTACCGAGGCATTTACATTTCCATTCAAACCTGTACGGATATTCTTTTTCAAAATGATATTTATAATACCAGATTGCCCCTCAGCATCATATTTAGCAGATGGATTGGTAATAATTTCGACTTTCGAAACAGCGTCCGCAGGTAACGATTGCAATAGTTTATTCACATCCGAACCTGCCATAGCAGATTCTTTACCATCAATCAATATCTTTACACTCGATGAACCACGCAAACTAACGGCACCATCAGCATCCACTTGCAAAGTAGGGACATTACCCAATAAATCTTGCGCCGTACCACCTACAGAGACGAGACTTTGGGATACATCAAAAACTTTTTTATCGATGCCTAATTGTAAATCTGCGACACGACCTTGCACAACAACTTCATCTAGCTGTTTTCCTGCCTCTTTCAATTCTATTTTCCCTAAGTCTAACGTTCTATTTTCAGAGATCTGTATAATGGCTTGCTCATGATTAAGCATACCAACATAACTTATGAGTAAACTATACGTACCTGCAGGAACAGACTCTATTAGGGCTATACCTTTATTATCAGTTTGACGGCCTTTGATTGGAGCTTTTGAAGTTGTGGTTAAGATTGAAACCGATGCTCCTAAGATTGGTTGTTTATTCTGGTGTTGAACTACTTGAACTTTTAAATTTCCCTGTTGAGCAACTGCGTAAAACGGTAGTAACAGCAATAATAGATAGATTCTTTTCAAATACATGATTGTCTCTTGAATGTGTGTACCTACAAAATTGTAGATTATTCAGTCAACATCAACTATCGTAACTGCAATATTACCAAGTAGTAGAATTATTCTACTGAAACAGTAAGTCCCTCAGCTTTTAAAATTTTACGATAGATTTCCATTTCGGTAAAGGACCCTTCCAAGATAGCACACTTACCATCATTATGTACTGTCCAAGCGATTCTCTCTGCTTCACCTTCCGTATATTGCAAATGGTGTATCAAACAATAAATCACGTGATCAAATGTATTTGTATCATCATTCCAAAGAATAAGACGATGGCTTTCTTTGACAGAAGCCAAAATTTCCTCTAGGGTATAGGTTTCTTGTGTGGTCTCAACACTCATACTGCAAAAGTAGCTTATTTTTCAAAAAAAACTGTATTTTTAACTCGCTTTTGCAATAACTAATTATAAAAAATAAACATATTATGTTTCAGTCAAAAATTGCTGGTATAGGCTATTACGTTCCGAAAAATATATATACGAATAATGATTTAAAACGTTTCATGGATACGAGCGATGAATGGATTCAAGAACGGACAGGTATCAAAGAGCGTAGATATGCTGATCGAATTGGCGAAAGCACCACCACTATGGCTGTAGAAGCATCAAAACTAGCCATTGAACGCGCTGCTGTGACTCCTCAAGATATTGATTTTATCATATTCGCGACATTATCACCAGATTACTATTTCCCCGGTTGCGCCGTATTATTACAACGGGAAATGGGTATGGGAGAAATCGGCGCTTTAGACATTCGCAATCAATGTTCGGGATTTGTGTATGCCTTATCCATAGCTGACCAATTCGTAAAAACAGGGATGTACAAAAATATATTGGTCGTAGGTTCAGAAAAACAGTCTTTTGCTTTAGATTTTTCTACCCGCGGACGTGCCGTCTCTGTAATTTTTGGTGATGGCGCTGGTGCTGTAGTCGTACAACCAACGACAGAGCCCAATAAAGGGATATTGAGTACCCATCTACATTCAGATGGTGCTGATGCTGAAAAACTGGCCATGTATTATCCTGGTGCTTCAAGTGGAATTTGGCTAGACGAACAGCCCGAATGGCCTGATAAAGAGTTAGGAGGTATGTTTATGACGTCCAAAATGTTAGAAGATGGCACAGCATTCCCTGTCATGGATGGACAAGCCGTATTCAAAAAAGCGGTAGCCAAGTTTCCAGAAGTAATTGTTGAAGCCCTGACAAAAAACAATCTTACACCCTCGGATATTGATTTATTAATTCCACATCAAGCGAATTTGAGGATATCCCAATTCGTACAAAAGACCCTTGGACTTTCTGACGACAAAGTATTTAACAATATACAAAAGTATGGAAACACCACTGCTGCCTCTGTACCTATCGCACTTTGTGAAGCTTGGGAACAAGGCAGAATAAAAGATGGAGATATTGTGTGTTTAGCTGCCTTCGGAGCAGGATTCACCTGGGGATCAGCTTTGATAAGGTGGTAAAAACCCATTTCTTAATCTATTTTAAACTTACAAAAATAGATTAAGAACGCTTTAATAATTCCTTTAAACCTTCCTTTTCAAATAACAATTCCCCAATTTTCAAATTTGTCCACCCCTCTTTGAGCTGATAGGTGAATTGTGGATAATTAGCTTCAACTTTACAATCCAAATGATATGCAGAAAGGGATTCTGTATTTTCAATCTGATTTCTCAATTCATAAATATGAGTAGATATTATAAAATTAGAATTTGAAAACTGCCTCAATCCATCTACTGTAAGAGCACTTATTGCGAGCGCATCATCGTGATTTGTACCCTTATACAATTCATCAAAAATTGCAAAACATCGTTTACCCGATCTCACTTCTTCTAAAACTCGCTTCATATTCACAATCTCCTGCATAAAATGACTTAATCCATTTTTGATATCATCACTGTGATTGATATGAATTGAAATAGAATCGTAATAAGGAATATTAGCGGATACTGCAGGAACAGCCAATCCTAAATGTGCAAAATAAACAATTAAACCAACAGTTTTTAAAAAGGTAGACTTACCAGACATATTAGCTCCAGTAAGTAAATTCACAGTTGAATATGTTTGAAAATCATTTTTTATTGGATTAGCCAATAAGGGATGATACATTTGATGAATAGTAAACCCCTCCTTCACAAATTCTGGAAAAACAAACTTATTCTTTCTGATAGTTGTTGCAATTGAAATAAGTGCTTCTAGTCTATTGAACAAAGCATAAAACTTTGCTGTATCACCATTTTTTCTTTTCTCAATTACAGTTCTATGCAAATCCTGGACTGCTGAATAGTTTAAATTTCCTCTATCCGTTTGCTTTTTATACTTCTTGAGTTGAAATGAACTGATGTAATTCAAAATGAAATGTAAATCCGTCTGATATAATTCAGGATACTTTTTGATTTCAAGATGAGATCGCAATATCTTGTCTATTTCAAAAAAGAAGTAAGACAATTGAATATAATTACCTATTAAGCTACTGTTGACTTTTCCTTGGAATATGTATGTCAAATAATCAACAGTTTTGAAATTTTTAGAATCAAAGATATTTAAGAAATAAAAAACTTCAGTGTAATCTGTTTTATAATAGGTAAAAGCATGAGTCAATTCTGAAGCTATAATGGTCTTTAAAATATTTTGACGCGTCACAATACTTTGGATGGATTCCAAAGGTATTGATAGTATAGTCTTCAACTCTGATTTTGCATCATGATTCAATGTCGTATTGAACATGTTTAAAAAATCATCTACGACATATAAATCATCGGTTTTAGTCATTATCCAAGTTTAATAATGACTAAATATAAATACCAATTGATTATCTCAATTCTCTTTTAACTGATTTTAACAGAGTTTACTCATTCACGTAATTAATACGTTGTAGATTAGGCAAAAATACAGCGATTATTCCTATCAGTGGCAGATACGAACATACTTGATAAATGTATTCAATAGAGGTTCTATCAGCCAGCCAGCCTAACAAAGCAGAACCAATCCCAGCCATTCCAAAAGCAAATCCATAAAACAATCCCGAAACCATACCTAATTTTTTTGGTAATAATTCTTGCGCATATACAATTATTGCTGGAAAAGCAGAGGATAAAATTATCCCAATTATAACAATAAACACAGCGGTCATCGTTAAATCAACATAAGGTAATGCTAAAGTAAATGGTGCTGCACCTAATACCGAAAACCAAATCACATATTTTCGTCCAAAACGGTCACCAAATATGCCGCCTAGCATGGTGCCTACAGCCACAGCAATCAAAAAGTAAAACAGATAAACTTGAGCTTGTACATCCGAGAGTCCAAATTTTTCCATACTGTAAAACTGTAGAAAATTTGTAATACTCGATACGTAGAAATATTTTGACAAAATAAGCAACAACAAGATCGTGACAGATAACGCTATTTTGTTTTTTGATAAATCAGGTACTTTTACAGCCTTCTTTTGAGATTTTGCTTGTATGATTAATCTCCCTTTATACCAGTTTCCAATATAATAAGCCACAAACTGGCCTATAATTGGAACGACGATCAACCACATCAAAGCCCATTGCCCTCGTGGCAAAACAACATATGCCACCGCTAGAGGTGCCAAAGCCATACCACAATTTCCACCAATCTGAAAAATAGACTGTGCCAAACTGCGTTGCCCAGATGATGCCATATAAGCAATTCGGGATGACTCGGGGTGAAATATAGAGGATGCGACGCCAACTAGAAATACCGAAAATAATAAATAGGAAAAACTATCTGCATTTGCAAACATCAACATACCGACAATAAGAATACTCATAGATAATATCTGTGAGTAAGGATGTGAATGTTTGTCTGTATAAGCCCCAACTATGGGCTGAAATATAGATGCTGACATTTGATAGACAAATGTAATAAGGCCGATTTGCCCAAAGTCTAAGTTATGTACTTCCTTGAGTAAGGGATACACAGCAGGTAATACACCTTGTATTAAATCATTGAGTAAATGAGCAAAACTTACGGCTACTAAAATCGAATAAACAGGTCTCGATGTAGTTGAATTTAGCATAAATCACATAGTAAAATGGCTTCCTTTACAGAAAGCCAATATCGTTATAAAACGCGAACCAATAAACCCTTTAAGTATTCTCCCTCGGGGAATGAAGCCCTAACAGGATGATCCTCGGGCTGCGCAAATTGACGAATAAACTGTATTTCTTTACCCGCATCAAGTGCTGCCCACGCTATTACTTGTTTGAACGTCTCAATATCCATTGCACCAGAACAAGAGAATGTAGCTAACAAGCCTCCAGATTCTAACAACATCAATCCTCTTCTATTCAAATCTTTATAAGCACGTGATGCTTTTTCTAAAGCTGAGCGAGAAGGTGCATATTTTGGAGGATCTAGCACAATGACATCAAATTTCTCTCCCTTTTCACCTAAAGTACGCAAGTATTTATTTACGTCAGCTTGAACTGCAGTATACTTAGACACGTCTAAACCGTTGTGAATAATATTATTTTTCAATGTCTCAATCGCTAAAGCTGAACTATCCACCGCAACGACTTCGTCAGCACCTTCACGTAAAGCATTCAACGTGAAGCCACCCGAATAGCAAAAGCAATCCAACATTCGTTTACCTTTTACATATTGCGCTGTTAAATATCGGTTATCCCGTTGATCACAATAAAAACCAGACTTTTGCCCATCAATGATGTTTACTTTGTAATGAATGCCATTTTCTATCATATCGACAAACTCTGGAGGTGTTTCGCCCCACAATAAACCATTGGTATCAGGCAATCCTTCATGTTCGCGTGATTTCAAATCACTACGTTCATAGATTCCTTTTGGAGAAAGTAGTTTCACCAATTCATCTACGATAATTGACTTCACACGCTCTACACCTGCTGCATGTACTTGGATAGAAATAAAATCAGCGTACTTATCTGCAATCAAACCTGGCAAAAAATCTGCTTCCGCAAAAATTAAACGAACAGAATCATTCGTCGAAGACAATAAATGTGTTCTATTTTTCACTGCTTTCTGCACTCGCGTTCTCCACCAATTTTCGTTGATTTCATGTGCAGGATTCCATTCCAACAAGCGAACAGCCACGCGTGATGTATTATTGTACACGCCGTACGCTATAAATTCGTCATCTATATTGTAAACAGAGACTACATCTCCATTTTCGATTTTACCTTCTTTTTTGTAGATCGCTCCCGAAAACACCCAAGGGTGTAGTTGCCAAGCCGCTTTATCTTTGCCTTTATTAAGGATTATTTTATTCATCAATGCAAAAATACACAAAGCGATGATTATTATGTAGAGAAATCATAAAACTAAAAGAGGCAATCTTACGATTGCCTCTTTATAAATTATTTATTATTTAACAAATAAGCTTTAAAATCATCATAGCTTACAGCCAAAGGTTCGGCTAATTTTGGTTTACCTGCCAAATCTTCTGCACCAGCTGGATAGGTTACCTTTTCGAAAATATCCGCATCAATTCCTTCTGGGAATTTACACGGGTGCGCCGTTGATAAGAATATAGAAGCATATTCAACAGCATGTTCAGCTTTGTACGCTTTCGCTGCCAAATACGCAATTGCTGTATGCGGACAAGCGACATAATTGTATTTTTCAAACAATTCACGCATTGCTTCTTGAGTCTTTGTATCATCATACGTATAAGACGAAATGATACCATTTAATTTCTCCAATTCATTATCAAACAAATCTTGAATACGCACCCAATTACTTGGATTCCCCACATCCATAGCATTTGCTAATGTTTGAACCGAAGGTTTTGGATTATATAAACCTGAAGCTAAGAAACGTGGAACAGTATCATTCACGTTTGTACCTGCCACAAAATGTTTCACGGGCAACCCCATTTTATAAGCTAACAAACCAGCACCTATATTACCAAAGTTTCCACTAGGTACGGTAAACACAACTTCATTCACACCTTGTGATTTCAGTTGTGCGTATGCCCAGAAATAGTAGAAAGTTTGTGGAATCAGACGTGCGATATTAATAGAATTAGCTGAAGTCAGACGTAATTCTATATTTAGTTCATCATCATTGAACGCTTGTTTCACCAATGCTTGACAATCGTCAAAAGTTCCTTCAACTTCCAAAGCACGAATATTTTGACCATTTGTTGTCAATTGTTCTTCTTGCACTTTAGAAACTTTTCCTTTTGGATACAATATCGTCACTCGTGTACCTTCTACTCCTAAAAAACCCGAAGCGACAGCCCCCCCAGTATCACCTGAAGTAGCTACTAACACATCCAATAATTTATCGCCATCCTTAGAAAAATAGCCCATTACACGACTCATAAAACGTGCACCAAAATCTTTGAACGCATAAGATGGGCCATGAAACAACTCCAAAACGCCTGTTTCTGCATCCAAAAATTTCACCGGAGCATCAAAATTAATCGCATCTTCTACAATTTTTTTCAAATCTTCTTTTGGGATGTCATCACCGATAAGCGTAGAAGCAACAGTCAACGCAATCTCTTGTAAAGAATATTGCTGAATATTTTTGATAAATAAAGGATCAAGTGTTGGAATTACCTCGGGCATATATAAGCCTTTGTCTTGAGGCAAGGAATTGAATACCGCATCCTGAAACGATACACGTAAATCTTTATTATTTGTACTATATAATTTCATATAATTTAGTCTATAAATGGTAATACTTTGGGACCTTCCACGTTCACAGCGGAAACATATTTAAAGCTTTCGATGCCATTAGCCGAGAGATGATCTTGAATTTTTGAAGTAACGATTTCAGCCACTTCTTTACCTTTGGAAACCGCCACCACTGATGGCCCTGATCCTGAGATACCAAAACTCAACGCTCCATTGGACAACGCAATCTCTTTCATGGCATAAAATTCTGGAATCAAAATAGCACGAGAAGGCTCAATAATCACATCATGCATGCTTCTACTGATTAGCTCATAATCTTCTTGAAACAATCCTGCAACTAATCCTGCAATATTACCCCACTGTGTCACCGCATCGCTCAGAAACACTTTATCTTTTATCAATTGACGTGCATCACGTGTAGGGACATCCACCTGAGGAAAAACAATACCCGCATACAATTCTTTAGGTACAGGAATTTTTACAATATCCAAATCTGCACCACCTCGTACTAATGTAATTCCACCCATCAGAGCTGGAGCAACATTATCCGCATGACCATGTCCACACGCTAATCGTTCACCTTCTACACAGTATGGCATAAGCTCTTCTTTAGTCAATGGATTTCCAAGCAAAGCATTGATAGCAAATAAACCAGCCACAGTACTCGCAGAACTAGATCCTAAACCCGAACCGATTGGCATATGTTTAATTAATTCAATCTCAACACCAATATCTTGCAATATCCCTAAATCGTTCAACAACATTTTAACACAAGCACTAACCGTATTACGATCCGCATCCAATGGCAATCTTCCGCCATCACCAACAATGGAACGAATTCGTACTCCAGGTTCATTTACACGATACATTTTAACTTCGTCACCTGGCTCATCCACAGCAAAACCCAAGATGTCGAAACCACAAATCATATTAGCAACCGTAGCAGGCGCAAATACGCGAACCTTATTCAGGATAGTATTAAAATCTATTTTCTTTTCCTTTAGATTATTTTGATAAATAGGCATATGATCCTTTTTAGTTCTATTAAAATTATTTAGCTCCGACATTTACTAAATCTGCAAACACACCTCCTGCAGTCACCTCTGCTCCTGCACCAGGTCCCTTCACAACCAATGGACGCTCTTTGTAACGCTCTGTTGTAAATGAAATAATATTATCACTACCTGACAACGCATAGAAAGGATGTCTCTCATCAACCATTTGCATCGAGATCGCAACTTTTCCATCCTCTAACTTACCAATGTAACGAATAACCCTATTTTCTGCTGCTGCCCTTTCTTTCAAATCATTGAAATATTGGTCAGCTTTCAATAATTCTGTATAGAACTCATCTACTGAATCTGCTTTAAGACATGATTCTGGCAAGATAGCTCCCAAATCTACATCCGAGGGCTCAATTTTGTGTCCTGCATCACGAGCTAGGATAAGCATTTTACGCATAAAATCTACCCCACCTAAATCATCACGTGGATCTGGCTCTGTATAACCCAAAGCCTGTGCTTTCTTTACCACATCGTAGAAAGAAGCGTCAGCTACGAAATTGTTAAATATGTACGAAATTGTGCCTGATAGAATAGCTTCAATTTTTAATATTCTATCACCACTTAACATTAAGTCTTTCAATACACGAACGATTGGTAAACCTGCGCCTACATTCGTTTCGTAGAAAAAGTCAACACCATGCTTACGCGCTGTATCACGTAACAATTTATAATTAGCATACTCACCTGAATTTGCTATTTTATTACATGTTACAATAGAAATATTAGCCTTAAAAATGTCTTCGTAATAAGTAGCTGGTAATTTACTAGCTGTATTATCTATGAATACACAGTTTGGCAAATTCATACTTTTCATTTTCTCCACGAAACTTGACAAATCTGCTACTTGACCATTATCCTCCAGATTTTCACTCCATGTATTCAAATCAATACCTTCAGCATCAAATAGCATTTTACGTGAATTTGCCACACCCGCTACTTTGATCTCAATGTCATTTTTGTCTAATAAGAAATCATGTTGCTCTGCCAATTGCTTAAATAAAGTAGAACCAATATTACCCGTTCCTAAATTGAAAACGTATAGTGTCTTTTTTAATTCAGCAAAAAACGCATCATGTACTGTATTTAAAGCCTTTGCCAAATCTTCCTTAGATATAATAACAGAAATATTAAACTCAGAAGAGCCCTGTGCAATAGCGCGCACATTAATACCATTACGTCCCAAGGCTGCAAACAAACGTCCTGACATTCCAGGTGTGCGCTTCATATTTTCGCCTACGATAGCCAAAACAGAAAGATGTTGCTCAACCTCTGGCATGACTAATTTATTGGCATCCAATTCAAGTTCAAATTCTGAAGAAATCAATTTCAATGCACGCTCTGCATCACTTGGATTTACAGCAAAAGTGATACTATGCTCAGAAGAAGATTGCGTGATTAACACCACATTGATTTGTTCACGCGCCAATAACGTAAATAAGCGTCCCGAAAAACCAGATTTCCCAATCATACCAGACCCCGAAAGATTGATAATAGAGATGTCTGAGATAGATGAAATACCTTTAATAGGATACTGTGTACAATCTGTTTCAAACTGAATAATAGTGCCTGGAAAATCAGGCTCAAACGTATTTCGTATAGCAATTGGAATACGCTTTAAAAATGCAGGAATCATAGTTGGTGGATAAATCACTTTCGCACCGAAATACGATAACTCCATTGCTTCTGTGTAAGATAATACAGGCAATGAAAATGCTTTTTTCACTATTCGAGGATCAGCAGTCAACATTCCATTCACATCTGTCCAAATTTCAATTACTGTTGCATCTAAGATTGAACCAAATATAGCAGCTGTATAATCTGAACCGCCACGTCCAAGCGTTGTAACTCTTCCTGCATCATTCGAGCCTATAAATCCAGTCACAAACATTAATTTATCGGCATGAGAATGTTTCAAGGAATTAATCAATTGAGTCGTTAACTCTTCATTCAAATGCGCATTTCCAAAATTGGAATCTGTCTTTACATAATGTGAAGCATCTACAAAAATTGCTTCTGGATTATATTGTTCCATGATTTTTGACACCATGTAATTCGAGAAACGTTCTCCGAATGAAATAATTAGGTCTTTACTCTGTAAACTTAATTCCTTCAAAGCATAGACACCTTGCAAAATTTCTTCCAACTCATTAAGCATCAATTTCAATTTGGTGAAAACTGGATTTTGATACTTAATAGCTATTAATTGTTTTACTACTTCAAAGTGTTTCTCTTCTAATAATTTAATATCCTCTGAGAATGATTTGCGCTCTGCGGCATTTTTAGCCATCAATGTCAATAAATTAGTGACACCAGACATTGCAGATAAGACAACTAATGGTTTCTCTCCCTTTTCATAAGAAGACTTTACAATCTCTAATACAGATTTGATACTTTCTACTGTTCCTACAGATGTTCCGCCAAATTTTAGAACTTTCATTGGTTTGTATATGTTTAGTTTGTTTTAATACACTGTTAACAAAAGAAGCCTTCCTCTTTTCGGAGGAAGGCTTCTTAATATTTACACTCAATTGTACACACAAGTTACTTCCTCCGAGAATTTGCCCCCGTAGTAATAATAATAGTTGTGATAATTGAGTTGATAATTTTCATATTTTTTAATTCTGCGACTAAGATAAAATAATTTTGATATTAAATTCAAATTTATTTTAAAAAATTAGCAATAAACCATTGTTACAATAGACACACATAAGCAACCGTTTGCGTAATAAACTACTTTTCAGACAGTTAAGGCTTTGAATATGTTAAAAAACTGTTAAAACATCTTAAATTTATTTGGATTGTAGCTATGTTTCTATTATCTTCGTAATATCTACTCCTTGGAAAAGAGTAGAAGGAAGGAAAGTTGTAAATAAAAAAAAGCGATTTAATGAACACAAAAAAACTAATAGCGTCAATGCTATTGATAGGCTTTTGTCTAGTGTCGCAAGCACAAACTACCAAAAAGAACGAGCAAGATAATCTTGCTAAAGAGTATTTTTCGCAAATCATGGGTGTGGCTGTAAACGCTACAACTAATACTAAACTTTATCAGTTTGTATACGATTGGTTGGGCACACCTTACCGTTTAGGTGGTGATTCTAAACGCGGAATTGATTGTTCTAAATTCTCACTTGCAGTTTACGAGAATGTATTTAATACAACGATAGGATTCAACAGTAGAAATCAATATGCTAATGTTACCCCTGTCAGCAAAAATGATTTAGAAGCCGGAGATTTGGTTTTTTTCAAAATCAGAAGCAAAAGCATCACTCACGTAGGAATATATCTTGGAGATGACAAATTTGCTCATGCTTCATCAAGTAAGGGAGTCATGGTAAGCAACCTAAATGAAGCATACTGGAAACGTTACTATTATAATGGTGGACGTCCTAAAGCAGAAGACTCGCAAACAATGACAGCCGATGCTGGAAATTATAACGAGAAAAGGTAATTAAGAATAATTTAATATATTAGAAAGTCCGAATGATAAACATGCATTCGGACTTTTTATTTATTTTTGTCGTAACAGAGCAGAGATTTGAATTTATGTCAGCAAAAAGAACACTCATATTAAATAAAGAACAAATACTTCAAAAGTCGAAGCGTATAGCTTATCAAATCTTAGAAGATAATTTTGATGAAAGTCACATTGTCTTAGTAGGTATAGCAGACAGAGGGTATGTATTCGCACAACGTTTACAAAAATTACTTCAAGAATTTGCAAAAGATAAAGAAGTTGAACTAATTAAAGTTTCGATAAATAAAGGCAAGAGATCATTGGAGGCAACTACTGATTTACCTGTAGAAACAGCCAAGAATAAGGCCGTTATAGTTGTTGATGATGTATTGAACAGCGGAAGAACTTTAGCATATGCCTTGGGCGCCTTTATCAATGTTCCATTGAAGAAAATGCGAACAGCTGTATTGATAGATCGTAGTCATCACCAATTCCCCGTATACAGTGACTTCTATGGTCAAAAGCTTTCTACTATTTTGAAAGAAAATGTGGAAGTATATTTGGAAGAAATTGACGAACAAGAAGATGCTGCTTGGTTAGCATAAAATAAGAAAGGGTTAATGAAAAATTAACCCTTTCTTATTTTTAGTTTCATCCCTGGCTTGATGAATGAATTCTTCAAATTATTATCTGTCTTTATTTTAGAAACAGAGCTACCGTCAAATTTTCTAGCGATACGATCTAACGAATCTCCTTTTTTCACGACATAATAAGCCATTCTAGATTGCTGCTCCTTCTTAACTCTTTCTACGGATGCAACATTTTTTGCCAAGCTAGAATTCTGTGGTCGTGATACTACCAACGAACGTCCAGCCGCCAAACTACTACTCCTTAGATTATTCCAAGCTTTCAAATCTTGGACACTCACTCCATATTTGCCTGAAAGACTAGACAAACTTTCCCCTTGCTTTACTCTATGTTTGCGTAATGAACCAATACTAGCTGCCAAATCTTCAGCTTCTTCTCTTACAGTAGAAACTGTTGAAGAGGAGGAATGAAGTGCTACATACAACAAACTATCGTTCAGTTGAGGTGTTATAGGTACAAACAAGCGTTTTGGATTTTCTACTGTACCATTAATCAATGTCTTTTTATATGCAGGATTATAATGCTTTAATTTATCGAGGTCCAAATTTATAGCTTGAGCAACATGATGTAAATCAACTTTTTTATCCACCATAATCACTTTACTATTATAAGCTAATTCAGTAGAAATAGGCTCAATATCATACAAATTTGCATTGGACATCACGTAAGTCATGGCAACAAATTTAGGGATGTAATTTTGAGTTTCCTTTGGCAAAAAAGGAGATAATTCCCAATATGTTGGACTATTCATCCCTGATCTTTTGATAGCGCGCTGCACACATCCTCGACCACAATTATAAGAAGCTAAAGCTAATAACCAATCGTTAAATTGGTCATATGATTCGATTAGATATTTTGACATAGCATACGTCGAAGCGTAAATATCTTTACGCTCGTCAACTTGCGAATTCATATCTAAATCATAAATCTTCGCTGTAGTATACATAAACTGCCAAGGACCAACGGCTCCAGAGGTTGAAACAAGATGCGGATTTAATGAAGACTCTACTAATGACAGATATTTTACCTCTTTGGGCACTCCCAACTCCTCAAATACTTGATCGTAAATTTTGAAATAATGACTACTCAAACCGTGAAGTCTATTCATATAAGGACGGTAATTTGACGAGATATATTTGTCTATATAATATTTAACTCGAGAATTATAATCCAACGGAATAGCATTTACTATTGCTTTCATACGACGCAAAATAGTAGCATCTTCCATTGAAACATCAACATTTTGATCGACATTCTTTTTAATAGAATCAAGTTCAAGTAAAAGATTCATATGTTCTTCCATGGGCGAAGCCAATGTCGATTGATTATAATTGTAAAAATCATTATCAATTGAAATTTTCTCAGATACTTGAGCTTTTAAGGAAAAAACACTAATTATTGTCGTAAATAATGCGGTGTATAATATTTTATTCATATTGTGCTAGTTTTGGGTACTAGTTGGCAATATTTAGCCATTACCGGCAAAGAACAAAGATTACATTAATATGCTTAATGTAATCTTCGTCATTGATAAGAATTAATTATTTGTTTTTTCTTTCGTATTAGAATCTTGGGTTGTGTCTTCACGTTGACCATCCTTAAATTCCTTAACCCCTCTACCTAATCCACGCATCAACTCAGGAATTTTTTTACCTCCAAATAACAAAAGAACCAATACCACAATGATAATGATCTCTTGTGTCCCTATAAATAATAAATTAGATGTATACATTTTGTGTTATTTCTTTAAATATCTTACGTTAAAATATGACTCCTTACAAATATATAGAATTAATTGTTATCTAAGTGTAACTATCTTGCTAACCAAGGAGCTGGATTAAATTCACTTTGCCCCTGTGATAAACCAAAATAAACCACTGTATAACCTAATTCAGGATCTTTATCTGCTGTACCTATTTGTTGACCTCTACTTACCTTTTGGCCTCTACGTACAGATGATGATGCCAAATTAGAGTAAAAACTAAAATACTCACCATGCTTTATCACAACAACTCCAGCAACAGCCTGAACAACCTCTCCTTCAAAAACGGCTTTCACACCAGCGCCATCATTAGTTCGAATACCTACATCAGGAGCCGAACTTGTGATTCCATCTATCGTATAAGCTCCATAGTTACGAACAATATTCCCCTGTGCTACGGGCCACGGTAAGCGTCCTCTATTTGACTTGAAATCTGCAGACAGTCTAGCCGCCTCAGGCGTAGATCTTAAAATCTCACTATCTGATTTCTTAGGGGTAGCTTTCTCCACTTCTGCTACCGTTTTACCTGTACGTTTTGCTTCGGCTTCGGCGAGACGCTTACGCTCTGCCTCTTCTTTCCTTCTTTGCTCAGCAATTTCTCTATTAATGGCTGCACGAATTAACGCTTCCATTTTTTTCTTCTCTTGTTGCTTTTTAGACAACTGCCCCTTGAACGAACGCTCCTCTTTTACAATACTACTTAATTGTGATTGATGATCAGCTCTATCTTTGCGAATAATATCCCTTTCTTTTTGTTGATCGGACAACAATTCACGTTGAGTCTTACGATCCGACTCCATTTGCGCGATTTTAAGTTCAATATCACTTTTGACTTTTTCAATTTCCGCGGCCTTTATTTTGCGTGCATCAGAAAATTGTTGAAGATATTTTATACGCTTAAATGCTTGATTAAAGTCTTTAGAAGCAAAAATGAACATCATCTTATTGTATCCATTTTTATTACGAAAAGCGAACATTATCATCTTTTCATAATCTTTACGCATTTTCTCCAATTCTGCTTTCAAGCCGTTAACTGCTTTCGTGTTCTGACCAATTTGCGCAGTAAGATTATTGACTTCCTTACTAATTACACCAATCTTTTCTTCACGAAGATTTAACTGACGGCTTAATGCTGTTACCTCTTTTTGTGACAAAAGCTTCTCTTTGGTTTTTGCGACAAGCTCCTTATTTAGATTCGCAATCTCCACATTTATTTTCTCTAATTGCTTTTTCAATTGCACACTACTTTGCCCAAATGATAGTTGGCTACAAAGGAAAATAAAAAATATGCTTAATAGTATGTGTCTAAAATTCATGAAATGAGTCCAGATTACTCGTTTTGTTACAACTTCCAAAAATAGTGATATCTATGTTAGTTGCCTAATAAAAAGATTATTTTAACACCTTGTACTTAGCGGGCACAGAAAATGGCATTTCTAATTCCTGATTAAACTCTGCTTTATTGTAATTCAAAATAGCATTCACTGTAAAGCCTTCTGATGTTAGCTTAATATTCTGATTCTGTGGAAAATTGTATCCAGCCACATCGTTAAAAGAACTGTAAAAACTTTCTAAACTCTGACTTCCCCCTATAGGTGTCAAACGAATGACTTTAGGTCTGTATTTATCATTTAAACTATATTGAAAAGATAAATCATTTTTCACCCCCGCAAGCTGTACATCATCAGTCGCTTGTGCAACAGTTATTTGATCTGTACGCAACAGGTCAGAAGAAACATTGGCAACTAATAAATCTTGTAAAACACCAAAATTCACCCCCTCTCCTGTATATCTACGGATATAATCAAATGGTTTAACTATATATTCACCTTGTAGTTTATTCATAATTTTCACACTATCTGGAGTAATCAATAAACGAGCTCCTTCCACGTTCAAAAAAGTTGCTGTAACAGATATCCAAATAGCCTTGTTGCGCTGTACACGTACATGCAATGTTACATCCTGATTATCTTTACCCAACTCAACTTTTGCTTTTGCTCTTCCAGAAAAAGTATGATAATCCAAGTTATTTATTAAATAATCTGAATTCTTATTTGTTACGACATCATTACTTACAGCGCGATTCGACTTATTTTTCCGAGTACCACAACTTACAAATACAGAAATTACAATTCCCAATATTAATATTTTATTCCACATACTTCCTCTGTTGTATCTTTTCTTGAATTTTCGCCAAACTTACGTCTGATTTTTTACCTAAATCTATTTCCAACGCTTTTTTCCATTGCAATATAGCATCTTTATCTCTATTTAACTTACTTAGTATATCACCGTAGTGCTCAAGCAAAACAGATGATTTACTATCTAACTTAACGGCCTTCTCTATCCAAAAAAGAGCATCATCAAATTTTCCTTGCTGAAACAACACCCATGCATATGTATCCATGAAAGTAGCAGAGTTTGGATCTATATCATTTGTACGTTTAGAAAAATCTGCAGCTTTTTCTAAATCTTGTTTTCTTTGAGCTAAATAATACGCATAATTATTTAATGCGGACACATTGGTACTGTCCAGGGCAATAGCCTCTTCATATGCTACATCAGACATACTTTGCATTTTTAACTGATGGTACATATCCCCCAATGAGCCGTATATTAAAGATCTCAAATAATTATTATCATTTTCTGAATAATTAAGTGCTGTCTCCAATAGATCCTTACTTTTTTCGTAATCTTCTTTTACAGCATATGCTAAACTTGTAAAATATATTATCTCTGTATTATTAGGATTATGTTTCAAACCTTCGAATCCATGTTTGATTGCCTCGTCTGGCTGACCTAATGCTAAATCAGTATTAATTATTTGGCGCCATACCTTTACATATTTAGGATTTGATGAAAGAACTTTTAGAAATAAAGACCTAGCTTCTTCAATATTTTCACGCTTCCAGAGAATCTCTCCTTTTAACACCTTGGCCTCCAAAACATCTGGATGACATGCCTCCATTGCATTAGCTAATTGCTGCAATTTATCACCCGAAAGACCATTATTTTCATTCATTAAGCCAACGAGAAACTTATATTTATCCCAAAAAACAACTTCTGGTGCATCGAAAGCTGTTTTCAACGCATTATACATCGCATCTAGCTTATCCATTCCTTTATACACATCCGCAAGGTCTAAATAAAGACTTTTATCATTAGTTCTTTTTATACCGCGCTCAATAGCGGACAAAGCTTCCTTAGATTTCCCTTCTTTTGTATATATATAACCCAAATACCCATACACGTCACCTATCAGCGTTTTACCCTGAATACTTGTCAATATCTTTTTTGCCGAAGTCAGATTATTTCCATTCAGGTAAACTTCCGCCATTACCAAATTCAATGTATCAGAATGATTAACTTTTATAAGATCTTCATATAGACTCTCAGCCTCAGAGATTTGATTGTTCTCTGCGTATAAAATCAGTAATTCTCTATTCAAACCTTCATGATTGCTATACTGCTGTTTCAAATCTTTTAATAATTGAATACCTTCTCCAAAGGCCTTTTTGGATTTATACAACTCTAAAAGATGATTTGCATAGAACATATGCTTAGTTTTTTCGTAGGCTGCTTGCGCACTATTGACGGCCTGATCATAATTACCAATCTGAGCAAAAATCAATGACTTTGCATAATTAACATCGGCCGCAT
The DNA here is from genome assembly GCF_020295405.1 of Sphingobacterium bovistauri. Classification (GTDB taxonomy): domain Bacteria; phylum Bacteroidota; class Bacteroidia; order Sphingobacteriales; family Sphingobacteriaceae; genus Sphingobacterium; species Sphingobacterium bovistauri. The sequence goes on from NZ_JADEYP010000024.1 coordinate 31,196, forward strand.
CAGGATATTTTACACCTATCTCATCCAACAATGCTAACCCACCCTGAAAATCACCTTCGCGCAACTTAACCTCTACACGTCTTAGATCATCTTTATAATAAGCCACATCTTTCTCGATTTGGGCATAGGTCAACACTACACTAGAGACACTCAATAGCACAAATAGAAATAATCTTAAAGTATATCTTAATTCTATATTCATTCTTTTTAAAAACATTTTAACCAACTACACTTAACAACACTAAGGTAACATTCTATACTTACAAAAGAGTAAATTCTAAACCATAAGTTTAAATTGAAAAAACTTAAAAATAGTTAAAAGATAAATTAGTTATAATATGTTTTAAAATTGAAAATAAAAAAGCTACCTTTGCATTCCGATTGTAGTGATTACAATCAGATTAAATATTATTAATTAATTAAATAAAAGCAAGTGAATACGTTAAGTTACAAAACTGTCTCTGCCAACAAAAACACCGTTAACAAAGAATGGATTGTTGTTGACGCTGAGGGCGAGATCTTGGGACGATTGGCTAGTGAAATTGCGAAAGTAATTCGTGGTAAGCACAAACCATCTTTCACCCCACACGTAGACTGCGGTGATAACGTGATCGTTATTAATGCAGACAAAATCAAGTTGACAGGAAACAAATTAGGCGACAAAGTATATGTTCGCTACACTGGCTACCCAGGTGGTCAACGTTTTGTTTCTCCAAAAGAATTATTGGCTAAACACCCTGAGCGCATCATCGAAAAAGCGGTACGTGGTATGTTACCTAAAAACCGTCTTGGTCGTCAGTTATTCAAAAACCTTTTTGTTTATGCTGGAACAGAGCACAAGCATGAAGCGCAAAATCCAAAACCAGTTAAATTTTAAGGAGAACAAACATGTCAACAACTAACACTTCAGGAAGAAGAAAAACTGCTGTTGCTCGTATCTACTTAGGAGCAGGTAGCGGAAACATTACCGTAAATGGTAAGGACTACAAAGAATATTTTCCAACATTGCCATTGCAATACATCGTTACTCAATCTTTATTGGTAGCGGAGTCATTAGCAAATTTTGATGTGAAAGTTAACGTTCAAGGTGGTGGAGTTAAAGGTCAAGCAGAAGCTGTGCGTTTAGCAATTGCTAAAGCATTAGTAGAGCTTAACCCAGAAGTAAAACCAGCTTTACGTGCTAAAGGTTTAGTAACACGTGACGACCGTATGGTTGAGCGTAAAAAACCAGGACGCAAGAAAGCTCGTAGAAGATTCCAATTCAGTAAACGTTAATCAAAGGAGGAACACAAAATGGCAAGAACTACTTATCAAGATTTATTGGATGCGGGTGTTCACTTCGGTCACCTTACTCGTAAATGGGATCCGAAAATGTCTAAGTACATTTTCATGGAACGCAACGGTATCCACATCATTGACTTGAACAAAACTCTTACGAAATTAGAAGAAGCTGCTTCAGCTATCAAACAAATCGTAAAATCAGGTCGCAAAGTTTTATTCGTAGCTACGAAAAAACAAGCAAAAGAAATCATCGCTCAACAAGCTAAGGCTGTAAATATGCCTTACGTTACTGAACGTTGGTTAGGTGGTATGCTTACAAACTTCGCAACAGTTCGTAAGTCTATCAAAAAAATGACTACTATCGACAAAATGCAAAAAGATGGTACATATGATGTATTGTCTAAAAAAGAAAAGTTGATGATTCAACGTGAGCGTATTAAGTTAGAAGCACTTTTGGGTGGTATCGCTGACTTAAACCGTTTACCTGCAGCTTTATTCATCATCGATGTGAAAAAAGAACACATCGCTGTAGCTGAAGCTATCAAGTTGAACATCCCTACTTTTGCAATGGTAGATACAAACTCTGATCCTACTAACATCGACTTCCCTATCCCAGCTAACGATGACGCTACTAAATCTATTAGCCTTATCGCTGGTATCATTGGTCAAGCAATCATAGAAGGTTTAGACGAGCGTAAACGCGACAAAGAAGAAGATGCGGAAAAAGAAGCTGCTGCTGCTAAAGCTGCAGTAGACAATGGTGACGCTGATACTTCAGGAAAACGCACTCGTAAAGCAAAAGACGTAGAATAATATTCTATATATAAAGCCGGATAGACAAGTGTAGGTTTCTGGAAGTTTGCTTCCTTACCCACGCACGTCTTTCCGGTTTTTTTGTTAAAAAGAACCAAAAACTTAACAATAGCTCAGCGCTTTGTTAATGACAACATTGTAATTTTATTAAAAAAGAAAATATCATGTCAGTACAAATTTCTGCATCAGATGTAAACAAATTGCGTCAACAAACAGGCGCAGGTATGATGGATTGTAAAAAAGCTTTAGTAGAAGCTAACGGTGACTTCGAGGCTGCTGTTGACTACTTACGCAAAAAAGGTGCTAAAGTAGCTGCTAGCCGTCAAGACCGTGATTCTAACGAAGGTGTTGTAATCGCTAAATCATCAGCTGATGGTAAAACTGGTATCGTAGTAGAAGTTAACTGTGAAACTGACTTCGTAGCTAAAAATGCTGATTTCGTAGCTTTCGCTGACAAAATCGCTGATATAGCTTTAGCTAATACGCCTGCTACAGTTGAAGAATTGAAAGCTTTAACTTTAGACGGTAAATTAATTTCAGAAACATTAATCGAGCAAACTGGTGTAATTGGTGAGAAAATCGATGTTTCTAAATACGAAATCGTAACTGGTGACAAAGTAGTAGCATACATCCACGGTAACTACCGTTTAGGTGTATTAGTAGGTCTTTCTGCTGACGCGGAAGGTGCTGACGAAGCTGGTAAAGATGTAGCTATGCAAATCGCTGCTATGAACCCTATCGCTATCGATAAAGATGGTGTAGATGCTAATACAGTAGAACGTGAAATCGCTATCGCGAAAGAACAAATCATCGCTGAAGGTAAACCAGCTGAAATGGCTGAGAAAATTGCTCAAGGTAAATTGAACAAGTTCTTCAAAGAAACTACTTTATTGAACCAAGAGTTCGTTAAAGATTCTTCTAAAAACATCGCTCAATTCTTAGACTCAGTATCTAAAGGATTAACTGTAACTGCTTTCAAACGCGTACAATTAGGAGCATAATTTTAGTATTAAGTAGAATACTTAATATTAAGATATAACAAAGCCTTGCTGAAATTTCAGCAAGGCTTTTGTTTGTAATGTATTACATTATATATTATTTGTAAAAAAATATTTTTTATAGCTCCCCAACTCCTTAATATAACATAAGATACAAATAGGAATATTCCAAAAAACAACAATAATCTATAGTCTTTTGATAATAAAGCGGTAAAAACCAATACACCAATTAGTAGCAAATAAAAATTAAATCTCAGGTTTCTCATGATCCAGGTTTAACAAACTGAGGGTAAATATAATATTTCGGATATAAATTAGCAAAACGACTATTTATTTGCAATAAAGATGAATCTACAGCATATAAAATATGCTTACTTAGAATTTAAGTAAGCATAATATTTTTTGAACAATGTGTATAACTATTTTTCTACGCGGAATGAAATTTTACAATTCACACCATAAGTAGATATTTTACCATCTTTGACATGACACTTCATGTCTTGCACCCATACAGAATCAATATTTTTAACAGATTTTGAAGCTTCTGTCACGGCTTGCTGTACGGCATCATCAAAGCTCACTGTAGATGATGCAATTAATTCAATTACTTTTACTATTGCCATATTATTTAGTTTATACTGTTATATGAACTAACAACAAGCAATATGTAATATTGTTTATCTAATAGATACGAAAACTATTTTTTATATGGTCTGTGTGAGATAAAATGAGATTTCAATTTATCTAAACCAATATCCTCTTCTGGTTTATCAATTTCGTACAACCAAGCTTTATCATTCAACATTTCTACGCGTTCTTTTGAAATAATTAAATCCAAAGGTTTCACACGAAACTCTTTGCTAATAGGTTGAGTCTGTGTCTGAATTAATCGACTATGACGAATAATTTGCAACTGAAAAGTAGGCCACTTCCCAACTGTTGAAAAATTAGCCGTATAAAATTGTGCAAAATCATGCTTGGGAACTGAATTCGCGAAAACACCTGTAGTTTTCGAACCCGAAACTTCAGATACAGATACTAACAATTCAAATGATGTCTCATTGACAATATAAAACTTTGCTAATCCATCCTTTTGTTCGCCTAATACAGCAATATAAATTCCTTTATCTACAAATGGTAAATTAGCTTGAACTGGTAAATCGTCTAAATCATCTTCTACAGTGCGCATATTACCATGTACCAAAGTCAATTTAGAACGTAAAACAGGTATTTCGAATCCCGTCTCATCTGTAACACCTATTATATCATTTGCTTGTATTGATGTGATATGACCCTCTATTGGCTCATCCACAAAACGTACTAAATCTCCTAGTTTTAGATTCATCCTACTTATCTATTTTATCTATTACCTCTATTAATTTATCAACATCTTCATTTGTATTATACATATGCAACCCAATGCGAATTCCTGAACCTCTAGGAAAACATTTAATACCATTCTCCATTAGAAATTCATAATGTTTTGGTTCTATTTGCAGATTAATCAAGGAAGATTTTATTTTACGCTTGCTAATTTCAGGTAAAATTAAGCCTCTTTCGTCTAATTTACTATATGCATAATCATTTAAATCTACAAGATACTTACTAATATTATCTAATCCCATTTCTTTCAGAAAACGAATAGATTGTAATAAAGTACCATGGCTCAAAGTATCTTGATGCCCTGGCTCGAAAAAAGTATCTAAGATACTTTTTGCTGACCACATAGCTTCTCTTGGTCTATCGCCATATTGAGCTTTACTGTATAACATGGATTTGACATATTCAGAAATCATCATATAACCATTCCCAAAGCCAGCCATCAACCACTTATATCCAGACCCACCCACTATATCAAATCCTGAAGAATAAAAATCAAAAGGTTCGGTGCCTAAATACTGTGTCGCATCTCCAATAATAATCAAATTTGGATTAGCAGATTTTAATCTCTTAATAAAATCCAAATCAATCTTTATTCCATTAATATATTGAACAATACTCAATAAAACCACATCAACTGAATTATCCAAAATAGATTTTTGAATATTTTCTTCCACAAACTCATCAAGTCTAATCTTGACATAATTCAATTGACGACTAATGATTGGGTAATTCAAAGAAGGGTAGTCTCCTTCCAGGATAGCATATTTTAAATTCTGAGGAAGACCATTCAAAATTGTATGTAGACCGAAAGAAAAATTCGGTAATGCAAATAAATTCTCCTGTTGACAACCAAAGATAGAAGCAAATTCTTCTTTTATAGATGAAATAAAAGCACCCTGTTGATCACGTAAATGACCATTTACATCAAAGAATTTCTTATCGCGATCTTGCCTCCATTGGTAATGAGTTCTTGGCATCAAACCATTTCCAGGTGTGTTTAAATACGTAATATCTTTAGGGATATCGAAATAGTTTTTGAAGTCCATTTACGGTATATTTTTGATTACTTAGCAAAGTATAAAATAATTCTGAATCAACTCCCCTTGCACCCATTGATTCTAAATGTTCAGAATGAATTTGACAATCTACTAATTCCAAATCAAAGTTTTGAATCAGGTAGATAAGCGCAGCTTTTGAAGCATTAGAAACTATTGAAAACATACTCTCGCCACAAAAAACTTTACCCACCAGGATACCATACAATCCCCCAACTAACCTTTCGTTCTGCCAGACCTCTACACTATGTGCAAATCCTTGCTGATGTAAAGAATTATACGCATTCTGCATATCATCCACGATCCAAGTTCCATCTTGATCTGCACGATCTACATTCGCACAATTAGAAATTACATTTTTGAATGATCTATTAAAAGTAATGTTAAAAGCGTTACTTTTCATCACTTTCGCCATCGATTTACTTATCTTTATTTCTGTAGGAAAAAGCACAAAACGTTCCTTTGGAGCATACCAAAGTATGGGAGTATCTTCAGAGTACCATGGAAAAATCCCTTGAAAATAAGCCTGTAGAAGACGCTCACTACGCAAATCACCTCCTACAGCTAATAAACCATCATCATCCGCTAATCGTGGATCGGGAAATAAAATTGAATTATCTTCTAAACGAAATATCATAATCAAAAAAGCCAGATTAATTAATCTGGCTGTCTAGTTTCTTTACTGATTTCTTCGAAAATTTTATCCATATGCTCGACATATTCATTGGTATCATCTAAGAAAAACTCTAACTGCGGTACTATTCTTGCTTGATCCTTAATACGAGCGCCCAATTTATATCGAATTTCATTTGTTTTCGTCTTTATAGACTTAATATCATCTTTTGCTGTATTGGTATTTAAAAAGCTTAAAAATACACGCGCAATAGCCAAATCTGGTGTAACACGTACTTTTGTAACTGTAATAAAAGCTCCTGGAGCCCATGCTCCCCCCTCTCGTTGAAATAGCTCCGCTAAATCTTGTTGTATTACCCCTGCAAATCTTTGTTGTCTCTTACTTTCCGTACCCATATGTATTTCTTCCTAATGGTTTTTAATCTGTAGACATTGTCTGTACAAATATACGTATTTGGACCTGTTATTTATATATAAAAGAAAGACTTGTCGAAGGTTCGTCGACAAGTCCATAATTAGTCTAAAATAGTTTTATAATTGGATAGAAAATATCTTGTGAAGTTTTAAGACATTTCGGTCTATCAATAATCTTGTTTTTTGGTTACCAACTTGTAAGTAAATACTCACAAAGTTTCATTCTTTCATCTCCCTTAGTCTTACAAACATAATGAGTTCAAATGGATTACGAAAGAAAAAATAAAAAAAAAGTAAGTGGTCACTTTTTAAGTTTGTTTAATCCAAATCAAGGGCATTTCCCTTGCCATATTCATTCGAATAGACTTTTACCAATACGCCTACAGATGATAAAATCAATGGTCCAAAAATTAATCCCAACATTCCAAACATTTTTAATCCCAATAAAACCCCAAAAACAGTAATTAAAGGCGGAACATTACCCAATGTTTTCAGAATCGTAAATCTCAAGATATTATCAATACCACCTACCAACAAAAAGCAATACAGTGTCAAGCCAATACCATTGCCCATCTCTCCAGAGGCAAACACAGTAATACATAAAGGAATATAAATTGTCATCGTCCCTAACACCGGTACAATAGAAGATGCACCAGTCAATATGCCCAAAAGAATGTAATTCTCTACACCAAAGATCCAATATCCAAACATAGCTACCAACCCTTGACAGACTCCCAGAATAGGAATCCCTATTGCATTTGAACGCACCATTAAATCAACTTCAGCCCAAATTTCATTCTTACTCGTTTCTGAAAAAGGTAGTGCTCTACGTATGTAATCTTCCATTTTACGTCCATGGACTAACATAAAATACAGGACAAAAAGGGCTACTAAAATATTGACCCCAACCTCCATCACCGAATTCAGAATGCTAGGTATATACTTCGTTAATCGTTGTAATAAATTTAGTAAAGCCTCATCTGACATATCTATTTCTCGTAATAGAGGTTTATCAGACATAAATACTTTTACTTGATTAAACTGAGTCACGATTTGATCAGTATTATTTAAAAAGCTACTAATTTGTGGAATAAGATAGTCAACAATCGCCCATATGGGTAATACTATAAACACAATCGATATCAAAATATATAAAACACTTGCTAATGCCCTATTCCATCTTCTGTCTTCTGTCAATTTAAAATACGAACTACGATATAGGATATATAAAGTCACTGCACCTAAAAAGCCAGGTAAATAATACAATAGATTGTTAAAAATCAACACACATATCAGTAGAATAATCAAAATCAACATGATTTGATTAATTGGCGTATTATTTATCTGTTTATACCTCATCCTACTTAATCTCTTTTACTTTTTTAACACTAAGAACCATAATTAAGGCAGATAAAATTAACACAACCCAGCCCCATTTGATATGTAAAGTTTTTGCTAATAAACCATCAACCAGCTTCATTCCAAAATAGTTATTAATCTTGAAATAAACAGCTATCACTCCCAAAATAGTCCAGAAAAAATACCCTATTGATACAAAGCGGAATAAAGATATTTTTCGCATCACAAAAAATAAAACAGCTAAGCCGAGAAAACCTAATGTAATCAAAAACAAACTTGTGTCCGTGTCATAAAGATTCCAATTACCTTTAATCGGAACTTTCAAAAATGGACAAAAAACAGTTGATACTGCACTCAGTACAATACCAAATAAGGCTATTGGTTTTCTTAGTATATACATAAATGTAAAGGTAAATTTCAAAATTAATAAGCCAAAATAATTTAAAAGCTATATTTGAATATTATCACACAGCCAAAAATAACACACTTCTATTACCCCAAATTATGATTGTAATTACAAAATAGATTTTATTTATGTGACATAGATCATAAAAAGAATATTTTAAATTTACAACAATCTAATTATCAGTAATTTAAATATTTAAAAACTACTATTTAGAGTCTTTCTAAATTAATTGGTTTGACAGATTTTTGACATTAGAACAAAGGTTTTAGGTTACATTTGCAACAGTTATTTGAGCTAGAAAGTTAAAGAGTTGAAGAATTTAAAAGTTATAGCATTCACCCACAAACATGTTGACCTAAAAGATTTGGGTAATTTAGTTATCTGCAACGAAGAGTTAGATGCTAGATTAATCAATCTTAAAAACACGTTAGATATACCTGAAGTTTTTTATATAGCTACATGTAATCGTGTGGAGTTTGTTTTCTATGGCGCACATGATTTGACAGATGATTTCATAGCTGACTTTATGCAACGCATGAATTTCTGCGTACCAGCAGAAAGATTGCAATGTTATTTGGGGCAAGTAACACGCTACACTGGACTTGAAGCTCTGAACCACCTATTCCGCATGTCTTGCTCTCTAGAGAGTCTAGTTGTTGGTGAAAAAGAAATCTTAGCACAAGTTCGCCGTGCATATGAAAAATGTCGTGAAGCTGGCTTTACAGGAGACTTCCTTCGTCTAATGATGGATAGATTGGTAAAAACAGCTAAAGAAGTGTATACTTACACAAACATTTCTCGCAATCCTATATCGGTTGTTTCTTTGGCTTACAGAAAGCTTAAAGAAATCAAGTTAGCCGAAAACCCAAGAATACTTGTTATTGGTTCTGGTGAAACAAATCAAAATTTTGCTAAATACCTAAAAAAACATAGACATTCTAATTTCGTCATTTTCAATCGTACATTAGAGAATGCTAAAAAATTGGCAACTGAGCTTAATTGTGAAGCTTATCCTCTGTCCGAATTAGCAAATTACAAACAAGGATTTGATGTAATTATCACATGTACAGGAGCTGCTGGCTCTATCATTGACAATAATCTATATCAAACTCTTTTAAACGGTGAAGCAGACAAAAAAGTTGTTGTTGACTTAGCAATCCCTAATGATATAGACGCTGAAGTCTTGACAAACAATTCGATTCACTATATCGAAGTAAGTGGTTTGCAAGCTATTGCTGAGAAAAATATCCAAGAAAGATACAACGAATTAGAAAGTGCTGAAACGATAATCGAAGCTAATATCAAAGAATTTCTTCCAATCATCAAACAACGTCGTGTAGAAGTAGCTATGCGTCAAGTACCTGATAAGATAAAAGAAATTCGTGCTATGGCGATGAATGAAGTTTTTGCACAAGACCTAAGCAATCTTGACCCGCAAGCTCGTGAGGTTTTGGAAAAGGTTATCAATTATATGGAGAAAAAATACATCAAAGTTCCTATGGTGATGGCTAAAGAAATTCTTGTAAAAAATACCGAATTCGAGAAAAACTAATTCACTTTATTCTTTCCGAGCAAAAGATACTTTATTCTGACACTAAAAGAGGCAGAATTTGGTTCTATTTGGCTAAATTTGCACCGTTAATACATAACGTAAATCAGTCTCAGTGAACAGAAAATTAATTATCGGAACTAGAGGTAGCCAACTTGCACTTTGGCAAGCCAACTTCGTAAAAGATACATTAGCAGAAATCGGCGTAGAAGCTGAATTAAAAATTATTAAAACTCAAGGCGATATTATCCAACACTTACGTCTGGATAAATTAGAAGGCAAGGGATTTTTCACCAAAGAATTAGAAGAAGAATTGCTTTCTGCTCAGATTGATCTTGCTGTTCACTCTCACAAAGATTTACCTACTGTAAACCCTCCTGGTCTTATTATAGCCGCTGTTTCGGAACGTGAAGATCCTTCAGAAGTTATAATTATTCACAAAGACTGTGTAGATGTGACTAAGCGCCTTTCCTTGAAACACAATGCAAGTGTAGGAACTTCATCAAACAGACGTAAAGCACAATTATTATCGGTTCGTCCAGACTTAGAATTTTCGGATTTACGTGGAAATTTACAGACGCGTATTCAAAAATTACGTGATGAGCAATACGACGCTATTGTACTAGCCAAAGCTGGGGTTACTCGTATCGAAATGGATTTATCTGATTTTCATATTGAAGAAGTTTCTCCTGTTGAAATCATCCCTGCTCCTGCACAAGGTGTATTAGCGATTCAGATTCGTGAAACAGACCAAGATTTATTCAATTTATTACAAAAAATAAACTGCGAAGGGGTTGCCAAAACTATAGCTGTAGAGCGCAAAGTATTGAACATGTTTGACGCGGGCTGTCATGCACCCCTTGGCTCCTATTGCCGAGAGCGTAATGGCAAATTCGAGTCATGGACTTCTATCGCCGAAGACAACGAAGATTTCCCCAATAGATTGTACTTGGAGTCGAATACGACCGAGGGTATGGCCCAAAGAATTTTTGATAAATTCAAGAAAGACCGCAAAATGCCTTCTTCCGTTTTTATTTCAAGAGATTTGGATGAAAACTCTTATTTAGGTAAATGGTTAGCCAAACATAATATTACTGTTGATGCGCGATCATTAATTAAAATATTCCCAACGACTAACACATTAGATTCTTTTATCCTAAAAAGAGCAGATTGGATATTCTTCAATAGCAAAAATGCAATTGAACACTTCTTCAAACTTGAACCATTGATTTTGAAAAAGACTAAAATTGCAGTTTTAGGTAGAGGCTCAGAGTCGACTTTACGTAAATTTGGTCGTGTAGCAGACTTCTCAGGAGATGATTTAGGTATCAGCACCGAAGAAATTGCGAATGAGTTTGCGAAAATTGCGGATGGACAAACAGTCTTTATTCCACGTGCTAAAGATTCGTTGATGAGTATACAAAAAGCATTGACAGAGAATACGACTGTTATTGATATGCCAATCTACGAAACGGTGCTAGAAGAAAATGTAGACAAAACAAATGCAGAAGTATTAATATTCACTAGCCCAAGCAACGTACAAGCCTACTTTGCAGAGAACTTAGCAGAACCAGACCAACAAATCATTTGTATTGGCTACTCAACAGCTAAAGCTATCGAAGAAATGGAGTTAAAATATACACTTCCATTTTCTCCAGATGAAATGGGGCTGTCAGAAGCAATTTTTGGATTAGAATATAAATAAAAAACACAAAGCCATTTCGTCTGAAATGGCTTTTATACAAACACATATACCATGTTACAACGTCCTAGAAGAAACAGAAAATCAGCAGTCATTCGTGACATGATTCAAGAGACACATTTGTCGTCTTCTAACTTAATATTTCCTTTATTTATTGTGGACGGCGAAAACCAAAAGGTGGAAGTAAAATCCATGCCAGGTATTTTTCGCTACTCCATTGACAATTTACTACATGAAGTAGAGAGTTGTATGAATTTGGGATTAAAAGCTTTTGACTTGTTTCCTGCTGTGGAAGAATCGTTGAAAGATAAATATGCTACAGAAAGCTACCGCGAAGGAACTCTGTACTTACGTGCTATCGAAGCTGTGAAAAAGAATTTTCCTGAAGCCTGTGTAATCACTGACGTAGCAATGGATCCGTACAGCTCCGATGGACATGATGGAATCGTGGAGAATGATGAAATCTTGAACGATGAAACTTTGGAAGTTTTAGGCAAAATGGCTTTAGCTCATGCGAGGTCTGGTGCAGATATTATCGCTCCATCAGATATGATGGATGGACGTATTGGCTATTTACGTGAGGTACTAGACCAAAATGGTTTTACAAATGTGTCCTTGATGTCGTATACAGCAAAATATGCTTCTGCATATTACGGTCCTTTCCGTGACGCTTTAGGTTCTGCGCCGAAGAAAGGTGATAAAAAAACATATCAAATGAATCCTGCAAACAGTAGAGAGGCATTAATCGAAGCACAATTAGATATGGAAGAGGGGGCTGATTTCTTAATGGTAAAACCAGGTCTTCCTTATTTAGATATTATCAAATTATTGCACGATAATTTTGATTTACCAATCGCAGCGTATAATGTTTCTGGTGAATATGCGATGTTGAAAGCAGCTATTGCAAATGGTTGGTTGTCTGAAGCAGCTATTATGGAAACTTTATTAAGTTTCAAACGTGCTGGCGCAACTTCTATCCTAACCTACCACGCGAAAGAAGTCCTGGAAAAAGGTTGGTTGAAATAAGGTAAACAATATTTGTCATTTCGACCAAAGGAGAAATCTGTTTTAGATTCCTTAACTTCATTACATTTCGTTCGGAATGACAATATAATAATATAGATAACTTCGCAACAATATTGATTTTAACACATGAAAGCACAAGATATATCTAGAGAAAAGTCAGCTGAACTTTTCGAAAAAGCAAAAAATTATTTCCCCGGAGGAGTAAATTCTCCGGTTCGCGCATTTAAATCGGTTTATGGCACACCATTATTTATCGAAAGAGGTGACAAAGCACATCTTTGGGATGCCGATGGAAATGAATTTATAGATTTTTGTTGTTCTTGGGGACCACTTATTTTAGGTCATAACAATTCCGAAATCCGAGAAGCGGTACAAGCGCAATTGGCTAAAGGTTTGAGTTTTGGAGCACCTACAGCTTTAGAAAATGAATTAGCAGAATTGATTATATCGAACAATAAATATGTAGAAAAAATCCGTTTTGTAAGTTCGGGTACTGAAGCGGTGATGTCAGCCATTCGTTTGGCTAGAGGCTATACAAAACGTGACAAAATCGTAAAATTCGAGGGTTGTTACCACGGTCACTCGGATTCATTGTTGGTAAAAGCAGGTTCAGGATTAGTAACATTTGGAGAGACATCTTCAGCAGGTGTTCCTAAAGCTTTCGCAGATGAAACTATCGTAATCGGCTTAAATGACAAGGCTGCTCTAGAACAAGTTTTCGTTGATTTCAAAGATCAAATTGCTGCTGTAATTATTGAAGGTGTACCTGCAAATAATGGATTATTGATTCAGGATAAAGCTTATATTCAATTCTTGAGGGACATCACTAAATCAAATGGTTCTTTGTTGATTTTTGATGAGGTTATTACTGGATTCCGTCTTGGTTTCGAAGGCGCCGCTAAATATTATGATATCCAACCTGATATTTTAACCTATGGCAAAATTATAGGAGGTGGTATGCCTGTAGGTGTTTATGGTGCTTCGGCAGAAATCATGGGACATATTTCACCAGATGGAGGTGTTTACCAAGCGGGTACCTTGTCGGGAAATCCAGTTGCTATGGCAGCAGGTATTGCGGCATTAAGTATTTTAGCTCAACCAGGTTTCTATGAAAACCAAGAGAAAACTACGTTGGCTTTCGTAGAAGAAATCCGCGCATTTATCGCAGAGAATAATCTTGAAGTAAAAATCTTTACTCTTGGTTCTATTTTTTGGTTTGCATTCACTTCTTTGGACAAAATTCAATCTGCTGACCAGATTGAACATGAATCTATGGGAAAATATAAAATCATGCACCGTGAATTGTTAAATAGAGGTATTTACTTTGGGCCATCTGGTTACGAAGTAGGTTTTATTTCAGCAGCACATACGCAAGAAGATCTATCTACGACAATTTCAGCAATTAAAGAAGCGCTTTTAATAGCTTTCGAATAAAACTTTTTAGGACAGTGGTTTGTTGTACTAAGTATTGATTACAATAAACCACTTTCTCATGAAAAATATTCTATCAAAAAATATTTTGTTAACTGCTGCTTGCGGATTAATAATTACATTTTCATGTAATTCACCCAATAATTCGCAAACGACTTCTACACAAGACTCCTTAGCGACTACAGATACCGCAAAAGCGATTGAAGTGACACCATTGCCACATGCGAAAGAATTTCCTGGCGCCACATTAACCATTTCTTCTTTAGCTTCGGAAAAATTAGGTAATGATTCGGCAAAGGTTACCATCAAGTATGAGCTTCAAAACTTTAATCTCACGGATCAAACCTCGCATGATCATCATATGGCAAATTCGGCCGACGGACAACATATTCATTTTATATTAAACAATACACCGTACGTTGCATTATATAAACCTGAGCATACATTTACAGTCCCTATTAATTCACAACATTACCTTCTTTCCTTTTTATCCAGATCTTTTCATGAATCTATCAAAACTGCGGATGCGTCAAAGTTGATAAAATTCAAAATCAATGCAGATGGAAAAATCGAGGAACAAAATGTTCCTACAGAACCTTCTTTATTCTACAGCAGACCAAAAGGCGACTATAAAGGAGCCGATACTAAATCTGTTCTTTTAGATTTTTTCGTTGTAAACACTGATATTTCACCTGAATCTAATAAGGTTAAAGCTGTGATAAACGGTCAAGAATTTGTGTTGGATCGCTGGATTCCTTATGAAATTATCAACCTACCATTAGGAGAAAATACAATTCAACTAAGCCTAATTAATAAAGAAGGAAATGCCCTGACGGGAGATAATGTGACAATTGAAAGAAAATCTAACATTTTGGAATGATATTGGTTATAAAGAAATGTAAAAATGTGTTAAACTTTTATTGATTATCATTGTCACACCTAAAAACTAGTATTAATTATTTTAACTTTCAATACACATGAAAAAGATATTACTTGCATTAGCTATTGCTAGCGCTTCTTTGGTCACACTAAATTCTTGCACAAAAGAATATATCACTAATACTCTACCAGGAGTAAGCTACGTGTATCCTATAAAATCAAACCAATGGGTTCAAACCGAACCAAGAGTATATCGATTTGAACAAAATATTTCTGATCTAGATGAGAGGTATTTTGAAGATGGTCATGTAAGTGTTGCTATATCATATGACAACAATGAGACAACTTATGAATTATTACCTGCTACAATAGGCAATTATATATTCACTGCGAATTATTCAATTGGTAAAGTAAGAATATTCGCAGAGTATCGTGGTTCGGGTTCTCCAATTTCGCCTGATAACATGATTACAAAAATCATATTAACAGATAATGAAATTGGCAACTAAAAAATAAAAGAGCGGTCTAACGACCGCTCTTCTTGTTAAAAAATCTATCTATTTTAACTTTAGGGTGCAATTCCAAAACTAATAGCCAAACCTTTGGACTGTAAATTTGTTCGACCATAGCCTATTCCTGTCAAAGGAAGTTGCATAAATGGTCTTATTCCAATACTCAATTTGTTGTTAATTTTTCGATCAAAAGAAACAGAGAGATCTGCGACTCCAAAATAATGTTGATTCTCTCCCTTTATGGTATAATCGGATGTATATGCCTGATATCCCTTACCGTTATACAACATCTTATACTTTTCGCTCAACATAAAATAACTTGACAATCCTGAACTTATAGTAATTCCAAAATTGCCATGTTTCAAAACTTGATAATTAGCTAAAATCGGTACAGACAATACCTGACATGATGCATCTACTTCTGATGGTAGATGATGTGCTGTTCCATATGGATTCTTCGGATTGTAATAACTGAAAGGTGATTCATAGTTTTTCTTTGAATACAAAATACCGGATGAAACACTGAATTTATTTGTAATTGGATGCGTATAAAGTAAACCCACATTCTGGCTTATAGATTGTTTGCCTGCTCCTCTCACCTCTGTCATATCCAATGCAGCCAATATATTTATTGTTCCACGACCCTTTACAGAAACTAAATCGGCTTTATTACTCGCATGATCTTCATTGGCATAAGAATCTCCTATAATCGTCTCATTTACAACCGTTGATTCAGTGGTACGTTTGCTACTATCAGGTTGGATTGCTATAAGTTTATTTTCTAGTTGCGTATTGCTGTTAGCAATTTGAGTCAACCCACTGTTGTTAATATTTATTTCTAACACGTCATTTGTTGCAAGAGTATCACTAATGACATTTCCTTGATTATCATTGCTAAACAAGTGGATTCTCTCAACTACATAATGATTAATTATCTCTTTGCTTTTAGTATTTCTAACGAATGATAAATCATTAACTTCCTTCTCAACATTGTTGTTTAATAATTCTTCACTCAGTTTTTTTACACTTATATCCGTCTTATCTATGACACGATTAGAAATATCACTTTCCTTTACCTTGACTAGTTTATTATCATCTTCGACTGGTGATTTTTGTTTTGAAAAAATAAAAAACAGTAATAATGCTGCTGCAATTGAGGATGAAGTAATACCAGCAAAATATACGAATCCATTATTTTTTTTACGCATAGGCAAAATGGTTTCAAGAGCTACCCAATCTTTATCTCTAAAATTATTCGAAGGATAGTTTCCCAGCCCTTCTTTAAAAATTTTATCTATATCATTATTTTCCATTACCCTACTTCCCTAATATGATTCTTTATAATTATATCTACTATTATCCTCAAGAGTTTTGACCATCTCCATTAATTTTGTTCTAGCCTTAGACAAATTCGATTTGGAAGTACCGACCGAAATATTCAATTGTTTTGAAATTTCATTATGATTAAAACCCTCTATTGCATATAAATTAAATACTGTTCTATACATCGGAGAAAGCTTTTGAATAAGCTTTAGCAATTCTTCGTAGCGAAGCTTTGAGTACACAAAATCATCTGTCTTCACGACATTTACATAATCTTCTATCTCAACATTGTTTTCAAATTTTGATTTTTTTCGACAATAATCGATTGAAGTATTTATCATTATCTTTCTTATCCACGGTGCTATCGGCTTCTCAACATTAAAACTATCAATCTGGTTGAAAATTTTATAAAAACCCTCATTCAAAATACAGGATGCGTCATCACGATTATTGGCATAACGTTGACAAATTGACAAGCTAAAGTCATAAAAAACCCTATAGAGTTCCTTTTGAGATCTACTATCGTGTTTTCTACATCCTTTTACAATATTATTGATAATCTCTAACCGTTCTTCCAAGTTGATTTATTCACTAACTGACATCATACATGCAATCATTTCTTAATACGTAAATAAAATGCGAATGGTTGCTTCAATACTATAAAATATTTTTTCGAATAGAAGGCAACCATTTAAATTCTCTAAACGTATTACATTTGATAACTTAAAATTAATAAATTAAAAAATTATGAGAAATATTTTAAAAAAAACAACAGCAATCATAACTACAACTTTATTATTTGCCTCTTGTGGAGACGGAGACAGCGCCGCTCCAATGGAGAATAAACCAAAAGGAATCCAATTGGCTGATGATGCTACACATGGCAAAATATTGACCGACGCTAATGGAAAAACTTTATATTATTTTGCTGATGATGTAGATGGTAAATCAGCTTGTACAGGCGACTGTTTAGTTAATTGGCCGGCATATTACACCGCAGACGTCACTACAGATAGCAAAGTAGATAAGGCTCAAATCAGTCAAATAACAAGAGCTGATGGCACAAAACAATTAACATATAAGGGATGGCCTTTATATTATTACAAAGATGATATGAAAGCCAAAGACACAAAAGGCGATAAACTTGGAAATGTCTGGTATGTTGCCAAACCCGATTATACGGTAATGATCGCAAGAACACAATTAATCGGAAATGATGGTAAAAATTATATTCAAACTGGTGAAGGGACTGGTAAAACCATCTATTTAACCGATGATAAAGGGAGAGCTTTATATGTCTTTAAAAACGACACTGAAAACAAGAATAATTATACCAAAAATGCAGACAGCGAAAAATCATGGCCAATATTTGCGCCACAAGTAGCGCTATTCCCATCGTATATCAGTAAAGACCTTATTTCTAAAACAACTGTGCTAGACAAAGCACAATTGACCTATAAAGGTTGGCCATTATATTATTTTGCGCTAGACACTAAAAGAGGAGAAACAAAAGGAGTAAGTATGGGATATAGCCAAAATGTATTTACTTGGCCAATCATTAATGCTACTTCAGTTAACGCTACTAAATAAGTAATAATTTTAAAGATTAAAAAGCAACAATAGAAGATCGTCCTAGTTCCTATACTAGGACGATTTTTGTTTTATTGACAATAAACTTTTTGCATGCTCCAAAGCTGCTTCTCCAGGATTTGCACCACTCAGCATTTGCGCAACTTCTACAACTCTTTCCGCAGGATTTAGCAATAAAATATTTGATCGAGTCTTATCATCCCTATCTTCTTTATACACTTTAAAATGTGAAGTTCCCTTAGAAGCGATTTGTGGCAAATGCGTTATTGCTAATACTTGCATATTGGAGGCCAGCCCCTGCATAACTTCTCCTACACGTAAGGCTACTTCTCCCGAAATACCCGTATCAATCTCATCGAAAATAATAGTTGGCAGAGCTGAATTTTTAGCAACCAAAGATTTGATGGCTAACATCACACGAGATAATTCACCTCCGGAAGCTACTTTATGAATCGGCTGCAAAGATTGTCCCTTATTTGCACTAAATAAAAACTGAACCGCATCCATTCCTTTAGACGTTGCCTTTTCTAAAGATTGTAAGGTTAGTGAGATATCCAATTTTGCATTACTCATGCCCACGTGCGCTAATGTATTTTGTACCGCCTCTTCCACAGAAACCTTTACTTTCGATCTCTTGTCATGAATAACTTGACCTATAGCTATAACTTTTTCCTGCTGTTGTTGTTTTTCTACTTCTAATTTGGATAAAATTTCATCGTGATTTAACGCGATTTGAAGCTTTTCTTCCAATTCATGTCGCAATTGAATTAATTCCACTTCCGAATCCACATGATGTTTTTTCAACAAACTATAGATATCACTCAAACGCGAATTGACAATATCCAAACGCTGTTCGTCCAAATTCACGGCAGATTCTTGATTTGCAAGTTCTGCCGATACATCCTTGATTTCTATATAGGCACTTTGCAAGCGATTCGCAAAGTCATCCGCATCCGAAAAATAACGAGAGGCTTGTTGAATCTGCTGAATGCTTTCTTTTAATAAGGCTAAAGCATTTTGCTCACCATCTTCCAGCAAATGATTTGCTGCCAATAAAGCATGTTTAATTTCTTCGGCATTTTCCAATTGCCCTTGCTCCTCTTCCAACTCTTTCACCTCACCTTCACGCACGTTCAATTTCTCCAACTCATCAAACAAAAATTGGTTATAATCCAATTCTGCATTTGCCGTACGAGACTCTTCTTTTAACGACTTGAGTTTTTTATCAACAAGTCTTAATTGCTGTAGTTCCTTACGAAACTCTACTATAATTGACTCATTATCTGCAATAGCATCCAAGACAAACAATTGAAAATCCTCTGTATTTATTTGTAAAGTAGCATGTTGTGAATGGATATCGATCAAACGCTCACCTAAAGACTTTAACAATGTAAGATTCACCGGAGAATCATTTACGAAAGCACGAGATTTGCCATCTACTGCTATTTCCCGACGGATGATGGTTTCGTCCTCATATTCTAACTCATTTTCTTCGAAAAAAACTTTCAAATCATAAGGCGCTATCAAAAAATAGCCCTCTATCACGCATTTTTTATCTTCATTAAAAAACTGCTTTCCCTCCACTCTATTACCCAAGATCAAACCTAATGCCCCCATCAAAATTGATTTACCAGCCCCTGTTTCTCCTGTAATAATATTTAATCCCTTATCAAAAGTGATATCTAAATTGTCGATTAAAGCGTAGTTTTTTATTAATAATCGTGATAGCATATAGTGTTTGTTGATGATCGTTCTACCGAAAAACTAAATTCAAATATAGGGATAAGATTTAGGTTTGAAAACCACAAAAAATTCACTTTATGCTAATAAAATAATATGTTTGTACTGATATGCCTGATTTCAGCAAACAATTGAGTAAGTATATTCCAGCAGAGGCTGCACCGATTATTTCGCAATGGATTAATGACAGTACTTGCCGTTTCAAAGTAACCAAAAGCCGAACATCGAAATTAGGCGACTATCGCGCACCATTTCGAGGAAGTCCTCATCAAATCACTGTGAATCACGACTTAAATCCTTATGCTTTTTTGATGACGACTGTGCACGAATTTGCGCATCTCAAAACCTATCAAGATTTTAAAAATAAAGCTAAACCCCATGGTGAAGAATGGAAAAATAATTTTAAATCGCTCATTCAGCCATTTTTAAAATTAAATATCTTCCCTACAGATGTAGTTATTGCGATTAATAACTACATGAATAATCCAGCAGCTTCCTCTTGCACGGATCTCAATCTTTATCGCGTCTTAAAAAAATATGACAATAAGATTTCGGAAGTAATTCATGTAGAAGAATTGCCAGAAAAAGCTGTCTTTCAACTTAAAAATGGACGGACATTCCAAAAAATGGATAAATTACGTAAACGATATAAGTGTTTAGAAATTTCAACGAATAAAATCTATCTCTTTCATCCTATAGCAGAGGTTTTTCCTGTCAAAGATTAGATAAATCAGCGACAATCTTCTTTTAAAATTGTAATTTTAGTCGTTTCAACACAAAAGAACTATGAATAAATCATTTTTTATTTCCTGTGCACTTAGTTTGGGGCTATTCTCTTGTACAGAACAGGCATCAAATTTTAACGCTAGTAAACTCGATAGCCTAGCGCTTGAAGCCATTACAGAGGATTCTTACAAAGCACACGTCGCGCAATTATCCTCTGATGATTTCTTAGGTAGAAAACCATTTACTAAAGGTGATACCCTAACCGTAAATTACATACAAGAGCAATTCAAAACTTTAGGCTTAGAACCAGGAAATGGTGATTCATACTTTCAAGAAGTGCCTATGGTAGAAATCACTTCGAAACCTGTGGTGCAAAACTTAACTTTCACTGGGAAGAACGGATCAATATCTGTTAAAAACTTAGATGATTTTGTAATAGGCACACGTAAACTAAAAGAAAGCACAACAGTTGAAAATACAAAACTAGTATTTGCGGGTTTCGGAATTGTAGCTCCTGAGTACAACTGGAACGATTATGAAGGACTAGATGTAAAAGGAAAAACTGTAGTCGTCATGGTGAGCGATCCAGGTCGATACGATAAAAATCTTTTCAAAGCAGATACAATGACCTATTATGGTAGATGGCGTTATAAATTTGAAGAAGCTGGTCGTCAAGGTGCAACAGGCGTCTTATTGATTCATGAAAAAGGTGCGGCTAGTTATGGATGGGATGTAGTTCGCTCGGGCTGGTCAGGTCCGCAGCTGGATTTAACTACCAATAATCCTGATGAAATGCCAGAATTCGAAGGATGGATTTCCTCAGAAACAGCACAGAAATTATTCAAAATCGGAGGACTTAATGCAGATGTATTAGAAGAGTCTAAAAAAACTGGATTTAAAGCTATACCGATGAATGTCAGCACTAAAGTTGAACTTAAAAATTCGTTCAGACATTCAAAATCGAACAACGTAGTCGCTAAAATATCAGGTTCAAAGCGTCCAGATGAAACCATTATTTACACGGCTCATTGGGATCATTTAGGTATTGGAGAAGCTGTGAATGGAGATTCAATTTACAATGGCGCAATTGATAATGCTGCTGGTGTAGCTGCTTTATTTGAAATCGCAAAAGCTTTTAAAGCTGCAAAACATCAACCAGAAAGATCTATTATTTTTATTGCGTTGACAGCTGAGGAAGAAGGTTTATTGGGCTCTTCCTATTATGCAAATAACCCAATTTATCCACTGAATAAAACTGTAGCAAATTTGAACATGGATGCCTTCAGTCCATTAGGTGCGACAAAAGATGTCTCGATTGTAGGTATTGGTCAGACAGAAATTGAAGATTATGTAGAACGTTCAGCTGCAAAATTTGGAAGAATTGTAGTTGGTGAAAAAAATCCTACATCAGGAGGATTTTACCGTTCAGATCATTTTAATTTTGTCAAAAAAGGTGTACCTGGTTTATTTATGGGATCTGGCTCGGAATTGATTTCAACTGATACTATTGCCATTGAAAAACGCAAAGTCTCATTAGCAAATAGGTATCATAAACCTCAGGATGAATTAGATGAGCATTGGGATTTTTCTGGCATCCTAGCTGATATACGTTTGTTTTTTGACATTGGACATATCATGAGTCAAGAAAAAACATTCCCTCAATTTAAGACTAAATCTGAATTTAGAGAATTAGGTGAAAAACGACTTTCAAAATAGTACTTTTGTAATAACGAAAATTAAAAACAAAAACATATGTTAACAGGTATGAAACACTTACACTCAACTTTGGCTATTATTCTATTGATAGCTTTAGTTATTTCTATTGTAATTACGGCAGTGAATTATTTTAAAGCTAACCCATATAATCGCAAAATCGCATTAATTGGATTTATCTCTGCGCATTTACAATTACTTATTGGTTTGATTATTTACTTTGTTTCTCCATTAGGTATCAAAAGTTTTTCTGGAGAAAATATGAGTAACAGCTTATCGAGATTGTACTTCCTAGAGCATCCATTGGTTATGATTATTGCTATTGTATTAATTACAGTAGGATATATAAAAGCTAAAAAAGCAACAGAAGATTATGCTGCCAACAAAACAGTTTTCATTACGTATACTATTGCATTGATTTTGATTCTATCAAGAATTCCATGGTCAACTTGGTCTACATTAAACTAACAAAAAAAGCTCTTCGTCGAAGAGCTTTTTTTGTTTCTACTAATTAAAATTCACAACTCTATCTTTAGGATACTTAACTGTAAACGTAAAACGATATGTTTGGGTTTCTGCGGGCTTCACATTTAGCATCCAAGTTAACACCCCTGTTTCTCTGTTGACAGAGCTTCCCCCACCATCAACTAAATCAATCTCTATCGACTTATCTATCGAAATTGGAAATTGATCTTTCAACAACATATTGATAGCTGTCGATTTAGTATTACGCACACGCAACTCATAAGTATATGTTTGTCGCTTTGTACCACCACTTACTTGTGTGCTTTTTTCATCCATTATACGCTCTCTTTTAATGGAAATTGATTTATCGCGTCCCATACTTAGGTTTAATGTATCTGTTGTAACGGCAGGATTAATATAAGAAGTTCCAACAAACATATTTTCGAACAAAATATTAGCTTCTCCAGGAACGAGATTCAACTTTTCAAAATCTTTGATTTCAGCCAATAAGAACGCATCTTTATCCAATTTCGGTACTGCATAATATTTAAATAACGCTGGATGTGAAAATTCTTTCAGTGTCACACTATGTGGAAGACCATTGGACGCTATATCATACGGAAAATCTATTTCAAATATTGCACTTAATTGGTTCTCCGTAATGGTAGCAACAGGACTAGATAGCGACTTTTTTGCTTCAGTTTGTTCCATCCGAGAGTTTTCCATCTCCGCTCTTGTCCCAATAGATTGAACTCTATTTTGCATGACATTTACCCCTGCCGCTCGTCCTGACAATTGCCCAAAAAGACCTTGATTAGAATAATACTGTGCATAAATTGGATTCAATAGAGGAGCATCCCCATTTTGGGAAGGGTTTCCCGTGGAAAGCGTAAGTTTCACATTTTTCCAATCCACACCAGTAAACTGCGTAACCCGTGCTTTGTACAATATCTCTAATGGCGAAGCAACAGATTTAGCTCTCAAATCATAATAAGCCTCCCAATTTGCTGAATACGTCATATACGAAATATTGAAAATCCCCTCTATCGCTTTAGCATTGCTCATCTGAATAATCAATTGTCCACCATCCCCCGTGTACACGCGGATTTTGTCCTGTAGACGTCCTATGGCTTTATCCTCACTAGCTATATCTTTTTTCAAGGAACTAATATTTGCATTTAATTCGACGACTTTGACTTGGTAATAGTCGACCAATTTAGTCAAATCTCCCAATTCTACTTTGCTGCCTCCACCGAGCAACTGATCATTATTCAAAATTTTCAATGCACCTTGTGCTGCATTTAGTTTGTTCATCAATATCTCACGACGAGAAATAGCACTATCCAAAGTATCCTTTAGCTTTCGATGTATAGGATTTAATATTTCCATCTCGCCAGACTGTTGTGTACTTATAGAAAGAACAGTGATACCATCAGGTCCTGATATCTGTACACTCCGCAAATCCAAATCTTTGGCTACATTCTGCACGAATAAAGTCGTACTACCTTTTGGCAAATTTACTTTTACAGAACTAGACAATTCAGCACCATTAGCATATACAGTAACCTCTTTAACCTGTGCTGCTGCATTTATTCTATCTTGAGCATTTGAAGCTATATTAAATGCTACTAATAAGCATACAAATATTATTTTTATCATAAATCGTAAAGTTAGTTTAGCAATGGATGCAATATTTAATACATTTCCACAAGTCGATTCAAATTATATCACAAAATATTAACATAAAGAAAATTAAACGTCAATTAAATCTAAAAAAAACAAACTGAATTATGCCTAAAACTTTCATTTATAAATGAATCTACAACACCCTCCACAGTATTATGCATTAATACATTCTACTTAGCATATTTTAAACCAATATTTGAAGAGTAAAAACTATAAAAACTATAGATTATCTATAAAAAACATATATCCATATGATGCTTAAACCTTTTACCAAAATAGACACTTATATTTCAATACTTTATAAAAAACATTAGATCACAAGACATATACTTCGTATAAAAAACAAAATATGAGTAGAAATTTCGGAGTATCAATCTTATAGAATTTAATTTTGAATTTAACTACTGGATAAATCAAAAATTATTATGCAATAATAGACAATAATCGCTTCCTAAAACATTTAATTTCATTAACTTTACACGCATAAATTTGTATAAATCAATCAAAATGAGTGTAGATATCAATAAACTTGAACAGACTGCAACACAAGTAAGACGTGACATCGTGCGTATGGTACACGGTTGTCAATCCGGACACCCAGGAGGATCATTGGGCTGTGCTGACTATTTCGTAGCATTATATTTTCATGCTATGAAACATGACCCTTCATTTAATATGGATGGTAATGGTGAAGATTTATTCTTTTTGTCGAATGGACATATTTCACCCGTGTTTTACAGCACTTTAGCACGCGCTGGATATTTTCCAGTGAGTGAATTAGCTACTTTCCGTAAACTTGACTCTCGTCTACAAGGTCATCCGACTACACACGAAGGTTTACCTGGTATCCGTATCGCTTCAGGTTCATTAGGTCAAGGTCTTTCTGCTGCTATTGGTGCTGCTCAAGCTAAAAAACTAAATAAAGATAATAGTTTAGTTTATGTATTGATGGGTGATGGTGAATTGCAAGAAGGTCAAGTTTGGGAAGCTGCTATGTATGCACCACACAACAAAATGGATAATGTGATTGCAGCAGTAGATTATAATGGAGCTCAAATTGATGGTTCTACAGATCAAGTTTTGTCATTAGGTAATCTAAGAGCTAAATGGGAAGCTTTCGGCTGGGATGTTTTAGAAGTAGAGAAAGGTAATGATATGACTTCTGTCGTAGCGGGTATTGAAGAAGCAAAATCGCGTACTGGTAAAGGCAAGCCTGTTATTATCTTATTGCACACGGCAATGGGTGCAGGTGTTGACTTTATGATGGGAACACATAAATGGCATGGTGTTGCTCCTAATGATGAGCAATTAGCTAGTGCATTAAATCAATTACCAGAAACATTAGGCGATTATTAATATTAGAAATTAGATATCGATGTTAGACATTAGATTATATGCTAAATACTAACTACTAACATCTAAATACTACGACTACAACAACATGAAAAAATATACATTCACAGAATCTAAAGATACACGTTCAGGTTTCGGTGCAGGCTTATTAGAAGCTGGTAAACAGAACGAAAATGTAGTAGCATTATGTGCTGATTTGGTTGGCTCATTAAAAATGGATGCTTTTATTAAAGAATTTCCAGAGCGTTTTTTCCAAATTGGTATTGCTGAGGCTAACATGATGGGCATAGCTGCAGGTTTGACTATCGGTGGTAAAGTTCCTTTCACAGGTACATTCGCGGAATTCTCTACAGCACGTGTATACGATCAAATTCGTCAATCTATTGCTTATTCACATAAAAATGTGAAAATATGTGCTTCACATGCAGGGCTAACTTTAGGTGAGGATGGTGCAACACACCAGACTTTAGAAGATATTGGTTTAATGAAAATGTTACCTGGAATGGTCGTAATCAATCCATGTGATTTTAACCAAACTAAAGCAGCTACTCTTGCGATTGCAAATTATGAAGGTCCAGTTTATTTGCGTTTTGGACGTCCTGTAGTCCCTAACTTTACTCCTGCTGATCAAACGTTCGAAATTGGTAAAGCTGTAATGCTGAACGAAGGTACAGACGTTACGATCATAGCAACTGGTCACTTAGTATGGGAAGCTATTCAAGCTGGTGAAGAATTAGAAAAATTAGGTATTAACGCTGAAATCATCAACATCCACACAATCAAACCTTTGGATGAAGAGGCTATATTGGCATCAGTTAAAAAAACTGGGTGTGTAGTTACTGCAGAAGAACACAACCGCTTAGGTGGTTTAGGTGATAGCGTTGCTCAAGTATTAGCTAAATATTTACCAAGCCCTCAAGAATATGTCGCTGTAAATGATAGCTTTGGTGAATCAGGTACACCTGCACAATTGATGGAAAAATACGGCTTAAATGCAGCTAGCATTGTTACAGCTGCACAAAAAGTTATCAGCAGAAAAAAATAGCAAATGGAAGATGCGCAAATCATATCAATGTTTGCCGACGAAAGCTCGCGTGAAGCAGCTTTCAAACAATTGTTGAATAAATATCAACAGAAAATATATTGGCATGTCAGACGCATGGTCATCGATCATGACGATGCGGATGACGTCACTCAAGATATCTTTGTGAAGGTTTGGCGCAATTTAGATAAATTCAGAGAAGACTCACAATTGTACACTTGGTTGTATAGAATAGCAACAAATGAGTGTATAACTTTTTTGAATAAGAAAAAACAAAAAAAGAATATTTCACTAGATGACGATAGTTCTTCGTATCTTTCTGAAACATTAGCCGATGGGACGTATTTCAATGGTGATAAAGCACAGATGAAGTTACAACAAGCCTTACTGACTTTACCAGAGAAACAACGTCTAGTATTCAATATGAAATACTTCGAAGATTTGAAGTATGATGAGATATCCGATATTTTAGGGACAAGTGTAGGAGCATTAAAAGCCTCTTATCATTTGGCGGTGAAAAAAATAGAGCATTTTTTTAATAGTCACGATTAAACCTTTGGCTTTTAGAAATATCTATATATACACTTATGAAGGAAAATAACACATATAACGAAGAGTTAGGAGGCAACAATCTACCAGATTCATTGCGTGTAAATCCTTTTTTAACCCCTAAAAACTTCTTTGAAGAGCAGGGACAGCAAATCTTAAGTCAAACGTTTATTCAAATTGATAACGTTTCTGACAGTAAATACGCTACAGCACTTAATATTCCTGAAGGATATTTTGAAACACTATCTGACAGCATATTTACTAAAATTTCAGAACAAAACATCAGGGATAAAGTTTCAGAAGAAGGCTTTACAATACCTAACGACTACTTTACACAATCGCATTTAGATATTGAAGCAAACATTTCTGAACAAAACCTTAGATCAAGTGTTTCTACAATAAATTTTCAAGTACCTAGCGATTATTTTGAAACTTTTGAAAATCAATTATTCACTAAATTGTCTGAAAGGAAACTTATTGATAATGTTGGTAAGGAAAATGGCTTTGCTATACCTGAAAATTATTTTGAAGAATCAAACAACAGTATTGAAGCTAATGTTTTAGCCTATAAATGGAAATCAGAAATCAGCAATGAAGACTTCTATGTGCCAGTTGGATATTTTAATGAGTTGACAGACGGTATTTTAGCAAAAACTTCTGACTTAACCAAACAGGAAGGCACCATTATAACTCTTCCTAAACGCATAAATTGGAAGAAATATTCAGCTGCTGCTGCTATTGTGTTGACTGTAGGTATAGGCTCTTATTTTGGTTTCAAATACAACAATTTAACTTCAAATAC
Source organism: Sphingobacterium bovistauri (assembly GCF_020295405.1). Taxonomy (GTDB): domain Bacteria; phylum Bacteroidota; class Bacteroidia; order Sphingobacteriales; family Sphingobacteriaceae; genus Sphingobacterium; species Sphingobacterium bovistauri. The sequence goes on from NZ_JADEYP010000024.1 coordinate 59,626, forward strand.
ATTAGTAGCTACTGATGTAAATCTTCAAAATGTCAGTGATGAAGAAATAATTAGTTATTTAGCACAAGTTTCTGATGGTGCAGATTTAATCCATTTGGCAGAATATGCGTCAGACACTACAGAAGAAACTACTCAATTAGATTCGGAAATTGATAGTGAGGAAATTGAAGAGTATTTAAATTATATGCTATAATGTTACATTTAAGATACATTTTAACTACTATCTGTTTTGTTTTAACCCTTTGTTTTACTGCGTCTGCGCAGCATAACTTTAGGGCTATAGAAAGCGAAAAGATAGCTTATATTACGAAAGAATTAAAACTTACTCCTGGAGAAGCAGAACTTTTTTTCCCTACCTACAACCAGTACAATAAAGAAATGTGGGATCTAAAAAAAGCAAAAAGAGGAATGTCTCGCTCAGTAGAAAGCAATTCATTAAATGCGCAGAAGCGTGATGTCATTGCATTTGACGCTAAAGAAGTAGAACTTAAAAAGTCATATCGCGCTGAGTTTGGAAAAATTCTAGGACAAGCTAGAGCCTCTCAATTTTTTCAAGTAGAAGAAGACTTTTTCAACAAACTAAGAAGTAGCCTTGAAAATAGAAAAAATAGACAATAAAATATAAACGCCTACAAATTGTAGGCGTTTATATTTTACATTAATATTAAATTAATTTTCTCGCCCCGATTCAATCTCCTTGCGTAATACTGAGTGTTTCTTTCCATATAGAAAATAAACAACTACCCCAATTAACATCCAAATACCTAGACGCTCCCAACTTACTAATGGCAAAGAAAGCATCATAAGAACACAGACAATGATTCCTAATATCGGCACCAATGGAACGAAAGGTGTCCTAAAGGGACGCTCTGCTGTTGGATTGCTTTTACGAAGAACAAGTATCCCCACGCACACCAACGTGAATGCTAACAATGTCCCTATACTCACCATATGTCCTAGATCTGACACTGGAACAAATCCTGCAAATATGCTTACAAACACCATAAAAATAAGATTTGTCTTCCAAGGAGTTTGTCTTTTCGAAAGATCAGAAAATATTTTTGGAAGCAAACCATCTTTACTCATAGAATAAAATACACGGCTTTGACCTAGTAACATGACTAAGATTACAGAAGTATATCCTGCAATAATAGTTACGATCATCGCTGTATTTAAGAAATCGTATCCTGTCTTAGCAAATGCAGTAGCCACAGGCTTAGCGTCATCCTTAAATTCCGTATAATTAGCAAGACCAGTCATTACATAAGAAAACAATACATATAGTACAGTACAGATCAATAATGAGCCGATGATACCAACAGGCATTCCCTTTTTAGGATTAATAGCTTCCTGTGCAGCGGTACTAACAGCATCAAAACCCACAAAAGCAAAAAACAATACTCCTGCAGCACGAAGTACTCCAGAAATCCCAAACTCACCAAAACTATCACTTTTAAAGAATTCAAAAAAGCCTATTTTTCCTTGCTTAAGCAATTCCTCACCTTCATTCGTTGGAATAAAAGGTGTGTGATTTGCTGGATTTATAAATTGCCAACCTAAGGCAATAAAAAGAATTACAACAGCAACTTTTAAAACAACTAAAATATTGTTTATAAAAGATGATTCTTGTGTACCACGCATCAATAAAAAGGATAACAAACACACAATAATTATTGCAGGTAAATTTACGATCCCTCCTTCCCATGGCCCAGACAACAACTGTTCTGGTATTGACATCCCGAAGACGAGAAGTAATTGATTAAAATATTGAGACCAACTGGCGGCAACAGTTGCACTAGCGAGCGCATACTCTAAGACCAAATCCCAGCCAATAATCCAGGCCATAAATTCGCCCATGGTAGCATACGAATACGTATAGGCAGACCCGGCAACTGGAATCATTGATGCAAATTCAGCATAGCATAATCCTGCAAAGGCACAACCTACTGCAGCGATTATAAATGACAACATTACAGCAGGACCAGCGTTTTCAGCGGCTGCAATCCCAGTTAACGAAAAAAGTCCGGCACCGATAATCGCTCCTACTCCCAGAGCTATCAGACCCGAACTTGTTAATGTTCTTTTTAAAGTTCCCTCCCCACTTTGCGCCGCTTCGGCAACAAGTTTTGGAATTGATTTTTTATACCACATCTTAGATTTTAATTAGTATCTGAATCTAAGAAAAAAAAATAAAAACCTATAATAAATTTAAATAGTTAAATTATTTCCAAGGTTTATAATTTGATTTTACAGATTTAGTTAAATCAAATTTCACAGTAAAAACTCTATCTGAGCCAATTCTTCTTAAATTATAAGTATAAGTCGCGCCATCCATTGTTATCCACCATACATTTTGACAAGCGTAATCAATCAATTGGCAAGTTTCATGATCTGCAGGGAAAATTTGCGAGTTCACAGCTCCCTCATTTGGTGCTGTACCACCATAGAAAGTTACTTTATCTGGTGATCCATCTTCATGACGGTGATCGTGCTTTAATGTAATGACATTATTAGAATAATTCAAAATCCAAGTTCGAGATTTATCTTCACCTACATAAAAAGGTATTTTCACTTCATGATCGTCATAGGACATTACTTGCATAAGTAATCTTTTGCCAGTGAATCCATCCCCTTCTTTACCGCCCTCAACGATCTCGCCTTCGAAATATTGACCAACAAAAGGTTTAAATTGTTCTAAAAACAACTTAGAATTAGGCTTATCCTGCGCTATAACTAACTGACTGCTAAAAAGAAAAAAGAATAAAAGGTACTTCATAAGGTATGCTTACATAATAATAAGTTTCGAATATAGCTTAAAAATCAATTGATTACACTATTGTGTATGTCAAATTTTATACTTACCTTTGCAACGCCTTAGGCAATAGTGCCTATTGTATAATTTATTTCATGAACCCATTTTTAGAACTGGGAATCCGTGAGGAAGTTGTTAAAGCCATCTCAGAAATAGGTTTCGAAAAACCTTCTGAAATTCAGGAAAAAGCCATTCCTGTTTTATTGACTGGTAGCGACGATTTTGTCGGATTAGCCCAAACCGGCACAGGTAAGACAGCGGCATTCGGTCTTCCATTATTAGAGCAATTAGACTTTTCTCAAAAACACCCACAAGCATTAATTTTATGCCCTACACGTGAGTTGTGTTTACAAATCGCTAAAGATTTAGAAAAATTTGCTAAATACATCGACAACGTACACGTTGTAGCTGTATATGGAGGTGCGAATATCAGTGACCAACTACGTCAAATTAGACGCGGTGTGCAAATTGTTGTAGCGACCCCTGGTCGTATGTTAGATATCATTGGCAGAAATGCAATTGATTTTTCTAGCGTAAAATATGTTGTATTAGATGAAGCGGACGAAATGTTAAACATGGGTTTCCAAGAAGACATCAACAACATTTTATCAGAAACTCCTGAGGAGAAAAAAACTTGGTTATTCTCGGCAACAATGCCAAAAGAGGTACGTCGTATTGCTCAAAAGTATATGACAGATCCGTTTGAATTAACTGTAGGTACAAAAAACACAGGTAATGCAAACATTGAACATCAGTACTTTTTAGTAAAAGCGAGAGATAAATACGCTGCTTTCAAACGTATCGTAGATTCAAATCCAGATATTTTTGGTATTGTATTCTGTCGTACAAAAATTGAAACACAAGAAATTGCTGAAGCTTTAATCAAAGATGGTTATAATGCGGATGCATTACATGGTGATTTATCACAACAGCAACGTGATAAAGTAATGAAACGTTACCGTGACCGCAACTTACAAATGTTGATCGCAACAGATGTAGCTGCACGTGGTATCGATGTAAATGACGTAACGCACGTTATCAACTTTTCATTACCAGATGAAATTGAAAACTACACACACCGTTCAGGCCGTACAGCTCGTGCTGGTAAAACAGGTATTTCAATCTCATTAATCAACATCAAAGAACAAAGTAAAATCCGTCAACTTGAAAAAGTAATCGGTAAATCTTTTGAACGCAAGCAAGTTCCTGAAGGTGCTGCTGTTGTTGAAAAACAATTGTTGACTATTATTAACAAAGTAAACAATGTTGAAGTAAATGAAGAACAAATCAATCAATTCATGCCTGCTATTATGGAAGGTTTTGAATCATTATCAAAAGAAGATATTGTAAAAAGATTTGCTTCATTAGAATTTAATAGATTCTTAGAATACTACAAAAATTCTCCAGACTTAAACATCGAAGCTCGTGAAGTAAGTGGTGATAGACGCGAAAGAGATGATCGTGGACCTCGTCAAAGCTCTAAAGGTTACACGCGTTTATTTATGAACTTAGGTTCTGTAGACGAGTTCAGCCGCGGAGACATGTTAGGTTTCATCTGTAACACAGCTAATATTACTGGAAAATCAATTGGTAAAATTGATTTGAAAGGAGTATTCACTTTCTTTGAAGTTCAAGATGAAGAGGTTAATAAAGTATTCGAAGGTTTCAAAGGCATAGATTTCAACGGTCGTCAAGTTCGTATTGAAGTATCTGGTGCAAGCGAAGGCCGTTCGGATCGTGGTAGTCGTCCAAGAGGAGGAGGAGATCGCGGAGGAAGAGGTCGTAGCGAACGCAGCGGTGGATTCGGTGGCGAACGTAGCGGTGGATTTAGCGGAGAAAGAAGAGATAGAGGTGGAGACAACAGAGGTGGTGATCGTGGTGGCCGCTCAAGAGGTGGTGATCGTGGTGGAGACAATGGTGGTTTCCGTGACTTCTCTGGCAAAAGACGTGAGTCGAAAAGCAGATATTAATCTTAATAATATTATGTAAATTTGTAAGGCTACCTATTTTAGGTAGCCTTACTTTTTTTTATGTGATATTGCTTATGAAAAACGAGCCTACACGTATATTTGACCTTGTCAAATATAGAACACACACTTACGCAACCTCTCCTATCTTCTCTCACAAAGAAAATAATGATTGGAAAAAAATTTCAAATGAATCTTTTCAAGAGCAAATCGATGAAATATCAAAAGGTCTGATTGCTTTAGGAGTTAAACCTCACGACAAAGTCGGTATAATAAGTGAAAATAGATTAGAATGGTCCTTGTTAGATTTTGCAATCCAGCAAATCGGCGCTATTGTTGTTGCTCTTTACCCGAATATCTCTGACAATGATTATAAATACATTATTAATCATGCAGAAATAAAAATAGCCGTAATTAGTTCAAAAGATCTATACGAAAGAATAAATATTCTAAAAAGTGAGTTTACACAATTAGAAAATCTATTTATTCTTCAAAACGAAACTGTTTATCCTCATTGGACCATTATTCATCAAAGTGGGAAAGTAATTTCAGATCAGCAACTGAGTGATAGAAAAAAAGCTGTCCAACATGAAGATATTGCAACAATAATATATACAAGTGGAACCACAGGAAACCCTAAAGGAGTAATGCTTACACATAAAAATTTGTTGGCTGACATGATGAGTAGTGAATATTCTTTTCCTGTTACATCCTATATGAGAGCACTATCATTTTTACCTGTCTGTCACGCATACGAACGTCTTTTCCACTATGTATATATGTACAAAGGCTTGACAATTTTTTATGCTAATTCCATGGAAACAATCGGAGCTGACATGAAAGAAGTAAAACCACACATCTTCTCTGCCGTGCCACGTGTATTAGAAAAAGTGTATGAAAAGATAATGACCACTGGGAATTCCCTAACTGGCATAAAACGTAAACTTTTCTTCTGGGCGATTGAATTAGGTGAAAAATATGATCTGGAACCTAACAATCGATCAACGATGTACGACATAAAGCTAGCTATTGCACGCAAATTAATTTTTTCCAAATGGAAAGAAGCATTAGGTGGAGAAATATTAGGTGTTGCGACAGGATCTGCAGCTCTGCAAGAGCGTCTAATACGTTTGTATATGGCTGCAGGCATCAATATCTATGAAGGTTATGGCTTGACAGAAGCTGGTCCATGCCTATCCGTTAATGATTATCGTAGAGGAATGAAAATTGGCACGGTTGGACTTCCTTTAATTAACATCGATATAAAATTAGCCGCGGATGGTGAAATACTTGCTAAAGGTGATAACATCATGCTCGGTTATTATAAAGATGAGCAAGTGACTCAAGAAGTCATTAAGGATGGTTGGTTGTATACGGGTGATATTGGCCAGTGGGAAGATGAGAGATTCTTAAAAATAGTAGATCGCAAGAAGGAAATGTTCAAAACCTCTGGCGGCAAGTATATCGTTCCTCAAGCTATAGAATCAAAAATGGTAGAATCACCTTTTATCGAGCAATTTATGGTAATAGGAGATGGTGAAAAATTTCCAGCTGCATTTATCGTTCCATCCTATTCAAATTTACTGGCATGGAGCAAAGATTCTGCACAAGGAAATGTCTCTCTATCTAAAGATCAATTTTTATCTAGTGATGCCATAAAAAGTAAAATTACAGAAGAAATAAATCTTGTGAATAAATCATTTGGTCAATGGGAACAAATTAAAAAATTCTCCATAATTCCGGATGAATTCACAATTGAAGGAGGAGAATTAACCCCTACACTCAAGATGAAGCGTAAAAAAATTATTGAAAAACATATCAACAATTACAGAGAAATATATGCTGTATAAAACAAAAGGCTCCACTGGACTGACCCCCAAAAGTTGGACGACTTTATACAATGTTTTTGATATAATGAGCTCGGTATTCCACCGGGCTCATTCCATTTAAATTAATTCGTATTCTTTCGTTATTATAATACTTTATATATTCTCTAATATCTTTAGCTAACTCAAAAATAGAAGTATATTTTTTTAGATAAAACAATTCTG
>NZ_JADEYP010000025.1 GCF_020295405.1 Sphingobacterium bovistauri
CTTTTGGAACAATGATATCGTACAATCCTGAATAGGAACTGAAATGTATTTTTTGTTGGGTAGAAAGCATCCTGATGTCCGTTAAAACCTACTTTAAGATACGAAAAAAGGAGCAGAAAACTGTTGTTTTCCACTCCTTTTTTTAGCCCAATCTAAAAGGGGACTTTTTCAGTGCCCTCGAATATTCTAAAGGCATTTTTTATTTTACAGGGATAGTATCTCTACTATTCGAGTTAGGTTTGTGTTTATCTTATCTATATGTTTGATTGCTTTACTGAATGGGGTGAAAGAAACTTCTCCACAAATAAGACCTGCCATTTCGCCTCGACGACCTGCTATCAGACCCTCTACAGCAGCTACGCCTAATCTACTAGCCAATACGCGGTCCATACATGATGGTTTGCCTCCGCGTTGGATATGACCTAAGATAGAAACACGGACATCGTAATTAGGGAAATTTTCCTTAATTCTATCAGCCACGACCAATCCACCCTCTTCGTCACCTTCGGCTACGATTATAATACGTGATGATTTATTTTTACGCGTGCTATCTAGTCGTTTCATTATCGCATTGTAATCCACCTCCAATTCAGGGATTAAAACTGCTTCAGCTCCTGTGCTAATACCAGAGCGCAATGCAATAAGTCCTGAATCTCGACCCATTACTTCAATAACAAACAATCTATCGTGTGATTCTGCAGTATCACGAATTTTGTCAACAGCATCAACAACTGTATTGATTGCTGTATCATATCCGATTGTAAAATCTGTACCAGCAAGGTCGTTGTCTATTGTTCCAGGCATACCAATAATAGGAATATCAAATTCTTCTATGAATTTTGAAGCTCCTGTAAAAGTCCCATCACCTCCAATTGCGACTAAAGCATCAATGCCTAACTTTTTTATATTTTCATAAGCCTGTTTGCGGCCTTCGTATGTTCTAAATTCGTCACTTCTTGCTGTTTTCAATATTGTTCCACCACGTTGAATAATATTTGCAACAGACTTGGCGTCCATCGGGATAATTTCTCCTTTTACAAGGCCGTCATATCCTCTTTTTACACCATACATATTTAGTCCATGATATATACCTGCACGAACTACTGCACGTATTCCTGCATTCATGCCTGGTGCATCTCCACCTGATGTTAAAACTGCAATATTTTTAATTTCACCCATAGTTTTACAAATATATCAATATCAGACTTATTTTTTTGTTAAATTAATATTAATTGCTTTAATGTTTTGCTTTAAATTTTTCTAATCCAGACTTCAAGAAATCAGCATACTTATCTACATTGTAGACAGCACCACTTGTTGGAACTAATAATTCTCCATTCGTGTCTAGCAGTGCATATAATGGTTGAGAATTGCTCTCGAATCTTGTGATTTGAAAATCAGCATTGCGCTTACTTACTGTATTGATTTTTTTGCCCGTTTTTTCTGAAACATAATGCTCGCTCTCTGGCAATTCTAACACCTTATCATCTACATATAATTCTACCAAGATGAAGTCATTGTTGATCATGTCACGTACTTTTGGTATACTCCAAACCTCTGCTTCCATCTTACGACAGTTCACACAGTTCCAACCAGTAAAATCAACCAACAATGGTTTATTTTGTTCTTTGGCAGCAGCCAAAGCCTCCTCGTAATCATAATAAGGATCTAACCCTTTGATCGTCGCTTTGCTATGGAAATATGTGTAATGTTTGCGTTTAGCAGCATCTGTACCAGCTGCATTCGGAGCATGTGACACACCCGATGCCAAGTCAAAATCTTGCGTACCTACTGGTGGCAAAAATGCGGAAATAGCTTTCAATGGAGCGCCCCACATTCCTGGAATCATATAGACTACAAACGTGAATACCATAATAGCAAACATCGTACGTGGAACAGATAAAAACTCTAAACTACTGTCGTGTGAGAATTTTATTTTACCAATTAAGTACAGACCTAATAAGCCAAAAATTACAATCCATAACGCTAAGTATACCTCTCTATCCAATAAGTTCCAGTTGTATGCCAAATCTACATTTGATAAGAATTTCAAGGCTAAAGCTAATTCTAAGAAACCTAAAACAACTTTTATGCTATTCAACCAACCGCCAGATTTAGGTAAGGATTTTAACATGGAAGGGAACATGGCAAACAACACGAAAGGTACAGCTAATGCTAATGAAAAGCCTAACATACCGATCGCAGGACCTAAACGCTCACCACGTGTAGCAGCCTCTACCAGCAAAGTGCCAATAATTGGACCTGTACAAGAGAATGAAACTACAGCAAGACTTGCAGACATGAAGAACAGTCCAACAAGACCACTTTTATCAGAGTTTGAATCAATTTTATTTACAAAAGAACTAGGTAATGTAATTTCAAATGCACCTAAGAATGATGTCGCAAAGACAACCAATAATAGGAAGAAGAAGAAGTTAAAAATACCATTTGTCGACAGTTCATTTAATGCTTCTGGACCAAAAGCTATGGTAATAAGCATACCCAAGGCCACGTAGATAACAATAATAAACAACCCATACATAAAGGCCTGCGAAATAGCCTTGGAACGAGAACCTGCTTTTTTGGTAAAGAAACTCACTGTCAGCGGTACCATTGGGAAGATACAAGGCATGAAAAATGCTGCGAAACCACCCAACAAACCTGCTATAAAAATTCCCCACAACGAAGCATCTTCTTTTTGTGTTTCACTTGAAGTAGAGATACCAGCATTCTGCAAAGAATCAACCGGAGATGTAGCAGCTGATAGTTGACTAGAATCTTGTCCATCAGTAAACTCGACATCGCCAAAGTCGACAACAGCCGAGCTATCTACACTTGCCTCCTCCGATGATGTGCCATCAGAAAATTCAACGTCATCTAAATTAATTATGGTATCCTGAGCAAAAGATATACTATTGAAAAGGCCTAAATTCAATAGTAGTAAAATAGAAAACAAGTAGGCTTTCATTACGAATGAGTATTTTGATAATTTGTAAAAATAAAAAAAAGGCAGTTAACAACTGCCTTTTATATGTCTTATGAATTAAATTTTACTTTATTGCTACAGTGAAATTGTATTCATCTGGAGGTAAACATTGGTTTTTGTCACATGCCATGTATTCTACAGTCCCAGATACAGAAGCTTGTTTACCAGTTAATTTAACTTTTTGTTGGAAAACAACTTCGTTTGTGAAATAAGGAACATTCATTTTAAATACTTCTTCGTACTTCGATTTTGGTTTTACATTTTCTACAGGTTTGCCGTTTAATGTAAAGCCCTTGTTATTCTCAAATTTGAAAGTTGTTGAAACTGGTCCTCCATCTGCTACGTTTTGACCGTAAATATGCCAACCGCTTTGGATTGTAGCTTTAATTAATACTACAGCTTCTTTACTATTTAGTTTTTTAGAAGCTACCTGCCATTTTACAGGAGATTGGATCTGAGCAAAAGCTGCAGAAATTGTCATTAAAACAGCTGCAAATAATAAACTTAATTTTTTCATATAATTTATGTTCAAATTTCTTTAAAATATACCTTTAAGACTATTTGCTTTCCTAAAAGTTTAATGCGAATTTACATATTTATTAAATGATAAGACAAGTAATTTGTTTGTTATAATATATAAGTTATACCTTTTAAATCGACTTTATGCAGCTTATTTTTGATTTCAATTTGTAGTAATCCATCGCTTTCTACTTTGATTATTTTTCCTTTTACAATATTTCCTTCATAATTGTAAGAATGCAATTCGTGTTTTCTGAATAATTTTTGGTTATACAGATTTAGAAGTGCTGCGTTGTTTTCTTTAGAAAGTACGGTGTAATGCTTAATTTTTTCTTGAATTAAATGTGCTAGTTGTAGTATTTTAACGACCAGCAATTCGTTTTCAAGTATTAGAGATGTGGTTTTTTGATCAATTTCTGCAGGGAAATCATATTGATAAACATTGATACCTATACCTACTATACTATGCTTGATATAGCTTCCACTAATTTTGTTTTCAATGAGTATTCCAGCTATTTTTTTATTGTTAATTAGAATGTCATTAGGCCATTTAATAGCAACATCCTGTTTGACAAAGGTCTTTAAAGTGTCATAAACGGCTAAGCTAGCTATTAATGTAAGGGAAAATTGGTTTGAAATATCTAACTTTTCAGGAGAAATCAAGAAACTAGCAGTGAGATTTTGATTTGCTGCACTTTTCCATTGATTTCCTCGTTGACCTTTGCCTGCTGTCTGATTTTTTGTCATTATGACAGTGTGCGGATCAAGTGGCTTGACTTTTGACAATAGTTCTTTTAGATAATCATTTGTTGAGGGTAATTCTTCAAAAACAATTATGTTATTAGGGGTAGAATCTTCAAAAAATGTGTTATTTTGCAAGTGGTAATGATTTTAAATACATAGTAAAACTATAATATTTCTTAATGAGTAAAAAGAAAAATTCAGAATTGTCTAACAAATTGGCAGATATAGTGGTGTACGGGATGCAAGAAAAAAAGGCTAGTGAAATAGTGAAAATGGATATGCGCGATGTAAATGCTACTCTTTCTGATTATTTCGTTGTGTGTAATGCAGATAGTAATGTACAGGTAAATGCAATTGCTAAGAGCGTAGAAGATGAGGTTTCCAAAGCATTTGGTTATGACGTGTGGCATAAAGAAGGTCAGGGGAATGGAGAGTGGATATTGTTGGATTTTGTAGATGTTGTAGTGCATGTTTTTAAAACAGAGGCACGTGATCGTTATAGATTGGAAGATTTGTGGGGTGATGCGAAGGTAGAAAGTTTTAAGAGTGCATAATATTAAATTTTAGAATAGATACGTTAGATATATAATGAAAAAAATACCGAGTAAGAAGATAACACCTACTCCGCCAAAATTCAATATGATATGGCTTTATATTGCAATTATAGCGGGTTTCCTTGCGTTGAATTATTTGTACACTTCAAATACAACAAAGGATATTACCTATGAAAAATTCGAAAAGGAACTGTTGCTAACTGGCGATGTTCAAAAGATAGTAGCATTAAAAAACGGAAGCATTTATGAAGTTGAGGTTTATATTAAGCCAGAAAAACTTAAAGATGATCCCAAATATAAAGATTTTGCCCCAGCTGATAATAAGATTGCATTTGGTGCTCAATCACAAGGTCCTCAATATGTATTCACGGAGGGTTCTGCAGATATATTAAGTCAGAAATTGAGTGAGTCTCAGAAATTATTACCAGAAGGTACACCAAAAATTTCAATTCAGTGGGGTGAGAAAACGAATCCTTGGGGTAGTATAATTTCATTCATTTTGCCATTAGTGATTATTATCGCTATTTGGATGTTCTTGATGCGTCGCATGGGCGGTGGTGGAGCTGGTGGTGGAGGCCAAATATTTAATATTGGTAAATCTAAAGCTCAATTATTTGATAAAGAGTCTCAAATTAATATCACATTCAATGATGTAGCAGGACTTGAAGAAGCTAAGACTGAAGTGATGGAGATTGTGGATTTTCTTAAAAATCCTAAAAAATACACTGATTTAGGAGGTAAAATTCCGAAAGGTGCATTGCTAGTAGGCCCTCCGGGAACAGGTAAAACGTTGTTGGCTAAAGCAGTTGCTGGTGAAGCTCAGGTTCCATTCTTCTCTTTATCAGGGTCTGATTTCGTAGAGATGTTCGTTGGAGTAGGTGCATCTCGTGTACGTGATTTATTCAAGCAAGCAAAGGAAAAGGCACCATGTATTATTTTTATTGATGAGATTGACGCTATTGGACGTGCTCGTGGTAAAAACTCTATGATGGGTGGTAATGATGAGCGTGAAAATACATTAAATCAATTGTTGGTTGAGATGGATGGTTTCGGTACCAATTTAGGTGTAATTATCTTAGCCGCTACAAATCGTCTTGATGTATTGGATCAAGCTTTATTACGTCCTGGTCGTTTTGATAGACAAATATCAATTGACAAACCAGATTTGATTGGTCGTGAACATATTTTTAATGTGCATTTGAAGCCTCTTAAACTGGCTGAGGAGGTTGATGCTAAGAAGTTGTCTGCTCAAACTCCTGGCTTTGCGGGTGCTGAGATTGCTAATGTTTGTAACGAAGCAGCTTTGATAGCAGCTCGTAAGGGTAAGTCAGCAATAGAAATGCAAGATTTTCAAGATGCAATTGATAGAGTAATTGGTGGTCTTGAGAAGAAAAATAAAATTATCTCTCCGGAAGAGAAAAAAATCGTTGCTTATCACGAAGCAGGACATGCTATCGCAGGTTGGTACTTAGAGCATGCAGATCCATTGGTGAAAGTATCAATAGTTCCACGTGGTGTAGCGGCTTTGGGTTATGCTCAATATTTGCCAAAAGAACAATTTTTATACACTACTGAACAGCTTATAGACAGCATGTGTATGACGATGGGAGGGCGTGTAGCCGAAGATATTACGTTTGGACGTATCAGTACTGGTGCGCAAAATGATTTAGAGCGTATCACTAAGTTGGCTTATGCAATGACTGCTGTTTACGGTATGAACGATAAAGTAGGTAATGTTTCTTTCAATGATAGTACAGGTGAGTCACAATTCCAAAAGCCTTATTCTGATCAGACGGCTCAACTTATTGATGAAGAAGTTCGAGTGTTAATCACTGCTGTATATGACCGAACAAAGCAATTGTTGTTAGATAATCAAGATGGGTTAATCAAGATAGCTGAAAAATTATTGGAGAAAGAAATTTTATTCCAAGCTGATTTAGAAGAAATTCTTGGTAAACGACCTTTTTCAAACAGAACAACATACGATGAGTTCGTGAATGGTGGTGCTGACGGTGGAGGTGTTCCACAGACAGAATTGCCGCTACCTCCTTTACCAGAGCAAACAGCTCAACCAGAGGTAGGGTCATCTCAATTGAATGAAGAAGAAAAATAATAAATAAGGTGTACCTTTTTGTACACCTGTTTTGTTTTTACAATGAATACTCGAAATACAACACCTAAAGAAAGAATGCTGAAAAGCATAAGGCAAGCTTTATTACAGAAGCGAGATAATCCCAATCCAGATTTTGAAGATTCAAAATTGTACAAGGATGAAGAGGAGGGATTGGATGTTACTTTCGCTAGAGAATTTACTAATGTATCTGGTAAATTTATTTATTGTGATGGAGAAATCGCTGTAATAGAAAATCTCATAGCTCTTGTAGAAGAGTTGGGTGTGAAAAAAATACATGCTTGGGAGCCAGAGGTTCAAGAGATTTTAAAGACTTACGGTTTCCCATTTTATAGTACCGAAAAGGATTTTGAAGTAGCAGAAATTGGAATTACAGCTTGTGAAGTCTTAGTCGCTCGTAATGGAAGTATTATGATTTCAAATGCTAATCCTGGTGGTCGTCGCTTGAGTATTTATCCTCCTATACATATCGTGTTTGCAAAAGCATCACAGTTAGTCATGGATATTCGTCATGGTATGTCTATTATCAAAGAAAAATATGGTAATAACTTACCCTCTATGATTACGACTATTACAGGGCCTAGTCGCACTGCTGATATTGAGAAAATGTTGGTATTAGGAGCGCATGGACCTAAAGATTTGTTTGTATTCTTAATCGAAGACCGATTCTAATAATTATGATTCAAGATTATATTTTAAATACTCCTGTAGCGAGTTTTATATTTGCTATTACCGTAGCTTCTAGTATTTATGCATTCTCAAATCCCGATATATTGGGGAGAATGATGCTTCACCCTTACAGTATTCACCGTGATAAGAGTAAAATTACTACAATTTTCACTAGTGGACTAGTACATGCGGATTGGGGGCATTTACTGTTTAATATGATTACATTTTACTTTTTTGGTTTTTCATTAGAAAAGTATTTTGTGGCAGCAAATGGAGAGGTCGGCCATTTGTATTTTGCTTTATTATATGTTGCAAGTTTGGTTTTAAGTGATATTCCTACGATCGTACAGCAGAAAAATAACTCAGGCTATTTTAGTTTAGGCGCTTCGGGTGCCATATCAGCTGTTTTATTCGGGTTTATTTTGTTTGAACCAAAGGCTATGCTTGGTATATTCTTGATTATACCTATGCCAGCTTACTTATTTGCTGTTCTATATATTGGTTATTGTATTTGGGCTTCCAAAAACTCTAATGATAGAATAAATCATGACGCCCATTTATTTGGTGCATTGGCTGGTTTGCTAATTACAATATTGATTCATCCGTGGATAATTAGGCACTTTATAGATCAGTTTTAGTCAGTTAGCCAGCCCAACTTTCTCGGTCGAGACTTCTGAATTGTATAGCTTCTGCTAAATGTTGGTTTTCAATTTCTGAAGAATTCTCCATGTCTGCTATGGTACGCGCTACTTTTAAAATTCTGTCATAAGCTCGAGCTGAAAGATTTAATCTTTCCATCGCTACTTTTAGTAATTGTTTGCCTGTTTCCGAAATTAAACAAATATCACGAACTGATTTAGAGCTCATTTGCGCATTACAATGTACATTTTGATTTTTTTCAAAGCGTATTGCTTGCATATTTCGAGCTTTAATTACCCGTTGTCGTATATCTCTACTGTGTTCACTTTTGCGTGATGATGATAGCTCACTAAACTCAATAGGAGTCACTTCTACATGAAGATCTATTCTATCTAACAAAGGGCATGAAATTTTACTCAAATACCGCTGTACTAATGCAGTTCCGCAAATACACTCCTTATCTGGGTGATTGTAATATCCACATGGACATTCCTGCGTTGCCTTGTTTACGTTTTGAACAACAAATCAGTAAACCTCTACTAATAAATGTGCCAGTAAATCCACAGACTCTTGGTGAACATATCAGGAAGAGGAGAATCGAGCTAAGGCTGCTTCAAAAGGATTTAGCAGCAATATTTAATGTTAGTGAGGACAGCATTACATATTGGGAAAACAACAGAAGCGAACCCCAAATTCAATATTATCCACCTATTTTCGGGTTCTTAGGATATTGTCCGTTTGAACTGGATACATCTACGCCTGCTGGCAAGATCAAAACTTATAGATATTTGAATGGGCTTAGTCAAAAACATTTTGCAATGATAATAGGTGTTGATCCTGATACAGTTGGTCGTTGGGAGGCAGGAAAAGGCCCCTTTTCCAAAAAGAAATTGGAGCTACTATTAAATTTGACAACCGCTGCTTCTGCTTCGTCGTATTCTACGAGGAATGGGGTGCTCTCGTCTCTTATAAAAAGATGTGGATCATAGGAAAAGAAACATAGACGGGTGACATCGCTTCCGCTCTTGTCAAGCTCAATACCATATTTCTCTTTCATATAAGCGAAAACCTTTCTAAAGGCATAAGTATGTCTGAAGTTGATCTCATTAGTGGAAATTCCGAAGAGAAATCCAAATTGATTAGTCCTTTTAAGCCGGATCCAGAAGGCGATTCCCAGAACGACCAAATATAGGAATCCTTTCTAAAGTGAGACTTTAAGTCCTCCATCAATTCTTTCGATAGCTTATCGAAATCTAGTACGAGTAGCTGGTTATAGACCGATATTGATGATCTGTTTCTTTTTTGGTTGAAACTTGCCGAAAAAGTAACAGCTGGCAATCTTCTTTTTTCCCTGTCATAATATTCGGTATCACCTTCTGCGAGATACTTTCTGAGAGTTTCAATCTGTGCTTGGTATGTTCCAGTTTTTATTCGCAGAAGACACTCTTCTACCGTTAAAAGATCGGATAGATTGCTCCAAGAATTTTTCTGAAAAGAGGTTGTTATAGAAGAAAGCGTTTTAGAGATCATTTTATTGCTCTGTTTCCGTGTAAGTTAGCTAAAATTTAAGAATCTATAGTAAAAATTAGCTGAGTTTTTCCATGGATATAGCATATTGCGTCGACCAACCATCGCCCATCCCCATTAGCTTGGCATGCCACCTGTTTGTTTCTCTTTTTGCTAGTATTTTCCTGACTCTATCTGCAAGTTCTCCCGATTGCGAAAGCATGTGGCTTATCTTTCTTCCGATCAGTCTTGAGCAGACTAGTTGGATGTAGTCAGTGTCATCGGTGTCGTAAAGTTCCAGGATATCGTAGTGCAACATGTAGATATCATCATCGTTAAGGTCAAAGTAACTTTGAATAAGGTGGTCTATATCTGCTATATCCTTAGTCCTTTCGGGTCTGTCGTCATTGGCAATGAGTTTTAGAAGAATAATACCTTCTATAGTACAGACCTTTATGATTTGACCATTGCCGATATCGTGATCTTTGACAAATGGATAGACCTCGGTGAATCCGGGCATGTTCAGTACGAAAGTCGGATCTGTTAGTCTCACATTTCTATCAGGCTGTTCTATCTCGCCGAATGGCAGAAGGTCTACTTCTATTCCCTTTTTGTATATGAGTTTGATTGCCTCACTCTCATGACCTTCAAAAAGGCCGGTTGCTATAAGCGAAGCTTTGACATGGTTATATTGACCCTGATCACTGATGGTGATGGCCAAATCTACATCTTTTGTTCTCCTTTTTGATAACAGTTCTTCATTTGCGGATAGATGTATATCTCTTGCTATGGCGCCTACAAGATAGAAATCGATTCCAAACTTGGAGCATACCGTGCTCATCTCTGTTAACATTTCAGAGACCAATGGTAATAGTATGTGATTATCCGACATATTTTTCTTTTATTCGTGCTGCTATTTCTCTATTGCGACTATCTAGGCTACTAATTAATTCCGCGTAGGCCAGTATTGGAGGAACTGTGTTGTTGGTATCGGTGATTGTACTCTCATTCCAAAATGGTCGGAGAATTTCTACCTCTCCACTTGCGTCTGGAATCAGCCTTAGGTTTTTCATCAGTTCGAAACGATCTGTATTAGAATAGATCGTATATATCTCTGGAACGAGATGCCCTGTTAGGATAGCTCCTGCAGTTTCACCACCCCAGTAAATATCTTGATGGGGTGTTATCAGTTCTTGCCAGTTTGTGCGATCCTCTTTTTTACTGAAGCGGAATCTTCCGACCATTTGCTTCGGCCTCAGTACCGTTCTATACATGTCCGACCATTTGTTTATCAATGAAGTTCTATTGTCCAATAACAATACAGGCTTACTATTACGTGTACCCATGATAACGTAGTTATCTCTTTTCATCTCCGAAATGAAATTTCCGACATTCCCGAGCGCAACACTTGATGTGTATGCCATATTGCGATAAGATGTATTCAATATTGCTGGATCTATGAGCACGGCAAATAGAAACTTGATGCCGGCCGGTGCCCACAACTTATTGTCTTCATTATATTTAGGTTCCGTTGTTTTCTGGTCGCTGATCAGAATAAAAATCGAATGCGTTTCAATGTAACAGTTTCCAGAGGTTTCCAGATAGCATATATTGTGGTTGCGGAGTTCCTCTTTCATCGGAGTCGGAATATATTTGGCAATCATTATCCTTTTTCCGTTGGTCTGCTTTTGCTTGGAGATAATATTGTCCAGCGTTGCAGTTCTCACTTCGGTTTTTATTTCGGCTTCTAAAATACTATTCTGCTGTCCTTTTTCGAGTTCTAAAACTGCATCGTAGTATTCCCTTTTGCCAACAGGCTCTCTATCCAGTATGCGCACACTTATACTTGTCATTTCAGAGAATTTCGCTAGTGCTGATTTTAGTATATCTTGCTCTTTCATGTTCATTATATTTGAGTGTTCACGATACATGAACACTCAAATATAATGAACATTTTCCGTGTATTACTATATAATGACTTTTTTGTTCAGTTAATATCCATGTTCATGTATCATGAACATGGATATTAACTGAACAAAGTTGAATGAAATTACCTTTAAATATATTATTGCCAAAACCATACATGATTTATCGAGCGTATTATAAACGCAAAAACGAAATGTACACTTTTTTAAAAACCTTAATACTTATCTTTAAATCAAAAAACTATGAATGAAGATAAAATTGCGCCATTCCCTCCAAACAACATTTCTATCATAGCATGGTAGTTGAAAATTTCATCATATCCATTGTAGACAGCTTTGAATGCAACTCCATTTCTCAACAACTCCAAAACCTCATAATATGATCCTGCATGAACAAAAACTCCAGTTGGACTTGTTGTTACAAACGTACGTTCAGGAATAGAATCCGCTGATGTTATCTTATTACCATCTATAGAAAACCCAGCTATACTGCTATCACCAGTCACGTGCAAATTTTCAGCAATGATCTCTTGAGCAAACAACTTCTGAACATTAATTAATCTCGCTGTCACCACATCAGTAACTACATTTCCTCCCGAAATAAGCGTAAACATACGAGTAGGATTGAATGATCGTTGACCTTCAATCACAGACGACAGAACCCCAAGATTAAAATGATAATAACCTACTTCAGATTCCGTTGTCAATTGCATTTCACTTAGAACCCATGATCCAGTCAAGGCTGTCGTACCTACTTTAGCTGCTATATAATATGATTTCAAAGGGGCTAAATCATCCTGATCAAATGCAGATAAATTCCAAATATACCCCAAGCCTGTAATCTCGTATGATTTGTGAATAAGATTGCCAGCAGTCAAAGTCAATCTATTCGCATCACTTCCTGCATTCACAGCTATATCAATATCCTCCAAATCAAAGTACATCGATTCCGAACCAAATAAAGCTGCTATTCCTTGCACAAGTGCCGTCTGCAACTTTTCATCAGGATCGAAAACCTTTTCTTTAAACTCATTGATAGCACGGATATTTCTACGATCATATGCATATGATTGTTTACTGTACTGCGTAACTATTTCCTTTGATTGCTTGATATCCTCTTCGATCTTTTGAATACGGTTATAAGTTACCTCTTGACCGATTTCAATTTCAAATCGTGATCCTTGATGAAGATTTGGATAAGTCGCCGTATAACTTACTTTGGTGATGCGCAAATTATCATCAAGACCTATTTTTACATCTTTGAATGGCAGAATATCACCTGATTTTAATTCTTTGTTTTTACGCTTCAATTCTAGCGGATCTACGGCTGCTTCATAAACTACACGAGGCACTTTATTCGAATTCAGATATTCCAGTCTTTTGGCTTCTAATTGAGCCAATGCAGCAGTGATATAACTTTGAGGCATTCTTATACCTATTAGGGTATAAGAATCACCCTCTTCAGCAATAATAGACCCGAAAGGGATCAATTGACCATTATCATCTTTGTTCGCTTCATAGCGAATTGTTTTTGTCGAATGGTTGTAGGACAGAATTTTGAATTGCCGAGCGTTCAACACCCCAGTTTTGAATACAATATATGCTTCTTGACCATCAATTAGTTGGGCATTCAAATCAAAATCAATTGTGCTATCAGTAATAGTAAACTGCGATTCGTTAATTTGTCCTACAGCAGTAGCAGTACTAGTGCGTTTTAGATAGATTTCTTCATCCTCAAATACACCTTCACGAATGCCAAATAAAGCCACAGCAAGTTCATCCTCATAATAACCATCCAAAATCAATTGCTTGTGTGGATATGATGCAGGAAGATTTTGCGAACCACCTACAGCATAGGCACGAGTAACGATGTTTGCATTAGATATCGCAAGTCTTTTGATATTGTACAAACCATTATCCTTACCATATTCCAATGGATAATCATGCAGGATGCCAACGGACTTTTTAATGGTAATTTGTTTACCTACCAACTGCCATTCACAACCGCAAGCTTCACAAATCATATTCAAAGCTGTAAAATGGTCAACTTTGTCAAATTCCAAAGCAAACGGCTCTACAACCTCCAAATCTCCGACTGTCCAATCAGAATCTACACCATTAACAGACTCCAAAAACATAAACATATAGTCTGTTAGATTACCAAAGTAATCGAACATCAAAGCACCTTCATCCTTGATCTTCTAGCGAGTAAGAGAATGACGTACACCTTCGAATACTATGGTATAATCAAGCTTATGGCTGCGAGTTACTTCAGGCTGTTGATTGATCGTCATTAGCTCACCTTTGTAAGTAAGATAATCCCCAACTTCAATATCCAATACTTCAGCACTGGATTGATTGAAGACAAGGTTATGTTCAGCCATTAGTCCATCGGTGTAGACAGCTGCTTCAAGCTGAAGCGTAACGGTCGGGATTAATTTTCTATATAGTTGGATTTGCATTATAATATTTTTGTTATATAATTGTAATATGAAAAAAACTTACTTTCTTCCAGTTTTATTCTCAATTCTAATCAGTTGCAATTTTTCAAACAATAACTTAGAAAAATTCAATATTGAAGCGCTTCCTGACTTTATTGACATTGGCAATAAAAATGATAGTAATAAATTGTTGATTTTGGGCAATAGCATTGCTGTACACCCTATTTCCAAATCAATTGGTTGGCATTCTATATCTGGTATGGCAGCTTCGAATGTTGATCTTGATTACGTTCATTTATTACACAATAAGTTGAATAACTTAATTCCTACTAACACAAGAGTTTCAAATGTAGCATTGTGGGAAAGATCACTATCAATAGACTCTTTAAAAAGCTTTGATTCTTTACTTAATTACCGCCCAAACATTGTTATTTTTCAAGTAGGAGATAATTTTCCGGCTGACACTACGAAAATTAAACAGGCATATATTAGCTTGATTAAAAAATTCGAAAACACTGAAATTATAATTTGCTCACCCTTCATAACTAATGAATATAACAGAGGAATAGCTGAAACTATCTCGAAAGAAAACAACTTAAAATATGTTAACCTATCAGATTTGTCGTCAAACAAGGAGAATTTGGCAGAATTTGACCAAAGCCTTGATTCCTTAAAAAAAAACTGGAAGGTTGACGGTATTGGAGTACATCCTGGTAATAAAGGCATGTCCATGATTGCAAGTCGAATTTTTAATGTAATTGAACCATATTTAATAACCAATAAGACTCATTAGTCTATTTGCTTTTAACTCAAACCATTCATCATTGGGGTGCTGAGCTACGCCACTATTAGGTATTGCGTGCCATTGATTGTCATCACCATAAACCAAATCACCTATATTATTCTTATATCAACTAAAGAACACTAAGGAATATAAAGATAATATAGTTGAATGGAATTTAGGCATTGCTTACGATGTATTTCAAACTGTCACATTTATACGTTTCGACAATGGTATGACTAAGACTAAAGATGCTTATTATAATATTGATTATGTAGCGAACGAAGTTATTATGTATATTAAATCAATGTTCAATACTGGAAATTTAAAAAATGCCTTTTGGACAATTGAGCAACACGAAGACCTTTCATGGCATAGTCACATTACATTAAAGTTTTGGAATGATAGTAAATTGGATACGTTCTTTCTTGAATATCCTTTAAAGGTACATAACTGTAATCGATAATGATTTATCCACCATATATCATACTGTAACATCCGATATTGTGTGGTGGGGTGATCTAAATGGTCGAGTTGTCATTAGAGATTCTGCCGTAGGCAATGTGCCTGCTACCGAATGTATTTTGGTAGTTTCTAGCGATTCGTCAATTGTTAATGGAGGCAAAATGGTGGGTAATCTTTTTGCAAGCATAGTTTTTCCTGCTCCAGGTGGACCTATTATAATTACATTATGACCACCTGCTGCTGCAATTTCTAATGCTCTTTTAATATTTTCTTGTCCCCTGACATCGGCGAAATCTACTTCATAACTATTGATATTGTGCTCAAATTCTTCATTAATATTTACAATTGTAGGTGTGAGGGATATTTTATTTTCAAAAAAATCAACCACATCTCTTAGACTATCTATACCATAAATTTACAAATCTGAGACTATAGCTGCTTCTTTTGCATTTACAGATGGTAATATTATTCCTTTAAAAGCATCTCTTTTTGCTTGCAACGCTATTGGCAGAGCTCCCTTGATTGGTTGGATCGCACCGTCAAGTGATAATTCTCCAAGAATTATATATTTCTCTAACTGTTCTGAATCAATTTGATTTGAGGCAGTAAGTATTCCAATGGCGATTGATAGATCATAAGAAGAGCCCTCTTTTCTAATATCTGCAGGTGCTAAATTAACCACTATTTTCTGCCTAGGCATACGGTAGCCAATGGACATAATTGCGCTTTCGATACGTTGTAAACTTTCTTTTACGGCATTATCAGGCAGTCCAACTATATAATATTTGGTGCCTGTAGATACGTTGACTTCAACAGTTATAGTGGTAGCTTCAATACCGTAGACAGCGCTTCCGAAAGTTTTAACTAACATATCGTGATTAAAATGGTTATTTAAATTTAAAGAAAAATATTTTACACAAAAATAATACTTAACAATAGAATTGGTCTTGTTTTTGATGAATTGTAATAAAAACCTTATTTTGACAATAGAGCAGAAAAAATATATTTAATTTTAAACGTTTTGTCACTTTTAGTGTTTATATATGTAAGTGACACATTTTAAAAAATTAATTGAACGAAATAATGAAAGATAGCGGAAAAGTAGTTACAGCGTTATTAGCTGGTTTAGCAGCAGGTGCAGTATTGGGTTTATTGTTTGCACCAGAAAAAGGATCGGATACTCGTGACAAATTAAATGATTCTTTGTCAGATTTAGCAGATGCGCTTAAAGAGCGTGCAGAACAACAAATAGATCAATTGAATGATTTGAAGGAAAAAGTTTTAGCTTCTGTAAAGTCTAAAGCTGCTCAGGCAGAGGAAATCATTGATGATGAAATCACAGAGCACGCATAATTAGCTGCTATTTATATAACATAAATCGAGAACCCTTGTAAGGTGGATCGATAAAATTTCTTTATGGATGGAAGAACAAAAATTTTCCTTTACGGGTAGTTTTCAAAAGACAAAAGAATACCTAGATACGCAGGTAGAGATTGTTAAATTAAAGGCAATTTCTAAATCTTCTCGTATCGTAGGAGCTATAGTGCTTGATATATCAAAATTGATGATAGCCTTGGCTATTATCTTCTTTTGGTCCTTGGCCTTGGGATTTTGGTTAGGCGAATTGTTGGATAGTTATTCTTTGGGATTTTTGGCTACTGGAGGAATATTTTTAATCTTTCTTTTGATTGTTCGTGCGATGGAACCTAAGCTCGAGGCGAAATTTATGGATTTGACTATTAAAAAAATCCTAGGTAAGTGGAATGAAGAGGAGGATTATATCGCTAATATGGAGCGTGAAGAGTATGAGAAAAAACAAGAATATAAAGCTCCAGAGGGTAATGCTACGGTGAAAGAAATGTTCGAAAAAGAAATAGATCATGAAGGTAAATATTAATAATTCAGCAGAGCTCAAAACCGAACTTGTTCGTTTGAGTAGATTGAGAAAAGAGCAAGAGATTTACTTGGGGGATCAATATACATTTTTGAGAAATAAGATTCAGACTCCATCAAGAGTAATTGGGGCTGTAGCCTCAAATATTCCAGGATTTGGGTTGGTGAAAGATGTGTTTTCATTTTTGGGTAAGGCTAATAGTGAAACAACAGCATCAAGTCCATCCAATACGAAATCAGATTGGTTTACCAAAGTAGCAAAGCTTGCTCTACCATTAGTGCTCAATCGTACTGTATTAAAGAATAGTGGATGGCTTAAAAAATCTCTTGTTCTTTTAGCATCAGAAGGTGCTATGGGGCAGGTTAGTAAAGATAAAGTATCTTCATTTGTTGGTAAAATAGCAAACTTTGTAAGACCTGAGAAATCTAAAAAGAAGCATAAAAAAGTGAAACCATTAGAGGAAGAGGAAGATTTGCCAAACTTCGGAATCCCACCTAATAGTGAAACCTATTAAAAGATAAATCCCTTTCATTCGAAAGGGATTTATTTGTTAGGAATATTTGTGTTCAAAATAAATCTGCTATAAATAGTTGAAATCCTGCGTTGATAAGATTATTTTTGCGACTTAATTCATGTTTATGGGTAAGGATAAATTAAGAAAATTTGCAGAGGTTGCTACTTTCGAAAATGTGGTGCAATTGGATGCAGGTAAAGAATATAAAGGACAATGGGCTTCAAATTTTTTTGGTAATGATAAACCAATTATTTTAGAACTCGCTTGTGGTAAAGGTGAATATACTGTCAATCTTGCAAAATTATTTCCGGAGCAAAATTTCTTAGGTATTGATTATAAAGGGAACCGTATATGGCGTGGAGCTAAAACGGCTTTGGAAGAAGGTATTAAAAATGTAGGTTTCTTAAGAATACAAATAGAAACTATTTTGGAACATTTTGCTGAAAACGAAGTTTCTGAGATTTGGATAACATTTCCAGATCCACAACCTCAGGATAGTCGTGAGAAAAAGCGATTAACAAATCCTAAGTTTTTGGAACGTTATAAATTTATTCTAAAAGAAGATGGTATTATGCATTTGAAAACAGATAGTGATAGTTTTTACGCGTATACTATAGAACAAATTGAAGCTTTAAGTCTGACTAAATTCAAAGAAACAACTGATCTGTACAAATCAGATTTGGTAGACGAAGTTCTTTCAATTAAAACATATTACGAACGTAAATATTTATCTATTGATAAGGAGATAAATTATGTTCAATGGACATTTAAGAAATAACAAAAAGCTCTGATTTTATAAATCAGAGCTTTTTAGTTTACATTTTGTAATATTCTACTGCATGTGCTGTCAGTGCATGATGTAAATCCAAATTGTCATCGTCACTAGAAAATAATTTATTGCGCCAATACCGTTTAGGAGACTTTTTATTGAAATGAATCACAAATAAGTTTCCTCCTGATCGAGTCAAGCTTTTGATATGGTCAATTTCGTTGATTTTAAAAATATCTGTTTTATTGTCGAATTTAACAATTAGTTCTTCATCAGTTAATGTCCAATTGGATGTCCTTTTACTCCATCTTACGGACAAATAGAGGATAATTGGAATCGTAAATAGAATAAAAATAATTTTTGAGATTTCAGAAACTGGAACTTGCGATGAAATTATACCAGCTAGGATCAAAAGTGAAAAAAAACTTAACATATAGCGCCCTCGGTGCAATGTATTGATTTGGAAGACTTGCTCAATCATATTTCAAAGCTACTAATAAAGAAAGAGCATTTTTAAATGCTCTTTCTTTATTATTTAATTTCTTCGCCTTTAGAATTTAGATAAAAGGAATCTTCACGTCCCTCCAACATTACCTCTGTCTTCCCTCCTACAAATGTCGTTGCATAATCATATTTTATCGGTATTATCACTATGCCTACACCGTTAATGAAGCCATATTTGTTGTTTTTAGTTACCAAAAATAAGTCGTCAGCATTCCCAGTAGATATATAATCGTATGTTGCTTTGAGATTTTCTCCTTTTATTGTGTACAAGGAGTATGTAGATTTCTCATCATCATATACTATAAAATTATTATCTGTATGATCAGTAATATATTTATATGTTGGGTAAACTACTATTTTGTTATCATTATTAATGATGCCGTACTTCTCATTAATGGCAACTATAGCATAGCCATGCTTTAAAAAGGATACATTGTCATATTGATTTGGAATAATAACATTTCCCTTATGATCCAGTATCCCATATTTCTCATTTTTAGAGAACGTAAAACAATTTTCAACTTCACTAAAATATAGTGATTGAAATTCTATTGGAATAATTACTTGACCGTTGAGATCAATTGTGCCTGATAGATAATTTTCATCAGATACAATAGAAAAGTCATTAACGTATGGCTGTATAGATAAGTATTTGGGTTGTGTAATAATATTCTCCTCACTATCCTTTATTCCATATAGTCCTTTTTCTTCATCATAAAAAGCATGACGATTCATACCCAGTTCATAATTTGTCACGACCAAAGAATCTTGTTCGTCTTCATCAGAAGGGAAATCTTCCATTTTTGGGGTGTCAATCAATGTGAAATCGTTTGGAATATCAAAAAGATGGATGTCATTTTCTGGATGTATGTCGGAAACTTGAATGCCTAGTCCACTTGTAGAAATTTCTAATGCCGCCCCGGGTATGTTTTTTAAATATCCATATTCACCCCAATAGGCTTGAGGTAATGTTTCAGTGTACCAAATATTCAAATCAGCAGAATTCTCATCCGAATCAGATAATGTTATTTTAGCAAGCTTACATTTATATCCTGCTATTTCTTTTTCTTGGTTAGGAATAAATTCGATTGGTAATTCTGAAATGAAGGTAGCATTGGTTTCTGTGCCAATAAATTTATCACGTTGCGTGGTATTTAAATAATAGCTTTTATCATTTGGATAGATGGTGTAATATTCGTCCTTTTCTTTGTCGATTAATTCATAGTAATCAGAGAATAAACTCGCTTTTGCCTTGACCCAATTTTTATTTACCCAGACTTGCGCAATAGGTGTGTCGTCATCTTGAAATGCCATTGCCAATGCTGCAGTAGCAGCAATTGTTCTTTGGGTTTCGTCCATATCCTTTTCATCCATTTTTAACAATGCTTCATCTACAATGAATTTGTAATTTAATTTAAAAGTAGGGCTTTGGGCGAATAAGTTGGAGGTTAGAACCCCGAATACAATTGAGAGTAAAAATATTTTCATAATAATCTGTGTGTGGTGCAAATATGGCGAAAATAAATTACAAATATGGGTGGGCTAAATCAATAAAAAAGGCAGCTATTAGCTGCCTTTTTTATAATTCAAAATAATTTTCAGGATTCAATTTTTTATTGTCTTTAAGTACTTCATAATGAAGATGTGGGCCAGTGCTTCTGCCCGTATTGCCTAATAGACCTATGACAGTGCCTGCTTGAACTTTTTGACCTCCTTTTACTTGAGTTCGTACGAGGTGCGCATACCGAGTTTCATATCCGTATTGGTGTTTCACCTTTACGACATAACCATATTCTCCTTCATATCCAGCGAAAGAGACTACACCGTCAGCTGTAGCACGTATCGGTTCGCCCATGCGTCCTTTAAAATCAATACCCGAATGCATTTCTCTCCCTCTTCGTGTGAAAGGATTAACTCTATAACCAAATCGTGATGTTACATGACCATTATGCGGTTTACCAATGGGGATACTCGAAATTTTCTTTTCTACATTTAATAATACTGCTTTGTAGTACTCACTTAGTAAGACAATGTTTTCTTCGTCTCGCTCTATAGGACCTCCTGCATTATCGTAAGCTAATTTGGTGTTAATTCCACGTTTTTTCAATTTACCATTGATAATTTGAATAGTAGAATCAATTTGCATGATAGACTTTTTTGCTTCTAGGATATCTTGCTCTGACTCTTGTTTAGATGAACTCAATTTTTGATTCTTCTGTTGTATTTTGTCCAAAGCAACTTCATATTTAGCACTAACATCTTCTGCTTTTTTAATAGCAGCGAAGTAAGCAATTGTTCCAATAAGTGTTACTATCAATGCTAATGTTGAAATGGATATTTGTTTCCAATACTTTACCAATATGGTTGGTATTTCTAAGTTTTTGTCAGAATTACCTTCAATACTAATTTGTACTGCTGATTTCTTTTTAAACATACGCCTCCTTCTATACTTCTGTTATGTTTTCCTTTGAGTGAATGCAAAAATACGAATTTAAATATTTATAAGTCAATTTGTTGTTGTTGTGAATCAGGAAGTTAATGTTAAATACTGTTAAAGTTTTAAGATATTTGTAGAATGAACGTCGCAAAAGAGCTTATAACTTGGTACAATGAGAATGGAAGAGACTTACCTTGGAGACAAACAAATGATCCCTATATTATATGGTTGTCTGAAATAATATTACAACAAACAAGGGTAGAGCAGGGATTGCCTTATTTCTATAGGTTTGTAGAGAAATATCCTGATGTTAAATCATTTGCAAATGCTGATGAAGATGATTTGTTGCTTCTGTGGCAAGGGTTAGGGTATTATTCTCGTGTACGAAATATGCATAAAGCGGCAAAAATGGTGATAGCAAAATTTGATGGTAATTTTCCTTCAAAATATGATGAGGTCATTCAATTGACGGGTGTTGGTGAATATACAGCTGCTGCTATTTCTTCATTCTCGATTAATGAAACTAGAGCGGTGTTGGATGGTAATGTGTTTAGAGTATTAGCTCGATTTTTTGGTGTTGATATAGCAATTAATTCTACCGTTGGTAAGAAGAAATTTCAACAACTAGCGAATGAATTAATCTGTGATTCGCAGTCTGGGATATATAATCAAGCTATAATGGATTTTGGTGCCACAGTTTGTAAGCCAAAGGCGCCGAAGTGTGAAATTTGTGTTTTGAATTTGGAATGTGTCGCATTGCAAGAGGGACTTATAGATCAGCTTCCTGTGAAGAATAAATCAAAACCTAGTAGAAATAGATATTTTAACTATTTTATTGTAGAGAGAGATGAGCAGATTTTATTTTCAAAAAGAGGAGATGATGATGTCTGGGCAAATATGTACGAATTTCCCTTAATTGAATCTGATAGAGAATTAAGTATGATGGAGTTACAAAATGACCCTTTGTATCAATCTCATTTTAAAGGTGTTGAGATTGCGCCTTGTGGTGAGACAATAAAGCATATTTTGAGTCATCAGAATATATATGCTCGTTTTTATAAGGTTGTTGACAAGCTGAACAATATCAAAAAAAATCCTTCATGGAATTATTATAATTCGGATAATTTAGATAAATTAGCTAAGCATAAACTTATTTTTTCTTTCATTAATAAGTATTTTATGAACTAATCAATTAAACTTTAAATTATTATGTCGAGCGTTAACAAAGTTATCTTAGTGGGTCATTTGGGTAAAGATCCAGAATTACGTTATCTAGAAGGAAATGTAAGTGTTGCTAGTTTTCCATTAGCTACTTCTGAAACATTCAATAAAGATGGAAAAAAGGTCGAGCAAACAGAATGGCACAACATTGTAATGTGGCGCGGTTTGGCGGATGTGGCAGCCAAATACTTAACTAAGGGGAGATTGGTGTACATCGAGGGCAAATTACGTACACGTTCCTATGAAGATAAAGAAGGGGTAAGACGTTATACGACAGAGATTGTTGCGGAGAGCTTTAATATTTTGGGACGCAAATCAGATTTCGAAAGTACAAATAGCAATGCAAGTACGACATCTAATACAAATACAACCAATCAAACACAAGAACAGACTGTAGACTTTACGGAGAATGATTCAGATGATGGTTTACCATTCTAATAAATAGAATATTTTTTAAATAACGGTTCACTAAAAGTTTAATTTTTGCTGTATCTTTGGTGATTATGTTGCAAGATAAAATAGCGCAGTATACCAAAGAAATTGAGCAATTTACGCCTGCATCTGCTGCGGATGTAGAGAATTTCAGATTAAAATTTTTAGTTTCTAAGGGAATTGTAAAAGAATTGTTTGAAGAATTTAAGACGGTTTCATCAGAAGAGAAACGTGTTTTGGGTAAAGTATTGAACGAATTTAAGCAATTAGCTGAGACTAAATTTCAGGAATCACAGACTCAATTTGCCAGTGCTGCTAAAGTTCATAAACGCGAAGAAGAAGATCTTACTCTACCTGGTGATGGTTTTCAGTTGGGATCAAGACATCCTTTGTCATTAGTGCGCAAAGAGATAGTTGAGATTTTCAAGAAATTAGGGTTTATTGTTGCAGAAGGTCCAGAAATCGAAGATGATTGGCATAATTTCTCAGCCCTAAATTTTCCTCCTGAGCACCCTGCGCGTGATATGCAAGATACTTTCTTTATTAAAAAGCAAGAAGGTAATGATATAGCTTTACGTACACATACCTCCTCAGTGCAAGTTCGTTTGATGGAAGCTGGGCAGCCACCTTTTAGAGCGATAATGCCGGGACGTGTATACCGTAACGAAGCCATTTCAGCAAGAGCGCATTGTTTCTTTCATCAGGTAGAAGGTTTGTATGTTGATGAAAATGTTTCATTTGCGGATTTGAAACAGACTTTATTCCACTTTGTACAAGAATTATATGGAGAGGGTACGAAAGTTCGTTTCCGTCCTTCCTATTTTCCATTTACAGAGCCTTCAGCTGAGATGGATATTTCGTGTTCTATTTGTAAGGGAGCAGGATGTAATCTATGTAAGCACTCTGGATGGGTAGAAATCTTGGGTTGTGGTATGGTAGATCCAAATGTGTTGGAAAATTGTGGTATTGATAGCAAAAAATATTCAGGCTTTGCATTTGGTATGGGGATTGAGCGTATCACGAATTTGAAATATGAGATTAAAGATTTAAGATTATTTTCAGAGAACGATACACGCTTCTTATCTCAATTTGAGACTGAAATCATTTAGATGATTAAATATAAAAACTGTATTGCATTTTCACTCTTTATACTACTCATGGGTAGTTGCAAAGATGGGGGATGCAACATGGTTTTAAATAGTGTAGTTAATGAGACATTGTCGCTTGATCAAAGTCTTGAACTTACATTAGCTAATACATGGACTTATGCAAATGGTGGAGGCTGCGGATTGATTGTTCATAATAATGGTAATAATGTTGTTGCCTATGATCGATGTAGCCCAATTAAAAATTCAGGAGCAAGTAAGGTTGTTGTTGATGGAATGCAGGTAGTAGATTCTAATACAGGCGCAAAATGGTTATTAATGGATGGCTCACCAATCCATATCGCTGAATGCTCTTTACAACGTTACCAAGTTAGAAAGTCAGGGAATTTGTATGTCATAACGAATTGATATGAGTCAGGAAGAAGTAGTATTAACGATAAAAAAAGCTGCTCGTGATTTATTTCGCAAGTATGGATACAACAAGACTAGTGTTAATGAATTAGCTAAACAATCAAAAATATCCAAGGCAACCTTTTATAAAATCTTTCCTTCCAAAGAGCTCATCTTGCATGAGGTACTGATGGATTACATTCGTGAAAATGTAGAAGATATCCTAAATATTGGCACCAAAGATTTAGATTTATCCACCTTTTTGGGGAAAACTATATTGCGTGTGAGTCGTGTTACATATACAGTGTGTAATGAATTTGTGGGATGGGAATTCATTCGTGAATCTACCAATGCGCAAGAATATTTAAAGACTCTTTCTGATGACTTAGAATTTTTATTGCTAAGTTCATTTATTAAAAATGAAGTTATTGGTTCGACTATCCCTGAAGAAAAACTAACTTTCCTAATTAAATCAAGTAAAAATATAGTTTTTTCATTCGCTTTTACCGCTGTGACAGAGGCTGATGTTCGTAAAAACTTTATTTCATTTCAAAAAGAAATTCTTCCTTATCTCGTGCAAGCGACAATCGCTTAGACTCTGTTTTCTCCCATTCTAAATTGAAATTAAAAAGTGTATTTTTGTAGCCTATGGGCAGAAGAATACCACAAGACAAAAAACAGCTGCAAAATATTGAAATTTTTGATATTGCTGAAGAAGGAAAAGGTGTAGGAAGACACGAGGAAATGGTGCTTTTTATAGAAAAGGCAATTCCAGGTGATATTGTTGATGTAGAGTTGCAGCGCAAAAAGAAAAATTTTGCAGAAGGTAAAGTAACACACATTATTCAGCAATCACCTTACCGCATTGAGCCTTTTTGTCCTCATTTTGGTGTATGTGGTGGTTGTAAATGGCAACATATGAACTATGACGCGCAATTAAAATTTAAACAACAATCTGTTGATAATGCATTGACGCGAATCGGTAAAGTAGATACATCTTCAATGGAAGATATTTTAGGTTCTGCTGATACTACATATTATCGCAATAAGTTAGAATATACGTTTTCGAATAAAAGATGGTTGACAAACCGTGACGAAGAGGTCGCTCCAGAAAACATGAACGCATTAGGATTTCACGTTCCTGGACGTTTTGACAAAATTTTGGATATTGATCATTGTTTCTTACAACAAGATCCATCAAATGATTTACGTAATTCGGTTCGTGATTTTGCAATCCAGCAGGGGATTACATTTTATGATTTGCGTTCTCATGAAGGAGCATTGCGAAATTTAATAATTCGTACTTCTTCAACTGGTGAAGTGATGCTTGTTGTTGTATTTGCATATCCAGAGGAAGAACAGGTCGATCTTGTAATGAATTTTATTTCAGAGAAATTTCCAAATATAGTGTCACTGCTTTATATAATTAATCAGAAGCGCAATGATACAATCTTTGATCAGGATATACATGTATTCAGCGGCAGAGATTTTATATACGAGGAGATGGAGGGATTGAAATTCAAAGTAGGGGCAAAGTCTTTTTATCAGACTAATTCAGCTCAGGCTTATGAGTTGTATAAAATCACTAGAGATTTTGCTGGATTAAAAGGCGATGAACTAGTGTATGACTTATACACAGGTGCGGGTACTATTGCAAATTTTGTAGCTCGATATGCTAAAGAAGTGGTAGGGGTTGAATATGTCCCTACAGCAATTGAAGATGCAAAAATCAATTCAGAGATAAATGGTATTCAAAACACGAAGTTTTACGCAGGTGATATGAAAGATGTTTTGACAGCCACATTTGTTGAAGAACATGGTAAGCCTGATGTTGTCATAACAGATCCTCCTCGTGCAGGTATGCATGCTGATGTGGTAAACCGTATACTAGAAATGGAGGCTCCAAAGGTAGTTTATGTTAGTTGTAATGCAGCAACTCAAGCTAGAGATTTAGAGATGTTGGCTGCTAAGTATGATGTAGTACGTATTAAACCTGTTGACATGTTTCCACAAACACAACATGTGGAGAATGTAGTTTTATTAAAATTAAGATAATATGGATTTTTCAGATTTATTATCAGGCAGTACAGAAAGTTCTGATGGTCAGGGTGAAGCAAAAAGACCTAGTCCATTACAAAGCTTAAAAGTGGATTTGGACTTTTACAGCGAATCCATTAAGGAGATTTCAAGTGAAATGCTGGCTGAGGGATATACATTGTTTCCAATATTTATTGCTACGCAACACGAAGTGTCTTTGGGTGAGGTGATATTAGATAAGGCTGAATTGGGAACAAATTGGTCTATCAATGCGTCCTCATTGGAGGAATTTGTAGAGAGAGGTGTGATTCAAGATGCTAAAAAGACTAATTTTGAGAAAAGCTATAAAAAAGCCGCTGATTACATGTGTCTTTTTGTTGTAGTACCAGAGGGAGCCAACTTTGTTTTTTATCCCTACAAATAAAAATAATTTGCGCTTTAATACTTTTTAACATAACATAGTCCAATATTTGATTACTTTAGTTTTAGATGACTATATATATTAAAAAAATAGCTTTATTAATTCCATTACTGTTGTTGTTACAATTTGTAAATGCACAGGTGTCTGACATGCCTAAAGTGTCGGGTATTATACTAGAAAAGGGTACAGGTAAAAGGCTTGTTGATGTCAATGTGATGAATGTTCGTACGAAACGTACTGTCACGAGTAATAATTTTGGTGTCTTCTATCTTGAAGCCGGTATTGGAGATAGTTTAGCTTTCACAAAGGTTGGTTACGGACCACTTAAGACCGTATTATATTCCTTAGAAGATATTGTATTGGAAATGCAGCCAGGGTTGACTATTGAAGAGGTGGTTGTCGCAAGACGTACGCGCCAGCAAGATATGGAAGATATTCTAAAGGATTATTCCAAAAAAGGGATTTATAATGGCGGTAAAAATTCCGTTGGGACGTACTTAGGTAGTCCCGCTACAGCTTTATACAACCTATTCGGTCGTGAAGCTAAAAACATGAAACGTTTTGAAAAATTTATGGATAGGGAACTAGATGCTATTGCTGTAGACCGAATATTCAATAAAACTATTGTTTCTACGACAACTGGACTAGAAGGACAAGAGCTAGAAAATTTTATGGAAATTTATAGACCTTCACATGATCAAGCGACGAAATGGGGGCAGTATGACCTATTAAATTATATTACAAAATCGTTTAAATCATGGGATGATAGCGGTCGTCCAGTGCCTGAAAAGTTGCCAAAGTTGGATATTTCTCCACAAAATTAGTATAGATTACAATTTTTCATTGCATGATTATAATATTGGCATTAGCTTTGTTTATTGTTATGCTGATAGAGGTAAGAATAGGAAAATAGAATATATTATATAATTATGAAAGTGAATAAAAAATTAGCAGTATATGGTCTATCATTGGCTACATCTGCAATGTTGTTAGCTAGTTGTGAGACTATCCAAAATACAAATAGTACAACTAAAGGCGCTGTAATTGGTACTACTGCTGGAGCAGGTATAGGTGCATTAATTGGTAATAAGGCGGGTAATACTGCTATTGGTGCAATCGCTGGAGCAGTAATCGGTGGTGCAGCTGGTACATTGATCGGTAAGAAAATGGACAAGCAAGCTAAAGAGATTGAAAATGCTGTAGCTGGTGCAGAAGTAGAGCAAGTTGGTGAAGGTATTTTGGTAAAATTCGATTCAGGTATTTTGTTTGATTTCAATAGTTCAGCATTAAAATCTAATGCAAAAACGAACATTGCTAAATTAGTTGAGACATTAAACAAAGAGCCTGATACAGAAATCTTAGTTTTAGGTCATACAGATAACGTAGGTAGTCTTTCTGCAAACCAAAAAGTTTCTGAAGCTAGAGCGAAGTCGGTAAGAGACTATGCAGTTTCACAAGGCTTGGCTGGAGCACGTGTTAAGACTGAAGGTAAGAATTTTGCAGAGCCAATTGCATCTAATGATACTGATGCTGGTCGTGCTGACAACCGTCGTGTAGAGGTTGTTATCGTTGCGAGCAAAAAAATGCAAGAAGCAGCTAAACAACAAGCTGGTCAATAATAAGTATACTTAGTATAAAAAAAATAGAGGCTAACATGAAAATGTTAGCCTCTGTTTTTTATGATGTTCACTTTGAATTTGTTACAGGGGAGTACATGATGCGTAGTTGGTTAGAATCTAGTATTTTACGTTTTGATTACATTCTACAAACTGTTAATGAATACTCTTATGAATCGTATAGTTTTTCTATTTTTATTATTTCTAGTCACAAACTCTGCTCTAAGTCAGACGGTTTCGAGTTCAGGTTTTTTGAATATTAAAAATGACGTTTTTTGGGATACCCAAGATGGGCAGCCTATTTATAGTCAAGGGGGAGGGATATTTAGGTTTGTAGATCCAGTAGATGGTGTAGAGAAATATTTTTGGTATGGGGCAAAATATGAAGAATCTGCAATATATAGGAATAACCCTACGATCACTCCTGCTAAAGATAACTTTCTAGCGGTGACTTGCTATGTGTCTTCTGATCTTGTGAATTGGTCAGCAAGAGGAGATGTTTTAACCAAAGATCATATTGATGCACATTCGAATACTTCTCCAACGCGTTGGGCTGGTCGTTTAGGTGTTGCACATGTAAAGGAGATTAACAAGTATGCATTAATCATACAGCATAATGATCAGGTGTTGATTACTGTAGCGGAAAAACCTGACGGTCCTTTTGTTTGGCATCAGCGAATCAACATGCAGAGCACAATAGGAACGAGTAATACAGGCGATCAAACGGTCTTTACTGATGAAGACACAGGTAAATCCTATTTAGTTTATTCGTATGGCAGAGGCAGGAATAGAATTTATGTTTCTGAAATAGGTATGAAAGATGGAAAAGTAGGATTATTAGATTGTGTTGAAATATTTAAAGGTGCTGGACGAGAGGGGAATTGTATGTTTAAATACAAGGGTAAATATTATCTATTTGCATCCAATCTATACGGATGGGATTCATCATTCGCGTATTATCTAGTGGCAGATGATGTTCGAGGTCCATTTAGACCGACGAATGAAATGTTAGTTCTTCCAGGATCTGAGGAAGATTATGCACATGTGACCCAAACAGGTTTTTTTATAAATGTAAAGGGTACGAATCAAGAAACAGTAATTTATTGTGGTGATAGATGGGCAAATTTTGCGGGTAATGGTTTGGGGTACAATCAGTGGTGTCCATTATCTTTTGATGGTGATAAGCCCTATTTTAATTCTTTAAGTTCATGGGGCTTAAATCCTACAACTGGCGAATGGATTGTTGCTAAGGACAATGATTTTGTTAAAAATGGAAGCTTTGAGGCGGATAGAAGATATATTCCAAGTCCTGTAAAACCAGTACAAGAGCAATTATTGGGATGGAATACGGAGATTATTGAGGGGAATAAATTATCTGTAGGAGATTCTTTGTCTCCAGTTTTAAATTATTTCAATAAGCAAGAAGATAGAAAAATAGTAGTAGGTGAAAAAAGTTTACATATCAACGATGCGGTAGATTTCAAACGCAAAATCTCTCAGAATATAACCTCAACTACATATGTTAAACTTGAAGATGGATTATATACCCTTAAAGCTATGTATAGAAACAACGGTAAGTTTCGAAATTTGGAAATGTTCGCCAGTAGTAGTGGTAAAATTTTAAAATATCCTTTTAAGAAGACTGATAGTATTTGGAAAACAGCTACGCTAGATAATATTCGTGTTAAAAATGGTCAAGTTGAAATAGGGTTTTTAGCCGATGGAAAATCGGGGGCGCAATGTTTAATTGACGATATATCCCTTGTGAGAAAAAAATGATCTTAGGTTTCGCTATCTAATTAATTGTGTTACTATTTGGTAGCAAAGTTGTAGGATTGATTTACAATGCCATATTTTAGATCGTAAGTGCTCATATTGATTTGTTGAATATTCAGATTATTTATGATGAAATCGGTTAGCACAAAAGCCATAACAATCATGTCTACACGTAAGGGAATTAGGTTTGGCATTACCAACCTTTCCCTGTGCGTAGAACTTTTGAGATTAGAACTCAAATCTTTGTATTTGAATATATCTATTGAAGAGGTGCTAATAAGCTGAAGGTCTGTTTCAGGTTGAATCATTTCGAGATATGTTTCAAACGCTCCAGCAGAGCCAATTAAATTTATTGCTTTAAATTCCTTGTTGAATTCTAATAGATCAGATAGAGTAGCTCGAAGATGGCTATTTATAGTGTCCATATTTTCAACTGAGATAGGGTCAGACTTGAAGAAATTTTGCATTAGTCTAGCTGCACCAATATCATAGCTTTTGCGCCAATAGGATTTGTCTTCATCACAAAATATAAATTCTGTACTACCTCCACCAATATCCATAATTAAGGACTTCTCTTTGATAGCGCCACTAGCTTTGACAGCACTATAAATTAAGTCTGCTTCTTTATCTCCAGATATGATTTCAATCTTTATTGAAGTTAGCTCTTGTGCTTTTTTTACAAAATCTTCTCCGTTTTTGGCACTTCGAATAGCAGATGTAGCGACAGCTTTTGTCTGATCCACACCATACTTGTTCACTATTGATTTGAACTCTTGCAAACATGTAATCCCTCTTTCAAAAGCTTTAGGGATGATGCAGTTGTTCAGTGTAATATTTTCACTTAGTTTTACTGGTCTATGTGTTTTGAAAATTATATCTACTTGATTGTTTTTGTATTCAGCTATTAGTAGATGAAATGTATTTGAACCAAGGTCAATTGCTGCGATTTTCATGGATTTCTCTTGTAGTTATGCTAAGGTAAGTAGTTTTTGGAACACCTACATTTTTTTTACAGATTAGTGTTAAAGGTTCTGACAAAGTGTCATTCATTCTGAAATATTATTTATAACTTTGTATTCTTTTATATTACGTTATGTTGGACTTATTACATACTACTAAAACGCATGATGAGACTCGCCAAGGTGAGGCAGTGGAGTTGGCTCCTACAGGGAAAGCTGATGGTAGAAAATTATATATTGAGAGTTACGGA
The DNA here is from genome assembly GCF_020295405.1 of Sphingobacterium bovistauri. Classification (GTDB taxonomy): domain Bacteria; phylum Bacteroidota; class Bacteroidia; order Sphingobacteriales; family Sphingobacteriaceae; genus Sphingobacterium; species Sphingobacterium bovistauri. The sequence goes on from NZ_JADEYP010000025.1 coordinate 31,688, forward strand.
TGTCAGATGAATTTCTCTGATAGTGAGATTGTAGCGTCTATTTTGATCGATGAGGGTTTTGAAACAACCAAAGATTATAAAGAAGCTGATGTAGTCTTTATCAACACTTGTTCTATCCGTGAAAATGCAGAACAACGTGTGCGTAAGCGCTTGAAGGAATTTGAATTTGTAAAGTCTAAAAAACCAGGGTTGATCGTTGGTGTGTTAGGCTGTATGGCCGAACGTCTAAAAGCTAAATTTTTAGAAGAAGAAAAATTAGTAGATGTAGTGGTGGGCCCTGACGCTTACCGTGATCTTCCTAACCTAATAAACAAAGTAGAAGATGGTAATAAAGCTGTCAATGTTTTGTTATCTAGAGAGGAAACCTATGCAGACATTAGTCCTGTTCGTTTAAATTCGAATGGTGTTTCTGCATTTATTTCAATCATGCGTGGTTGTGACAATATGTGTTCATTCTGTGTGGTTCCTTTTACACGAGGACGAGAGCGCAGCCGTGATGCGGTATCAATCGTAAAAGAGGCGCAAGATTTATTTAATGCAGGTTATAGAGAAGTAACTTTATTGGGTCAAAATGTTGATTCCTATAAATACACAGCAAACGTAGCAGAAGGTCAAGAGCCTCTGCCTACGGTTAATTTTGCTAACTTATTGGAGTTGGTGGCACAAGTAAGTCCAGAATTACGTATTCGATTTTCTACTTCACATCCTAAAGATATTACGGATGAAGTTTTGCATATTATGGCAAAATATGAAAACATCTGTAATTATATTCATTTGCCAGTACAATCGGGTAACTCACGTGTTTTAGATATCATGAATCGTACATACGACAGAGAGTGGTATATGGAGCGTGTAGATGCAATTCGCCGAATTATTCCAGGCTGTGCGATTTCGACAGATGTCATCACTGGTTTTTGTACAGAGACAGAAGAAGAACATGCGGAAACATTATCTATGATGGATTATGTGAAATATGATTTCGCTTATATGTTTGCATATTCGGAGCGTCCTGGAACTTTAGCCGCGAAACGCTTTGAGGATGATATTCCTGAAGAGGTTAAAAAGCGACGTCTAACTGAGGTGGTGGACAAACAACAGATTCATAGCCTAGAGCGTATGTCACAACATGTTGGTAAAGTGCACAAAGTATTGATCGAAGGTTTTTCTAAGCGTTCGGATCAAGACTATTGTGGACGTAATGACCAGAATGCGATGGTCGTATTCCCTGTAGATGCACGTTACAAAGTAGGAGATTACGTTAATGTATTAGGCGAAAACTGTACTTCTGCGACTTTAATTGGTAAAATCGTTGACTAACTATAAATTGAAAGGTAACTGTGGATATTCAAGACATCAAAAATAGATTTGGTATTATTGGTAACTCGCCGTTACTCAATCGTGCTATTGATATTGCAAGACAAGTCGCGCCAACAGATATTTCTGTTTTGATTCAAGGTGAAAGTGGGTCGGGAAAAGAAGTTTTCTCACATATTATTCATCAATTAAGTACACGCAAGCACGGACCTTTTATTGCCGTAAATTGTGGTGCTATCCCTGAGGGAACAATTGATTCAGAACTATTTGGTCATGAAAAAGGGTCTTTTACAGGTGCGCATGAAGCACGTAAAGGTTACTTCGAAGTCGTAGATGGTGGTACTATCTTTTTGGATGAAGTTGGCGAAATGCCATTGAATACACAAGCACGTTTGTTGCGTATATTGGAGTCGGGTGAATACATTCGCGTAGGGTCATCTAAAGTACAAAAAACGAACGTACGTGTAGTAGCAGCTACGAATGTAGATGTATATAACGCGGTGCAAAAGGGAAAATTTCGAGAAGATTTATATTATCGTCTGAATACTGTTCCATTGCGTATTCCTTCGCTTCGTGAACGTAAAGAAGATGTTTTTCTTTTGTTCCGTAAATTTATTGTAGATTTCGCTGATAAATATAGAACACCTGGGGTGCAATTAACACCTGAAGCACAAGAATTGTTAGCCGACTTTTCATGGCCTGGTAACATTCGTCAATTAAAAAATGTTGCCGAACAAATCGCTATATTAGAAAAGGAAAGAACGATAGATGCAACTATTTTAAGACGCTATATTCCTTCGGAGTGGTCGAAATCATCGTTGCCTGTTTTTGTAAAAGATCAGTCAAAGGAGGACTTTTCAGAAAGAGATATTTTGTATAAAGTTCTTTTTGATATGAAAAAGGATATGGTTGATTTGAAAAAGCTTGTGGTCGAATTGATCCAAAATGGAGTAACACCTTCATCTTTTGACGAGAATTCGCAATATATAAATCAACTGTACAACGAAGTAAATCCTGTCACTACTCAATTGTATCCTCGTGAAGAGATTGGAGTAACGCCAACAATTATACATCATCCGTCCGCAAATACACCTTCTTCTTCATCAAATTATGTTACTTTGGATACACAAGACGCTGAAGAAGTGGAAGAGTCTCTTTCGTTAGTTGATAAAGAATCGGACTTGATAAAAAAGGCATTGAAAAAGCATAAAGGTAAACGTAAGGCGGCAGCTCAAGAGTTGGGGATTTCTGAACGAACATTGTATAGGAAAATTAAGGACTTAAATTTAGAATAGATTAGCAGATGAAAAGTGTGCGTTTAAAATTACATATTACCATTTGTATACTAGTATCGTTCATAGTAGTAAGTTGTGGTGTAAAATATAGTTTTACAGGAGGATCTATTCCTAAGGATATGAAAACATATTCGGTTTTGTATTTTGAAAATTTAGCACCAATGGTGTATACCACGCTGAGTCAAAACTTTACCGAAGGTTTGAAAGAGCGTATACGTACGCAATCGACCCTGAGTCAAGTGAATGCCGATGGTGACGCTATATTCGAGGGCACAATAACTGGGTATACCATTTCACCGGCTTCCGTAGGAGCTGGAAATAATGATAGAGCACAGAATAGTAGATTAACTATTACTGTTAAAGTCAAATACACAAATAAATTAGATCAAACTGGTGAAAGCGATTTTGAAGAGAGTTTTTCGCAGTTTAAAGAGTTTCCTGGTTCAGATGTTACTGCTTATGAAGCAAATCTAAATACAGAAATAATTAAAATGTTAACAGAAGATATTTACAATAAAGCTTTTGCAAATTGGTAATAAATGAATATGACAGCTACCTTGGATAATTCTTATCATTTATTGTACAAACAGGCGTTAATTGATCCTACGCAATTGACAGAGGATAAACTTTTAGGTTTGCTATTGAAGTATCCTTATTCTCAACCATTGGTGTTTGCTTATGAACGTCGTAAAAAGCTATTAAATCAAGAAACGCCTAATAAAGAATTAGCCCTACTTTATGCACATAGCGAAAGTTGGTTAATGAACTATGTAAATAAACCAGTTGGAAGTTTTATAGAAGAATCAGCATCATCATTTGTTCCAAGTGAGGAAAAGACGAATTTTACAGTTGAAGATTCTGACTTATCACAAGAATTCTTGCAAGATGAGGAGGTGGAGTTTGTTGTAGGAGAGGGGGGTAGTGAGGTTGTTGCAGAAAATGATGAAGAGAATCTTGATGAAACTGAGACTCCTCTTTATGATAACGTTGCAGAAACTGATGAGGGCAATGTTGGGTTTGATGATGATACGGTAGAGGAGGAGCAAGAGGAGTTTGTACAAGAGGAGGAGGAAAATAGTGAAGAACTTGAAGATAGTCTAGCGTTAGATAGATTGGTTCAAGAAGGTAGTGTCGGAGCAAATTATTTCGTTTTTGATTCTTTTGAGAAAGTTGAAGAGTCTTCAAATGAGGAAATTCAAGTTACTCAAGAAAAAGATGATGTAAGTTTGTATAACGATGAATTGATGCCATACAGTTTTCGTTGGTGGTTGCATAAGACTCGTTTAGAGCACGCAGACACTTATCAACCTTATGTTTCGACTAATGCATTAATTCAATCAAAACCTAAGCTTGACGTCGGAGTAATAGAAAATTCTATTTTGGATCAGCAGATAAAGGAGAATATTATTCATTTTCAGAATCCAGAAGAAAAATTAAGTGACGAGGTAAAAAGGAAACCTGTTGTACCTGTTCCTCCAAAAAAGGGAGCTGAGATCATAGAGAGGTTTATTCAAAAGGATCCAATTATTCATCCTCTTTCGGCAGAAAACATTAATAATGAAAATATGGCTAGGCAAAGTGCTGAGGATAATTATATCTTTGTGACTGAAACTTTAGCTAACATTTATATAGATCAAGGTTTGTATTTAAAGGCCAAAGAGGTTTTCAATAAATTAATTTTGAAATATCCAGAAAAAAAATCGTATTTTGCGACCCGTATTCAAGAATTAGAAAAGAACTCATAAATAAAAGCATACAAAGAAATGACTACATTATTCATCGTCTTAATTATTATCGTTAGTATATTACTTGCACTTATCGTTTTAATCCAAAATCCAAAAGGTGGTGGTTTACAATCAGGCTTTGCTGGTGGAAGTAATTTAATGGGCGTACAGCGTACAGGCGATTTCTTAGAAAAAGGTACTTGGACATTAGTAATTCTATTAATGGTATTTAGTTTAGGAATTAATATTTTAGGTCCGTCAGGTTCAGTGTCAAAGGGTGGTTTATCGGATCAGATAGAAGCACCGGCTACAACGCCTAAATTGAATCTTAATTCAATGCCTACTCAAGGGGCTGCACCGACTACTACTGCTCCGGATTCTAGCAAATAAAATTATTGCAAAATAATATATAAAGCCTTACAAAATTTTGTAAGGCTTTTTTGTTGATTTGCTGTCATGGTGTCACTGTGTCAGTTCGTAATCGTGTCATTATTGTGCGTAAAATGAAAAAATGACAAGGAACTAATCTAAAAGTTATTTGGCATAGTTGATGATGTACTAAGGACACATAACAAATAACAAAAAATTAAAACTATATAAGATTATGGCGTTAAATATTAAACCTATTGGAGACAGAGTAGTAGTTGAAGCTGCTCCTGCAGAAGAAAAAACGGCTTCTGGATTATATATTCCAGATACAGCAAAAGAAAAACCTTCACAAGGTACTGTAGTAGCTGTAGGTTCAGGTAAACCAGAAGAACCTTTGACTGTAAATGTAGGCGATAAAGTGTTGTACGGTAAATATGCAGGTACGGAGATCACTTATGAAGGAAAAGAATATTTAATCATGCGTGAATCAGATATTTACGCGGTTCTTTAATCAACATTATCTTAATTAACTTAACTTTTAAAGGGATTAGATTTTAACTTTATTATTATCAAATTCTTAAAAAACAAAATTAACAATGGCAAAGCAAGTAAAATATAATGTAGAAGCTCGTGAATCACTTAAAAAAGGTGTTGACACATTAGCTAATGCGGTAAAAGTAACTTTAGGTCCTAAAGGTCGTAACGTAATCATCGAGAAAAAATTCGGTTCTCCAGCAATCACTAAAGATGGTGTTACTGTAGCTAAGGAAATTGAATTGAAAGATGCAATTGAGAACATGGGTGCTCAAATGGTAAAAGAAGTTGCTTCTAAAACTGCTGATCAAGCAGGTGACGGTACGACTACGGCTACTGTATTGGCGCAAGCTATTGTTGCTCCAGGTATCAAATCTGTAGCTGCAGGAGCAAATCCAATGGACTTAAAACGTGGTATTGACAAGGCTGTTTCTGCGGTTGTAGCGAACTTAAAAGCTCAATCACAAACTGTTGGTCAAGATAATAATAAAATCAAACAAGTGGCTTCAATTTCAGCTAACAATGACGAAGTAATCGGTTCATTGATTGCAGAAGCTATGGAAAAAGTAGGTAATGACGGTGTAATCACTGTTGAAGAAGCAAAAGGTACAGAAACAGAAGTAAAAACTGTAGAAGGTATGCAATTCGATCGCGGTTACTTATCTCCTTACTTCGTTACGAACTCTGACAAAATGGAGGCGGAATTAGAAAACCCTTACATTTTGATCTACGATAAAAAAATCAGCAACATGAAAGAATTGTTGCCGATCTTAGAAAAACAAGTTCAAACGGGTAAACCATTATTAATTATTGCTGAAGATTTGGACGGAGAAGCATTAGCTACATTAGTAGTGAACAAAATCCGCGGTTCATTGAAAGTGGCTGCTGTTAAAGCTCCAGGTTTCGGTGACCGTCGTAAAGCAATGTTAGAAGATATCGCTATCTTAACAGGTGGTACGGTTATCTCTGAAGAAAGAGGTTATAAATTAGAAAATGCTACATTAGAAGATTTAGGTCAAGCTGAGAAAGTAGTAGTTGATAAAGATAATACAACTGTAATCAACGGTGCTGGTAATGCTGACGATATTAAAGCTCGTGTAGCTCAAATCCGTTCTCAAATTGAAACTACTACATCTGATTACGACCGTGAGAAATTACAAGAGCGTTTAGCTAAATTATCTGGTGGTGTTGCAGTGCTTTATGTTGGAGCAACTACTGAAGTTGAGATGAAAGAGAAGAAAGACCGTGTTGATGATGCTCTACATGCTACGCGTGCTGCTGTAGAAGAAGGTATCGTAGCTGGTGGTGGTGTTGCTTTCATTCGCGCTACAGAAGCTTTAAAAGATCTTAAAGGTGCTAACGAAGATGAAAATATCGGTATAGATATTATCAAACGTGCTATCGAAGAGCCTTTACGTCAAATCTGTTTCAATGCAGGTATTGAGGGTGCTGTAATCGTTCAAAAAGTAAAAGAAGGTACTGCTGACTTTGGTTACAATGCGCGTACTGATGTATTCGAAAATTTGATTGGTGCAGGTGTTATCGACCCAACTAAAGTTTCACGTGTAGCGTTAGAAAATGCTGCTTCTGTAGCGTCAATGTTATTGACTACTGAATGTGTGTTAGCTGACGAACCAGAAGAAAATGCTGGTGCTGGTGCTCCTCCAATGGGTGGTGGCATGGGCGGAATGATGTAATAATTATTCAAATCCTATATATTAAGAAGGCGTTGTACATTGTACAGCGCCTTCTTGTTTTTTTATTAACTTAATGGTATATAATTTTTATAAAAATGGATCCATATGTTATAGTATTAATAATTGTTGTAATAGCTGCTTTGCTTATTTTTTATGTTTTTAGAAATGTGGGAAAGAAAAATACTGTCAAAGATAATTTCATCAAACCAATAATTATAGAAGATGTTTTGGAAAATAAAGTTAGTTTTTATACACGTTTGGACTTGGCAGATAAAGAAATATTCCGAGAGCGTGTGATTTATTTTTTGCAAACAACCAAAATTTCTCCAGAGAAGGGAGCTGTAGTTACAGATGAAGATAAAGTCTTAATAGCGGCTAGTGCGACTATTCCTTTGTTTCATTTTCATCATTGGGCCTATGAAAATTTGGATGAAGTATTAATTTATCCAGATTTTTTTGATGAAAAATTTGGAACCGTTTCAGAGAATAGAAACGTGGCAGGAATGGTTGGTACAGGTTTTTTGAATCATAAAATGATATTGTCTTTACCAGCGCTAAGAACTGGCTTTATGCGATACCTCGAAGGAAATACGGCAATACATGAATTTGTGCATCTTATTGATAAGGCTGACGGAGAAATTGATGGTGTACCTGAGTATTTAATTCCAAAGGAATTAATCAATCCATGGTTACATGAGATGGACAGAACAATAAAACAAATCCGGGAAGGAAAATCTGATATACGAGAGTATGCAGCTACTAATGATGCTGAGTTTTTAGCTGTTGTATCGGAGTATTTTTTCAAAAAACCAAAGCAATTGCAAGAGGACCACCCCAAACTATATTCAATGTTGAATGAGATATACACCCGAAAATAATATTAGTAATTTACTGGTAGAAAATATATTCGGAAAATAGGGAAGTTAGCATGATAGCAATAGTAGCTGTAGTGTCTCCATAAAGTTGATTGTAAAGTTTTTGTCCCTTTTTGGTAATATTTTTTATTGTTTTTAATGGGACAATCTAAGTTTGTGATAAGCTTAATTGGCAGACAATCAGTTTAGATATGAAGTCTATACATCATCAAGATAAATGCTTTGATAAAATAAGTCAATATTTAAATATAAAGGGACGTGATGATGGTAGAATTTTTGCCTTGTGATAGGTGTTAAAAATACAAAAGCGACTTTTATCAAGTCGCTTTTAGTAGCCCGTAGGGGAATCGAACCCCTGTTTCCAGAATGAAAATCTGGCGTCCTAACCCCTAGACGAACGGGCCGTTATTTGTTTCGGTGTGCAAATATAGACTTAATTTTTTGTTAGGCAAAAAAAAGTGAATAAAAATTAGTAATTTGAATATTTACACTAATAAACATAAGATTATGAGTAAGTATTCGGCCATGATTCATAAATTTCTATTTTTATTAATTATTATGTTTTCCATCAATCCAATTTTTGCACAGGGTACTATAGTTGAAGATATTTCAATTAAGTGGAAACCCTCAGTTACTTATAATGGGAAAGACGATTTGAGTTTACAGATTGTCATCAAGAATGATGGGAAAAGTAATTTTTCGTTGAAGGATTGGGATTTGTTTTTTAACACGATGTATCCTATAGTAGAGGCAAATACAGAAGTGTACAAGCTTATCGATTTGAGCGGTAATTTGTTTAAAATTGAGTTTAAACCAAAGTTTATAACACCTCAGGATTCAGTTGTGGTTGAATATAAAACGCAATTTGCAATAGTTGGAATATCGACTCGACCAAATGGCTTTTATTTTCTAAACAAATTGGATAAGACTAAATTTGAAGGCGTAGGAAGGGTTGAGTATGAGGATATTGAGCCGATAGAAATTAGTAACAGATTGTACTTAGAGCAATTATATGCTAAAAATCAATCTTTTCAAAAGGAATATTCGCCAATAAAAATATTTCCAACGCCAAAATCTTTAAAGGAAATGAAGGGTAATTTTGATTTAGATAAAGGATTCTTAGTCGAAGCACCATCAGATTGGCAACAACCTATAAATAAAGTATTAGAGGGGGTAGCACAAATTCAATTCAATGCGAAAAAAAATAATTTCATAGTTCGATTGAATTCTAATTTGGAAGCAGAAGCGTATAGACTATCTATAAAGCCAAATCAAATTGAAATTCAGGTAAGTGAAAAAGTTGGATTATTCTATGCATTACAATCAATAAGGTCATTGTATGATGATGGAGCTAGCAAGTATCAAAAGAAAGTAGATTATTTGCCATGTATTGAGGTAGAAGATGAACCTCGTTACAGTTATCGTGGATTTATGCTCGATATTGCACGCAATTTCCGATCGAAGTCTGTTGTTATGAAATATTTGGATATGATGGCAAGGTATAAGTTGAATGTTTTCCATTTGCATTTTATAGAAGATGAAGCTTGGCGAATAGAAATCCCTGGTTTACCTGAACTGACAGAAGTTGGCGCATGGCGCTCTCCTGCATATTTAGATGGAAATTCTCTTATGCCCGCTTATGGTTCTGGAATTAATAACGAAAGGAAATACCTGACTCGGGAGGATTTTATTGAAATTTTGAAATATGCTCAAGAGAGAAATATAACTGTCATACCGGAGATAGAGACACCTGGGCATGCAAGAGCTTCTATAAAAGCTATGGAGGCACGGTATAATAAATATATGAGTCAGGGAAACAGTGCGGCAGCAGAAGAGTTTTTATTACATGATTTTGAAGACATTTCAATTTATAATACTGCACAGAATTTTGGAGATAATGTGTTAAATCCAGCATTGCCTTCGGTTTACAGATTTTTAGATAAGGTTTTGGAAGAATTTCGTCTGATGTATCAAGAAGCTGGAGTTCCTTTTAAGACTGTTTCTTTAGGTGGGGATGAAGTGCCGCCCGGTGTTTGGGAGAAGTCTCCTAAAATAAAAGCTCTTATGCGTGAGCAAGGGCTAAAGAGTGTTTATGATGTCTGGACATATTATATTGATAAAATCAATCAACTATGTCTTGCTAAGGGGTTGCAAATGGCTGGCTGGGAAGAAATAGGTATGGTCAATAAAGGTAAGGGTATGATCGAAAATCCAGAGATGCCGAATAAACAAAATATGCTATTGGATGTCTGGAATAACATTATCGGTGGTGGCAACGATGATCTTGTGTATCGACTAGCAAATGCAGGATATCCAACGGTATTGATTAGCTCTTCAAATCTTTATTTTGATATGATGTGGGATTCTACATATCGTGAACCAGGGTTCAAATGGGCTACTTTCGCAGATTTACAACATTCTTATTCCCTTTTCCCAGAAGATTATTTTGCAAATATCCATACCTATTATAGTGGCAAGAAATTGGATAAAAGCTACTTAGATAAGTTGACTCGAATCAATGATAAAGGAAGAGCAAATTTTAAAGGGATAAAGGGTGGTTTATTTGCAGAAACAATTTTAGATGATGACGCATTAGATTATATGGTTTTTCCTCGATTTTTTGTCTTGGCAGAAAGAGCTTGGTCGCAACGTCGTTCGTATGAAAGCGAAGAAACTTATGATCAAACGCAATTTGACATGGAATATATCGCTTTTCTTAACCGAGTTGTGAAAGTAGAATTACCATCTATTTCGGCTCGAATAAAGTATCGATTGCCAAGGGTCGGACTTAAAGTAGAAAATTTTGTATTAAGAGCAAATGTTGAATACCCAGGATTTCCTATTTACTATACTGTAGATGGGACTTTTCCCTCATTAAGTAGTCCAAAATTTGATATAAGAAAAGGTGTCAAAGTGAAATCCGGAGATAAAGTAAAAGCGGTTACAATAGACAATGATGGTCGATTTGGACTGTTGTCTCAGCTTAGTATTGATTAAATTAACAGGGCAAGATATAATCTATATCTTGCCCTGTTGATTTATCTTTATTAGTATTTGGAGCTGATGTGAGCCATCTGAATAGCTGTGATAGCAGCTTCTTCACCTTTGTTTCCGTGTTTTCCACCTGCACGATCTAAAGCTTGCTCTAAATTGTCTGTTGTCAATACTCCGAAAATAACTGGCTTATTGTATTTCAAAGCGACATTACTAATACCATTCGCGACAGCATTACAGATAAAATCAAAATGTCTTGTTTCTCCCTGTATTACACAGCCTAAACAGATTATAGCGTTAAAATCACCATTACGTAATGCAATATCTGCACCTGAAATCAATTCATAGCTACCTGGTACCTCGATGATGTCAATATTTTCTTCTTGACCGCCATGATTTAAGATACCATCAATAGCTCCATTCAATAATGGACCTGTTACTTGGGCATTCCATTGTGATACAACAATTGCAAATCGAAGACCCGAAGCGCTTTGAACTTTTATATGTGAGAAATCTGATAAATTTTTTAATGAGCTTGCCATAATGTATTTTTTAACTAAAAAGGCCGCTTGATAGCAGCCTTTAATATATGAAAACTTTTAATTCAATTTTTATTGTTTTGCTTGTACACGAGCTAATGGACCATCAATAGTAGAAGCTTCGTTACTTTGCGGGTAATCTGTTTTGATTTGTTGGTAAGCTTCTTCAGCTTTTTTGTACTCATTCAATTGCTCGTAAACTAAACCTAATTTTTTAAGGAAAAGAGGAGTTGTATACGAGTTTTTTGATTTTCCTACAGCTTTTTGGTAATAATCAGCTGCATTTTTATAATCGTGACTATCTGAATATGCATCACCAATTAATCCAATCACAAGTGGATCAACGATTTCACTGCCCGTGTCAGAATATTTTTTCAAATAATTTATAGCCTCTTGAAAGTTGCCTTGACGTAAGTATAGCCCACCTAAATACGCATAAGCAATATTAGCTGAAGGAGTATTTGAATATTCGTCAGCGATTTCTTTTAGACCTGCAAAACTACCATCACCATCAATAGCTTTCTTTTGTAGTGAATCAATTAATACAAATTCTTCTGCTTTGAACATAGCATTAGCAGCAGTCTCTGTTCTTGGAGCTAAATATAATTTTTGATAACCGATATATAGAAGAATTAATACGACAATAGCACCTAAAATAAAAATTAGGCTTTTTTGATTGTCTTGAAAAAAAGATCCTTTTTGATCTGTTGAATTAAGATTTGTTGACATTAGTTTATATTATATAATACTATGGAACGCAAAAATACACTTTTATTGAAAAAATACAATACCCCAATCTATAAATTGCAAAAATGATACAACTTAATTTATCGGAATTGAAGGGGGGTCTAATGTTTCATACTCTGAATTTTGGCTTTTAAATTCAGGAACGATGACTTTCATCTGCCTAACAATATTTAAATTATGTTGTGATTTAACGATTTCGAATAATAAATCAATTTGCGATTTCACGTCTTCGAAACAGTTTTCCCTTACTTTAGCGATCATGATTTTTTCATGGTGCGTAGGTAATGTGTTTTCTAGGTCATTTAATAGCTCTTCGTAGAGTTTTTCTCCAGGTCGTAGTCCTGTGAATCTTATTTCTATATCTTTATTTGGTTCGTAGCCTGATAGTTTAATCATTTTTTTCGCTAGATCAACTATCTTAACAGATTTACCCATGTCAAAGACGAATATTTCACCACCATTTCCCATACTACCAGCCTCAATTACGAGTTGACAAGCTTCTGGAATAGTCATAAAATAACGTGTGATATCTGGATGAGTTACAGTAACTGGCCCCCCCTTTTCAATTTGTTCTCTAAATCGAGGTATGACCGAGCCATTTGAGCCTAATACATTGCCAAATCGTGTGGTTATAAATTTTGTATGCTCCTCTCGATTTTCTTTTTCAATTTTGTTATTAAGTGCCTGCACGTATATTTCAGCTATTCTTTTAGTGGCCCCCATTACATTTGTAGGGTTTACAGCTTTGTCAGTAGAGACAAAAACAAATTTTCTAGCTTTAAATTCTACGGCAAGGTTAGCAAGATTAATTGTTCCCAATACATTGGTTCTTACCCCTTCTATTGGATGATTTTCGACCATCGGCACATGTTTATAAGCAGCGGCGTGATAAACAATTTGAGGTTTAAACTCTTCAAACAGATGACGCATCCTATCATAATTCTTTACATCAGCAATAAAAGAATAATATATTTGATCTTTAAATTTTTCTTGTAAATCAAGCTGTAAATTGTGAAGCGGTGTTTCAGCCTGGTCACATAAAATGATTACCTGCGGCGAATATTTGCTTATTTGAGCCGCAATTTCACTACCTATAGATCCAGCAGCCCCTGTTACAAGCACTCTTTTTCCTTTCAGTTGCTCTAGGATTGAATCATTACTGATTTTAATAGGAGCGCGTTCAAGTAAATCCTCAATCTTCACATTCTTTATTTGGTTTAGGGATATGTCCCCATTCATGATTTGCTTAGCAGGAGGTAGGGTAAGTACAGTGATATTATGCTCAAGACAAATATCTATAATTTGACTCTTCTTTTCAGGCATTAAAGATGGCGTAGCAATTATTAATTCGTCTACTGCTATTTTATTCAATATTTGATCAAAATTATCTGATTTGTATATGCGAACACCGTCAATAGATTTTCCATGTTTAGTTGGATTATCATCTAAAAAACCGACAATAATTTTGTTACTTGTCAAGTCATGGTCGAATGTTCTTTTTACCGCAATACCTAATTCACCGGCTCCAAATATTAATACATTCTTCTTTATTTTTTTTGCTGTCTTTGAATACTGGAAAAAAACTTTTATTGAAGTTCTATATACAACTAAGCCTACAAAGAGTAATAATGAATAGATTATTATAAATGAGGTGTCAATATTGAATGGTAGGCGTGCTGCTAAAGCGAATAGTTTGATGCCGAATAATATGATTACAGTAAGCAAATTACATGATAGTATACGAATGGAGTCTGTTGAACTCGTATATCTAACAATCCCAGAATAAAGCTTAAAAATGATGAATGATACAGCAGTCACTCCTATGCAAAATAAGAAATCAGTTGCGAAAACATTTGCATCGAAAGGCAAGTTTTTAGTATCTTGATAAAGATAATAAGCAATTAAAAAAGCAATAATTGCTGAACTTAAGTCTAAGAAAAATATAACCCAACGAGGTAATATTTGAACATGGTTAATAACTTTAAAGAATTTCATTAAATATACTGCAGTTTATACACAAAGCTATTAAAATTAAAGTTATGTATATAATTTATATTGACTAAAAGATGGTAATAATGAATAATAATGACGAAAATTAAGGAGAATGTATTAGGTCAAACAAAGGAATTACTTAAGTCATTGAGTAATAGCAAACGTCAGCTTGTAATTGGAATTCCTAAAGAAACTGTGTTTCAGGAGAAGCGGATAGCATTGACCCCTTTGTCTGTGTCATTACTTGTTGAGTATGGTCATCAAGTAATAATAGAATCAGGTGCAGGTGATAATTCTAATTTTTTAGACCATCACTATAGTGAACAGGGCGCGCTAATAGTGCAAGAAAAGGAACGTGTATATAACGCTGATGTTTTAATAAAAATTGCAGGACCAACCTTAGAAGAGGTTCGGTTGATGAAAAACAAGCAAATATTAATGTCATCTCAACAGCCAAGTTTACTCGATGGTGAGGTGCTCAACTCCTTGATGAAGAAGCAAATCACCGCGTTGTCTTATGAGTACTTGAAGGATGAGGGAGGGCATTTGACGGTAGTCAGAGCAATGAGTGAAATTGTCGGCGCTACTTCTATTTTAATTGCAGCAGAATATTTGTCAAATGTTTTTGACGGGAAAGGGCTAATGCTAGGTGGTATAACAGGGGTGCCTCCAACTGAAATTGTGATAATCGGAGCAGGTACGGTAGGTGAGTATGCTGCACGTACGGCCATAGCATTGGGGGCACAAGTGAAAGTTTTTGATAGTTCGGTGTATAGGCTTAGAAGGTTGCAAAACAACATAGGTTCGCGTGTGTATACTTCTATAATACAGCCGATTATTCTGAATAAAGCTATTAAGTCATGCGATGTGGCAATAGGGGCTTTGCGCGCAAAAAATGGACGTTCTGCTTGTTTAATCTCTGAAGAAACGGTATCTGAGATGAAACCTAATTCGGTGGTAATAGATGTGTCAATTGATCAAGGAGGATGTTTTGAAACATCTGAAATAACTTCACATGACAAGCCTGTATTTCGGAAATATGATGTTATTCATTATTGTGTGCCTAATATTGCCTCTAGAGTAGCTCGTACAGCAACTTATGCACTGACTAACGTTTTTACACCGATTCTACTACAAATTGGTGAGTGTGGTAATCTAAGTAACCTAATATGGAGTCATCCAGGGATTCGTAACGCAGTTTATCTTTATCAAGGAAGCTTAACGAATAAAGATATTGCTGATAGATTCAATATTCCTTATAAAGATTTATCTTTGATGATTGTTGCTAATCAATAAACCTATGAAATTATATTTATCAATATTTATGAGTCTGCTTTTTGGATTTCTACAAGCACAGGAACAACTAGCGTTATATAGTGTAATACCCAACAAAAAGGATACTGCAGATATTTCGAAAAATTCACCGGCATTATATGCATACATTCCTTCAGAAATAAAACATGCAAAAGTTTTTCTAATATTTCCAGGTGGCGGATATCATCATTTGGCAATGGATCATGAAGGTCATCAAGTTGCTAAGAGACTTTCTGATTTGGGTTATTGTGCGTTTGTATTGAAATATAGGCTACCGAGTGCAAAGCAACAAATTGATAAGCGTATTGCTCCGATTCAAGATGCTCAACAAGCAATGGTTGTTGTGAAGGATAAAGTAACAACGCTTAAAATGAAAAAACCAAGTATTGGTGTTGTTGGGTTCTCAGCAGGAGGGCATCTAGCTTCTACCTTATCAACGCATTTTGAGACAGACTATCAGGCAAAAAAAATATCATCAAAATTACTTAGACCAGATTTTTCTATTCTAGTCTACCCAGTTATTTCTATGGTAGATGGAGTTACGCATAATGGGTCGAAGACAAATCTGATAGGTCCTGATTTTTCTGATACTGATTTAACTCGTTTTTCAAATGAAAAACAAATAACTGAAAATACTCCACCAGCTTTTTTAATCCATGCTAAAGATGATAAGGCTGTCCCAATAGAGAATAGCTTATTATATCAAAGGGCATTAGATAATTATAAAATCCCCAATTACCTGTTTTCTTATGAATTGGGCGGACATGGATTTGGAATGAATAATAAAAAAGAACCAAAGGATTGGTTTGTACCTATGTTAGAGTGGGTAGAAAAAGTAAAAATGTAATAAAAATTATTGTGAGAATGATATCGAATCTTGGATAAGAATATTTACTCCTGTTCCTATTGGAATAGGGGTTTTTGTTTTGACAATAGCATGTAGATTAATTTTATCATTACCTACGACATATTCACTATAGAACCCTCTAAATTTAATTTCTTTTATGATAAATGGTGCGTTAGGCTGCTCTTCAACATCAATCCACTCTTGATGAATGGCTACCTGCTTTGTGCTCTCAATTTGTAGTATTGAAGCTTGTGTTGCATTGATTATATTACTTTTTGCTAGAAGTAATGCAGTATATGGATGTTTAGGATTGTAATATAAATCTTTTGGATTTCCTGCATCGACAATTTTACCATTGCGCATTACAATAAGAGCATCAGCCATCGCCAATACTTCCGCTGGGTCATGAGAAACAAGTATTACAGTTAATCCAGTTTCCAATACAATTTGCTTAATATCATGCTGAAGACCATCTCTAAATGCGGCGTCTACTTGATTAAAAGGTTCGTCCATCAACAATACCTCAGGGTCATTAATCAAAGCGCGTGCTATTGCAACACGTTGACGCTCTCCACCACTCAAATCTGCAACGCGTTGTTGCGCAAGGTGGTCTATGCGAAGTTTTTTTAACGTTTCTTCTGTACGTGTTTTTTTATACTCTAGGTTAGTATTAGGTAGTTGTGAGGCTACGTTATCCCAGACTTTAGCATACAGATTTAAATCATCAAAACCCTGTGAAACCATTTTCATGGCATCATGACCAGGAATCAACTTGTCTTTACGTGTAGGAACCAACCATCCTTTGTATCTTACCTCGCCAGAATGTGGCTCTAATAGGCCGTATATTAATTTTAATAATGTGCTTTTTCCACTGCCAGACTCACCAATTATAGCTGTTATCTTTTTCTGATCAATGTCAAACGATACATTTTCAACGGCGATTACATCCTTTTTACCTTTAAAAATAGAAGTGATGTTTTCACCATGAATTGCTGCTACACCCAACTTTTGGGTGTCCGTAGGAATATATTGACAAGAAGAGGTTTTAGCCATAAATGAAAAAATGCCGAAAGTTACTTTCGGCATAAAAATAAGTTTAATAAATGAATTATTGCGATTAAAATCCTAAAGTAATACCAAAAGCTAAGTTGTTAAGGTTTTTCTGAGCAGGACTTTTCTCAAAGAAATCATTCACATAATATTTAGCGAAAATTCCGAAGTCATCATACCCTAATCTTACGAATGGGCCGTATTGAAACGAGGCTAAACTATAGTTGTCTTTAAATTTTTGTTTGCCATCCTGTTTACTTTTTAGACGTTGGGTACCTTTTAATAAGATTCCTGTCATCGCGCCAAAAGCAACTTTTACACGTTCACCTTTTCTGTTTTTATCACTTCTCCATTCAAATGTCAATGGCAAACGTAGGTATGTGGTTGTAAATACATTCTTTTTATATTCGACATTGCTTGGTTCAAATGATATTGGTGATGTGTTTTCATTGAAGATGATATTATTCTCTAGACGAAGGTAATTCCATTCGAATCCTGCTGAAATGTATGTCTTAAAATTATCACTCGCACGAATCCCAAATTGAGCTATATCGAAACCAAAGTTTGATGCTTTTTTGTATTTCATGAATTGATTTTCATCAGAAAGGGAGAAAGCTCCATCATCCATGATACGGGAAAATCCCCAGTCAATTCGTGTAAACGTTACTCCGCCAAATGCACGAGGGTATTTGTTGTTGTTTGACTCTTTTTCTCCTAATATCGTAATATTTCTATTTTGAGATTTTGTGGTGTCTGTCTTTTCGATTACTACTGTAGTTGTCGAAACAGTTTGAGCGTTTGTATTATTTATCATAAATAGACACAAACCTAGAATTGACGCTATGTTGTAAAGTGCTTTCATATCTTTTATAATTTAATTGGGTTTATTTTTTTGCTAATGAGTTGAATATATTCAGAGTGATGGATCCTTCGTCGTCGTTTTTAAACTCTATTTCTTTATTTTCTTGTATATCAATACCTTTTGTCAAAATGTTTTTGGTGATACCATTTAATACTCGGGTGACAATAGAAGTTTTTACTTCTTCTTTTGGTGCTGTGAATGCAAACGAATTTTGTAAATCATTACTTATAGGTTCTATTGTTCTAATGTTTTCGTATTGAGGTTGTGTGATTTTAATATCAACGTCTACAGCAGTCAATATTTGATCTTGCTCGATGATTTCTTGTTTTTCTTCGATTTCAAAGCTGTCATCATCTTGCTGATTTTTACTTACTGAATTGTCTTGAGATTTAGGTTGTACATCTGAGTTAGTCACCAATATTTCTTCGCTATTATTAGTAATCAATTTTTCCGATTCAATTGTCGGTAACTCTTTTTCAAAAACTGGATTTTCAGTCTTTTTATCAGAAGACTCAGTTGGTTGCTCAATAGAAGTCAGTACTTCTTCAATTTTTTCTTTGCCAGAAGGTGTTGAGTTCTTGTAAAAGGTCAATCCAATCCCAAAGAATACTAAAAAAGTAGCTGCTATAGATAGTTGCGTTCTATATTTGCTATAGAAAGGAATTATCTTTTTTTCTTGTGCTAATTCCTGTTCGATACCCTGCCAAACACAGGCACTTGGCGTCTCTTCCGCTTGCTCAAAAGCATCTCGGAATAATTTATCTAAATCTTGTGACTCCATCTTATAGTGTGTTTTCTTTAATCAATTTATGCTGTAGTACTTGTCTTGCTCTCGAAAGTTGCGACTTTGAACTTCCTTCTGATATATTTAGCATTTCTGCTATTTCTTTATGGCTGTAACCTTCGATAGCATACAAGTTAAAAACCGTTCTATATCCTAAAGGCAATTCTTTAATCAGTTTCAACAAGTCTTGGTAAGAAGTGGTGTCACTCGGAAAGTGACTGTGAATCGTATTCTCATGATACTCATCGATACTATCCGTAATTTTTTCTTTACTTTTTCGATAGCTTTCAATAGCTGTATTGACCATGATTCGTTTGATCCAACCTTCTAACGAACCTTTGCCATCAAATAAATGATGCTTCGTAAAAACTTTGATAAAACCGTTTTGAAGAATGTCTTCAGCCTCAAGGGTTGTTTGCGCATAACGCAGACAAACCACAAACATCTTTTTGGAGAAAAAATTATAGAGTTGCGCTTGCGATTTTTTATCCTGCGCTTGGCATCCCTGCCACATTCTATTTAAGTTAAAATTCTCCAATTGATGTTAGTTTAATAGGAAGACGCAAGATTTTGGAGAATGGTTGCATGGGGTTCGAAAAAAATTATTTTTTTTCGATGGTAATCAATCGATGTTGATTCTCTGACACCTCAATAGCTATTTTTACGTAATTTAGGGGTATTAGATTTGGGATTTTTTCTGACCATTCTACAAAACAGTAATCTCCTGAATAAAAATATTCTTCATATCCCATATCCAAGGCTTCCATTTCGTCCTTTAATCTATAAAAATCAAAATGATAAATACAGCCTTGCGGAATGCTATATTCATTGACTATCGAAAATGTTGGACTAGAGGTGTGTTCTGTTACGCCTAAAGCAAGGCATAATTCATTGATAAAAGTTGTTTTGCCAGCTCCCATATTTCCATAAAATAGAAAAATTCGATCTTTGGAATACGTGTCAACAACTAATTTTGCAGCTTCTTTTAATTCGCTTAAATTTTTTACCTCAATAGTCATACTGCAAAATTATCATTTTGGAATATATGTGGCATAGGGAATTATCATTTCTTCTAGCGAAATACCTCCATGTTGAAATGTGCCTACGAAATAATTGACAAATTGATTGTAATTGTTTGGGTATACAAAATAGATGTCGTCTTTCGCAAAAACATAGATTGAACTCATGCTGGATGTCGGTAGTTGCGCATCATGGGGGTTTTTGATTAAAAACACATCCTTACTATTATAGTTCAAATTTTTACCCTGCTTATATCGTAAGTTTGTATTTGTGTTCTTATAACCAATAATTTTACTTGGCTTTTTAACACGTATAGTGCCATGGTCGGTGGTTATTACAATACGTACATTTTTTTGTGACAACCATTTTAGTGCATCCAAAAGTGGGGAATGCTCAAACCATGATAATGTTAATGAACGGTAAGCCGCTTCGTCGTTTGCTAGTTCGCGAATCATAGCCATGTCAGTTCGTGCATGAGAAAGCATATCTACAAAATTATACACCAAAACATTAAGATTATTGCCCATTAGGTTACTAAGGTTATCAACGACATCACGACCTTGTTCGTGTGTAAGAACCTTTGTGTAGCTGTGTTTGATTTCTTTGCGGTACAATCTTTTGATTTGATCGGCTAAAAATTTATCTTCATTTAAGTTTTTGCCACCTTCTGATTCATCATTTAGCCATAAATCTGGAAACCTTTTCTCCATTTCTAGTGGTGTTAGTCCGCTAAAAATAGCATTTCTTGCATATTGGGTTGCGGTTGGAAGAATTGAGTAATAGTTGTCTTCTTCTTCTAGTCTGAAATAATCAGTAATCACATCATTGATTTGCTTCCATTGATCGTAACGTAGGTTATCAATTAAGAAAAAGAATGTGGGACGGTCTTGTGATAGAGTAGGAAGGACTTTCTTTTTAAATAATTGATGTGAAAGTACGGGCGATTCTTCCGGGTTTTTCATCCAATTGGTATAGTTTTTTTCAATGTATTTAAAAAAAACATTATTGGCTTCAGATTTCTGTGTTCGCAATATATTATGCATGCTTTCATTTTCTAGTTTTTCAAGTGAAAGCTCCCAATAAATAAGTTTCTTGTATGCTTCGACCCAACCTTTGAAATCCAACCCTTCATTAATCAGTGAACCCAGGTTTTGGAATTCTTGTTGATAAGCCATAGAGGTTTTTTCATTCACAATACGTTTGTTCTCTGTGAACTTCTTGATTGTCAATAGAATTTGTCTTGGGTTAACGGGTTTAATGAGGTAGTCATCGATTTTTGCTCCGATAGCCTCTTCCATAAGCTGTTCTTCCTCGTTTTTTGTCACTAAGACATTAGGAATTGTGGGGTTGATTGATTTTAATATGCTTAAGGTTTCTAATCCAGTAAGACCGGGCATATTCTCATCTAAGAATACTAAATCAAAAGGTTCATTTCGAAATGCTTCTACAGCATCTGTGCCATTGTTTACTGTTTTAACTCTATATCCTTTATCTTCTAGAAGTAATATGTGGGGTTTCAAAAATTCGATTTCATCATCAGCCCATAGTATGTGTGTTTTTGTCATTTCAATACGTCAATTTAGATAAGATCAAATTTGTTAAATCAATACAATGTAAAATTGATTAATTACTTCCTACAATTAATAGGTATAACATTCAAAATAGCACTTAAATTCTAAATAACTACCATTTTTTAACACTAATTAACGGTAATCTCTTTATCTTTGCATTTATCTTAGATTTGGTGTTTTTTGGATAAAACCGTAGCATACTTGTAAAGATAGTAAACTTCATAAAGGAAAGTCTGTTGAATAAGAAAAAAATCATTAATGATCCAGTATACGGTTTTGTGTCAATTCCGTCTGGTTTTATATTTGACCTTATTCAACATCCGTATTTCCAGCGTCTTCGGTATATAAAGCAAGTGAGTATGACACATATGGTTTACCCAGGTGCTTTACATACCAGATTTCAGCATGTTATTGGAGCAATGCATCTGATGCAATTAGCTATAGATACACTACGAAGCAAAGAAGTAGCTATTTCAGGCGAGGAAGAGGAGGCAGCGCTAGTAGCGATATTGCTTCATGATATTGGCCATGGCCCTTTTAGTCATTCTTTAGAGCACACATTGATTGAAGGAGTTTCGCATGAAGTGATTTCCTCGATGCTAATGGATAGATTAAACACTGAATTTTCAGGAAGACTATCATTGGCTATTACTATTTTCAATGATAATTACCCTCGCCGTTTCTTGCATCAGCTTGTTTCAGGACAGCTCGATACCGATCGAATGGACTATTTGAATAGAGATAGTTTTTTTACAGGAGTTTCAGAAGGAGTCATATCATTTGATCGCATCATTAAAATGTTGACTGTCGCAAACGATGAATTAGTTGTAGAAGCAAAGGGTATTTATTCTGTTGAGAAATTCTTGATAGCACGTCGATTGATGTATTGGCAAGTTTATCTTCATAAGACAGTAATCGCAGCAGAACAAATGCTCATTAAGGCGCTAAAAAGAGCGAAGGAGTTAAGTAATCAAGGAGAAGTATTGTTTGCAACACCAGCTTTACAGCATTTTCTGAAAAACAGAGTAAATGCAGAAAATTTTATAGCAGAAGAATCCCATCTTAATTGGTTTACAAAATTAGATGATACGGATATACTTTCGGCATTGAAATGTTGGGTAGATCATGATGATTTTATACTGAGTACGTTATGTGAAAGAATTCTCAAAAGAGATTTATTTCGTACAGAGCTTCGTTCAACTGATTTTGAAGAATCTGAAATTGCTTGGTATAAAGAACAAGCAAAAGAGCAACTGAATTTGACTCCAGAGCAAATCGATTATTTTATATATTATCAAGTTATTTATAATTCAGCATATAGTGCTGAAAAAGAGCCTATTCGTATTGTTAATAATAAAGGACAACTGTTAGAGATTGCAGAGGCTTCCGATCTGTCAAATTTGGAGGCATTGTCCAAAAAAGTAATTAAATACGCGTTGACATATCCCAAAGAATTGGCGACTAAAGATATGGGTGTAAGCTCAAAATATTAAACTATTTTCAGAAAAAAAGATACATTTGTAGTACATGCAATTTACAGCGGAGCAAATAGCGACATTATTAAATGGGACAGTAGAGGGAAATCCTGAAGTTTTGGTAGCACAATTAGCCAAAATTGAAGAGGGGTTTGAGGGCGCTTTGTCATTTTTGTCTAATCGTAAATATGAACAATTTTTATACGAAACAAACTCAAGTATTGTTATCGTAAATCAAGATTTAGTCTTGCAAAAGCCTGTGAAGGCAACATTAATACGTGTAGAAGATGCATATACTTCTTTTTCGGAGTTATTAAAAGTTTATAACGCATTGCGTCTCGATCGATCAGGTCGTGAAGAGCCAACTTTTGTTCACGAATCTACGCAAATAGGTGAGGGTGGATACATTGGAGCATTTGCTTATATCAGTAAAGACGTAAAAATAGGTAAAAATGTAAAAATATATCCACGCGTATATATTGGGGATAATGTTACAATCGGGGACAATACAACTCTTTTTCCTGGAGTTACTGTATATTATGATTGTATCATTGGCTCGAATGTAATTATTCACTCTGGATCTGTAATTGGCAGTGATGGTTTTGGATTTGCACCTCAAGCTAATGGCACTTATGATAAGATTCCACAGATTGGTAATGTGATCTTAGAAGACAATATCGAAATAGGTGCCAATACAGTAATAGATAGGGCTACATTAGGCTCAACTATAGTTCGTACAGGTGTGAAATTGGATAATCTGATTCAAATAGCGCACAATGTGGAGATTGGTGAAAATACAGTTATTGCTGCTCAAACAGGGGTCTCTGGAAGTACTAAAGTAGGAAAGCAAGTGATCTTAGGTGGGCAGGTTGGTGTTGTTGGTCACATCAGTATAGCTGATGGGACTCAAATACAAGCCCAATCGGGGATAAACAGGACTATTAAAGATGCATACAAGAAATGGGGAGGAACTCCATTTGCTCCATACACCAGTCAATTACGTTCACAAGTAATTTATACCAAATTACCTGATCTGGAAAGACGTATAATTGAGTTGGAGAAATTATTGAAAGACAAATAAAACTATTTACCATAAAATGGATGAAATGAACACAAAGCAAAGGACTATAAAATCTGAGGTTACAATTTCAGGAATTGGTTTACACACAGGTAAATCTGTTACTTTAACCTTGAGACCAGCTCCTGAGAATCATTGGTTCAAATTTAGACGTATTGATATTGAAGATCAACCTATAGTATCAGTTGATGCTGATAATGTATCTGATACTTCAAGAGGAACTACAATTACAGAAAATGGTGCTTCAGTAAGTACAATTGAACATTTAATGGCAGCATTGATCGGTCTACAAGTAGATAATGTTCTTATTGATTTAGATGGCCCAGAAGTTCCGATTTTAGATGGAAGTTCAAGTGTTTTTATTGAGAAATTAACAGAGGTTGGTTTTGTTGATCAAGATGCTGATCGTGATTTTTACGAAATCAAAGAAAATATTCATTATTCTGAATCAGATCGTAAAGTCGAAATCGTCGGTATGCCATTGGATGGTTATAGATTGACTTGTATGATTGATTTTAATTCTCCAGTATTGGGTAGTCAACATGCATCGATTAGCTCGATTTATGATTTTGAAAAAGAAATTTCATCATCGCGCACTTTTTGTTTTCTGCATGAGTTAGAGGCCTTGGTTAATAATGATTTAATTAAAGGTGGCGATTTGTCTAATGCTATCGTTATCGTTGATAAGGAAGTATCAACAGATGAATTGGACAAATTACAAAGCTTATTTAATAAGAAAGTAACTGTAGCAGATGAAGGCATATTGGATAATATACAATTAAGACACCAAAATGAGCCAGCTCGTCATAAGCTATTAGATATGATTGGTGATTTAGCCTTAATCGGAAAACCTATTAAGGGGCATATTATGGCAGCTCGTCCTGGACATGCTGCGAATGTTGCTTTCGCAAAGCGTATTAAGAATCAAATTAAAAGAGACAAAGTAAAGAAGAAAATCAATACGTATGATATTCATGCAACACCAGTGTATGATACGGTACAAATCATGAAAATTCTTCCACATCGTCAACCATTTTTGATGATTGATAAAATTTTGGAATTATCACAAACGCATGTTGTGGGTTTGAAAAATGTTACGATGAACGAAGATTTGTTTATGGGACATTTTCCAGGAGCGCCAGTATTCCCAGGAGTATTGCAAATAGAAGCAATGGCTCAGACTGGAGGTATTTTGGTGTTGAATACAGTGCCGGATCCTGAGAATTGGTTGACGTTATTTTTGAAGATAGAAAATGCTAGATTCAAGAATCAGGTTCACCCAGGAGATACCATTATATTTAGTTGCGAGTTGTTAGAACCAATTCGTAGAGGTATAGCTCGTATGAAAGGCGTTGGGATGGTCGGCGAGAAGATCGTGAGTGAAGCCGAATTAATGGCTCAAATAGTAAAAGTGAAATAATTAATATATAATGATACAACCTTTATCGTACATACATCCTGAAGCAAAGATTGCTGCAAATGTTGTAATTGATCCTTTCAGTACAATACATCAGGATGTGATAATTGGCGAGGGTACGTGGATCGGGTCGAATGTGACCATAATGAACGGCGCTCGCATAGGAAAGAACTGCCGTATCTTTCCAGGGGCTGTAATCTCAGGAGAACCTCAAGATTTAAAGTTTGAGGGTGAGATAACTACAGCCGAGATAGGCGATAATACAACAATACGTGAGTGTGTCACAATCAATAGAGGTACTAAAGACAGGTATAAAACTGTAATTGGAAAGAATTGTTTAATTCAGGCATATAGTCATATAGCACATGACTGTATTATCGGGGATCATTGTATTTTTTCAAACTCAAGTACTTTGGCTGGGCATATTACGGTTGGTGACCATGTGGTATTAGCAGGTTTGGTTGCTGTGCACCAGTTTTGCAAAATTGGTTCTCATTCTTTTGTAACAGGTGGTACATTAGTTCGTAAAGATGTTCCTCCATTTATCAAAGCGGCACGTGAGCCTATTTCTTATGCTGGTATTAACTCTGTTGGGCTTCGTCGTAGAGGATACACATCAGAGCAAATTTCTGAGATTCAAAATATCTATCGTGTACTATTTGTTCAAAATAGAAATTTAGCGAAAGCATTAGATATTGTGGAAGCAGAATTTGAAGCTACTGAAATCAGAGACGAGATATTGGGGTTTGTGCGTAGCTCGAATCGTGGTGTAGTAAGAGGTTTCAATACTGGAAAAGTAAGTGTTTAATCATTAAAATGAGCGTTTATTGAATATAACTTTACAAAATTTAGGGAGAAGGTTTAATCAAGAATGGATATTCAAAGGTATAGATTATACCTTCTCTTCCAACCAGTCATATGCAATATTAGGTCCTAATGGTTCTGGCAAATCAACGTTAATCAAGGTGTTGGCTGGACAATTGACACCCAGTGAAGGTAAAATAATATTTACCAAAGAGTCTACGACAGTTGATATAGAGTCTGTCTATAAAAATATTTCAATTGCTGCTCCTTATATCGAATTAATTGAGGAGTTCACGCTTAATGAATTATTTAAATTCCATTTCGAATTCAAGAACTATCTTCCCAATTTTGATTCAAAAAAAATCATAGAAATCTTAGGAATGGAAAAGTCTGCAAATAAGAGTTTGAAATTCTTTTCGTCAGGAATGAAGCAACGTGTTAAGTTAGCATTAGCCTGTTGTAGTGAATCAAGACTTTTATTTTTGGATGAGCCCACTTCCAATCTTGATACTTCAGGCGAGCAGTGGTATTTGGATCTCGTTAAATCTACATTATCTTCAGATCGACTATTGATAATTGGATCCAATCAAGAGAAAGAGTATACTTTTTGTGATCAAACATTTTCTATTACTTCTTATAAGTAAGTCAATCGTTTTTATAAGCGCATACTTTTTTCTATTTTTGCATTTGTAATTTATTAACAATAATATAAATCAAATGGCTAAAGCTTCAGAAGTAAAATCAGGTAATGTTTTACGTTTCAATGGTGAATTGGTAAATGTTGAAGAATTTATACACCGTACACCAGGTAACTTGCGTGCTTTTTATCAAGCCAAAATGCGTAATGTTAAAACAGGTAAAGTTGTAGAATATAGATTTCGTGTAGATGAAGCGGTAGAGATCGCACGTGTAGAAACGAGTGATTATCAATATCTATATGAGGATGGAGAGTTTTTTGTGGTTATGGACAATGCATCATATGAACAATTCAATATTCCAAAATTTTTGTTCGGTAGTTCGGCACGATTCTTGAAAGAGGGTATGAATGTAATTGTTGCATTTGAAAGTGATGAAGCTATTATGGCTCAAGCACCTAAGAATGTCGAGTTAGAAATTACATATACAGAGCCTGCTGTAAAAGGGGATACCTCTACTAATGCTATGAAAAAGGCTACAGTTGAAACTGGTGTAGAAATTAATGTACCTCTTTTTATCAATCAAGGTGACAAAGTTAAAGTAGATACAGCGTCGGGTGATTATATCGAGCGTGTAAAATAAAATATTTAAGAATTTAGGTTTAGGTTGATTATTTCGGTCTTGTTAGTACTCCACTGCAAGACCGTTTTTAGTATAAGAGAATATGACTAAAGACCAATTGCGTTCGGAATATAAGAAGAAGCGAAATAATCTAAGTATTGAAGTAAGATTGTATTTAAATTTGCAGATTTTAGAAAATTTGAAACAATTTGATTGGCAATTATACACATATGTACATGTCTATTTCCCTATAGAAAAATTCAATGAGCCTGACACCTCATCCTTTATAAAATGGATCACTGTAAATTTTCCTCATATCAAATTAGTTGTTTCGAAATCTGACTTTAGCAAAGGTGTAATGATGAATTATTTGCTTGAAAAGGATACGAAACTCGTAGAAAATAATTGGGGTATATTGGAGCCTGTCGGAGGACGTATAGTTGAGGAGACGCAGATAGATGTTGTGTTGGTTCCTTTGCTAGTGGTCGATAAACAAGGAAATAGAGTAGGTTATGGAAAAGGGTTTTACGATAAATTTTTGGGGAACTGTCGTACGGATGTGAAATCTTATGGCATCAGCTTTTTCGAACCCATAGACTGTATTTCTGATGTAGGAGAATGGGATAGGAGGTTGACAAATTGTATAACCCCATTGAAGATCTATTCATTTAAATAAAAAATGCCCTAGAAGTTTATTTCTAGGGCATTTTTTGAAGAATATAAATTATGCTTTTTTGCCTATTTTATGTCCATAAGTAGCAAAATATAAGATATATAAATATGGAGGAATCATAGCAACTAAGAATGCCATTTGGAAATTCATACCTACAGTATCTTTTAAGTATCCATAAAGTAATGGCCATATTGCACCTCCCGCAATACCCATTACCATAATAGCAGATCCAGTTTTTGTAAATTTACCCAATCCTTTTATACCAAGGGGAAAAATCGCGGGCCATAATAAAGCGTTTGCAACACCTAATAAGGCTAATGCAATATATGATGTAAGTCCTGTCGTGAATACGGAAAATACAGTTAAACCAATACCTACAAATGTACAGATACGTAATGCGTATTGTTGTGAAACATATTTTGGAATTGCAACAATACCAATAAAATACCCCAATAACATACAAACTAGTGTAAATGCGGTACCGTACTTTACAAAGAATTCTGGTAAGGCCAATTGATGACCATAAGTACCGATAATATCTCCAGCCATTACCTCAACAGCTACAGTAGCGAAGATAGCTAATGAACCTAAAAATAAATGTGGGAAATCGAATACACTGTTTTTCTTTTCACTAGCGCTAGTAGCTATTGAAGATTCATCCTCTTTATCTACATCAACTGGAGGCATTTTAGCTAATTTTATTACAAGTGCAAATAAGCAAACTACTACAGCTAAAATAATGTATAATGTATCAACTCTGCTTAATAAGGATTGCATCAATGCATCATGTTCTGGTCCTGGAGGCAAACTTTTTAGTTTTTCAGAAATTTCAGCAGAGCCCTTTAATAGAACGCCACCTAGAATGAAGGGAACAATAATGCCTGCTCCTTTATTAAATACGCCAGCGATTGCGATACGTTGTGCAGC
This sequence comes from Sphingobacterium bovistauri, assembly GCF_020295405.1. Taxonomy (GTDB): domain Bacteria; phylum Bacteroidota; class Bacteroidia; order Sphingobacteriales; family Sphingobacteriaceae; genus Sphingobacterium; species Sphingobacterium bovistauri. The sequence goes on from NZ_JADEYP010000025.1 coordinate 60,847, forward strand.
ACTGTCGATTGGTCCAATAATACTTAAGTAAGGGTTGATAGCAGTCTGCATTAAAGCCATCGCTGAACCTTGTACAAATATGCCTAATAAGAATAGGTTATAGCTACCTTGATGTGCAGCAGGAATAAATATTAAAGACCCTACACCTAATAGGATAAGGCTTAAAATTAAACCGTACTCAAACCCTGTTTTTTTTATAATCCAAGAACTTGGTAAGGCTAAAAAGAAGTAAGCAATGTAGGAGGCAAACAATACAAAAAATGCTTGCAAATCAGAATCTAGTCTGAAAGCTAATTTAACAAAAGGAATTAAAGCTCCATTTGCCCAAGTAAAGAATCCTAAAATGAAAAACAAAAGACAGCAGATAGCCATAGGAAGAAAGGCGGTCTTTTGTGGCTGCGCATTCCCTAAAGCGCTCGATGGAGATGTTGAAGACATACTTTGATTAAATTTGTTAATTATTCTTTTTAGAACTTTTTTAGATATTATAATTTTATTTATTGGTTTAAAGATTAAAAGTTCCTCTTACAAGACTAATAAAATTTAATGGATTTTTAAAAAAATATTTTAAGCACACGATTGTTCTTTTTAAAAATTTTAATAAAAGAGAGGACTCGTTGGGCGAATCCTCTCTAAAAACCTAAACCGTATCATATTACCATGTTAATGGTACTTTGTATTGATAACAATATTGATCTTGAAAAGTTTTGAATTTTTTATTTTTTAATGATCGCGACTGTTAGTCTTGATATGCATATTAATCTTTTCTTATCATCACTAATTTTTATATCCCACACGTGTGTCGTTCTACCAAGATGTATTGGCGTGCAGACTGCATCAAGGTGATTGCCTAATTTGCCAGGACGGAGGTGGTTTGCATTAACCTCTAGGCCAACAGCATTGTGCGTGTCTGTGTCAATTATCAAGGCTGAAGCAACACTTCCAACCGATTCAGCTAGGACGACTGAAGCACCTCCATGTAATATGCCATATGGCTGTAATACTTTCTCCGTAATGGGCATAGAGGCTACTAAACTATCACCTGTAATAGAAGTTGCTTTTATGTCTAACAAGCCAGTCATGTATTTGCTAAATAATACATTTATATCCTCCAATTTATATCCTGTCCTCCAAATCATCTTTAGCTGTTTAAGTATTTTTGTTGTAATATGAATTGATGATGATTTAAATGTCCTGCGATTACGTAAATGAAAGCGAGAACAGAGATCAGTCTATCCGAAGCCATTCCCTTGCGAGTAAGTTCTACTTCGTTGAATGTTTTAAATAGTGCAATGTTAGCTGCTCTGAGGTGTTTAAATTCTTCAATTATACTATCGATCTCTCTTTCATTGTGACGACCAAAAGTGACGAATTCATCCTGTTCAAATGATGCTAATGCTGTCATATCATTGCGAGCAAAACGTAAAGCACGATAAGACATTACTCGTTCTGTGTCAATGATGTGGCATAGAATTTCTTTTACAGTCCATTTTCCCTCAGCGTAGGTGTACAGTTCTTTTTCTTTCGGAATTTCCTTAATAAATTGAGGAAATAACTCAAGTTGGTTTTGGAGTTCTTCCATAACGTCACCTTGAACATTCTCTATGTAATCTTCGTAAATCGCAGGATAGTCGTCAGACTTGAGTAGGTTCATAATTTAAATTGCTTTTTAATATTATTCTAAATGTAGTGCCTTTTCCAACTTCAGATTCTTTCACAAAAATTTGTCCCTTGTGATAACTTACCATACGCTTGGTCAAGCTCAGTCCCAAACCCCATCCACGTTGTCTTGTTGTAAATCCGGGCTGAAATATGGCTTCAAAATTAGATTTAGGTATACCTTTACCTGTATCACTAATGTCTATAAAAATTTCCTCTTTCGCAATATTTTCTTTAATTACTAACAGTATATTGCCTTCTTTATCAATAGCGTTAACAGCATTTTTGAGTAAATTTTCTAGTATCCAGTCAAATAATGGAACATTCAGCATGGCCTCCACATGGGAATCACCTGCTACTTGAAATGTGATTTTTTCACTCGTTCGTACCTTAAAATATGCTACAAAATTCATTATCACGTCATAGACATTATAATTGGTCAGGATGGGTTTTGATCCAATTTTTGAAAATCGGTCTGCTACTATTTCTAAGCGGGTGACATCGCGTTCCATTTCATTAACCACTTGATCGTTCTCTGCATCAAATTTCAATTTAATAAGTTCTATCCACCCCATTAAAGAAGAAATAGGAGTTCCAAGTTGATGTGCCGCTTCTTTTGCCATACCTACCCATACTAAATTTTGTTCAGAGCGTTTGATACTATTAAAGACTGTATAGGCTATGATTAAAAATATGGCAATCAGTGAGAGCTGGATGAATGGAAAAATCTTGAGGTTGCGTAAAGCCTTCGAATCACGATAAAATACAGACCACTTTTCACCATTTTCTAGTGTAAGTGTAATGGGAGCATGGGCTTGTCTCATATGATCTAATTCCTTTTGAAAATATAAGGGATCATATTGTACATTACTTTTCAAAGAATCTTCCAGTTTTATATTCGTTTTTGTGGAATCCAAATCACGCCAAAAAATAATATTATTTTGTTCATCGGTAATGATTGCTGGTAGAGAAAGGCTATCGCGCACTGCATAGATAAAGCTAATGAATTCATCATCAACATCAGGCATGGTCATTATGCTTCGCGTACTCATAGCCCATACTTCGGCTTTGGTACGTTCGGATTTGGAAAGACTTTTGACTAGGTAATTGCTATACCATAATGAAGCAATGCCAATGGCTGCTGCAAATATTAATAGGACAATTTTCCAAGCTTGTTTTGTGTTATATTGAATTGGGTTCATTCTGGATCAAAAACTACTACAAAATAAGGATTTTATTCAATATTAGGTTTAAAATGATTAGCTCATGAAGTTCTAATTCATTTATTAAATGAGAAATAAGTAATTTTGCAAAATGAGTTCACAACAGAAAGTAAGAGTGCGTTTTGCACCAAGTCCTACAGGAGGATTGCATTTGGGTGGTGTAAGAACTGCCTTGTTCAATTATTTATTTGCTAGACATCATCAAGGTGAATTTATTTTAAGAATTGAAGATACTGATCAGACACGATTTGTACCTGGTGCTGAAGAATATATAAATGAGTGTCTCGCATGGTGTGGGATATCACCAGACGAAAGCCCGTCAAAGCCTGGGGTTTTTGGACCTTATCGTCAAAGTGAGCGTAAACCTTCCTATCGTAAATTTGCCGAGCAATTGATTGCTGATGGTACTGCATATTATGCATTTGATACAGCGGAGGAATTAGATGCACAACGTCAATTACAACCCAATTTTAGATATTCACATGAGAATCGATTAAGTCTGCGTAACTCTTTGAGTCTGTCAGCTGAAGAAACAGAGGCTTTATTGAATGCTGGCACACCGCATACTATTCGTATTAAAATGCCAGAAGATGAGGTTGTCACTTTTGACGATATGATTCGTGGTCGCGTTTCTTTTGAGACAAAATTAATAGATGATAAAGTGCTATTGAAGGCTGATGGTATGCCAACTTATCATTTGGCTGTAGTAGTGGATGATAAAGCAATGGAAATATCACATATTTTCCGCGGAGAAGAGTGGTTGCCATCTGCGCCAGTTCATTTATTATTATGGGAATATTTGGGTTGGAAGGATCAAATGCCACAATGGGCACATTTGCCACTTATTCTTAAACCAGATGGAAATGGTAAATTAAGTAAGCGTGATGGTGATCGATTGGGTTTCCCTGTTTACGCTATGAATTGGACAGATTCTAAAACAGGTGATTTGACAAAGGGGTTCCGTGAATTGGGATTCTTGCCAGAAGCGTTTGTTAATATGTTGGGTGTATTAGGATGGAATGACGGTACAGATCAAGAATTATTTTCTATAGATGAATTAATCCAAAAATTCTCTGTAGAGCGTATCAGTAAGAGTGGAGCTAAATTTGATTTTGAGAAGGCGAAATGGTTCAATCATGAATGGATCAAGAATAGTGATAATGAAGATTTGATGCCTTATATCAAGCAAACAATAATTAATGAAGGTATCCAAGAAATAAATTTAGCTAAGGTAAATGCTGTCTTAAGTGTTGTAAAAGAAAGATTGACTTATGTTTCTGATTTTTGGGGTCAAGCATCCTTCTTTTTTGAAGAACCTTCACAGTATGACGTAGACGCAGTGAAGCCCAAATGGAATGATGATAAAACTGCTTTCTTTGAAAGAATCATAGCAGATTTTGAAAGTCAACAAGATTGGACAGCGTCATCGTTAGAGTCTTTGTTTAAAGGGAAAGTAGGGGAGTCAGGAATGAAAATAGGTGAGTTAATGATGCCATATCGTATCATGTTGGTAGGAGGTAAGTTCGGACCTGATGTATTTGTGATTACTGAACTGTTGGGTAAAGAAACTGTTATAAATCGTGTAAAAAAGGCGTTGGAATTATTCAAGTAAGGGACTGTCTCACGAACTGTGTAAATTTAAAAATATGGAGTTCAGTTGTTAATTACAATTGGACTCTTTTTTCAAATAAAGTTAAGAACTGATTAAGGATTATGCCCCAATTATGAATTGGCATAGT